>NCHM01000734.1 GCA_002257205.1 Rhizobiales bacterium 24-66-13 | reverse complement strand
TGCTGCTGGAGGATGACGGCCTCTCCAAGGCCGGCGAGCATCGCGAGATTCTCGAAGCCTATCGCATGTTCGCCCACGACCGGGGCTGGATGCACCGCATGCGCGAGGCGGTCATGTCCGGCCTCACCGCGGAAGGCGCGGTCGAGCGGGTGCAGTCGGATACCCGGGCCCGCATCATGCGCGCATCCGATCCCTATCTGCGCGAGCGCCTGCACGATCTCGACGATCTCGCCAACCGCCTGTTGCGCGAATTGACCGGGCGCGGCCGCGCCTCCGACCGGACCGACCTGCCGGAAAACGCGGTGTTGGTCGCCCGCAACATGAGCCCCGCCGCGCTGCTGGATTATGACCGTACGCGCATTCGCGGCCTGATCCTGGAAGAAGGCGGCACCACCAGCCACGTCACCATCGTCGCGCGGGCGCTTGGGATTGCGGCGGTCGGACAGGTAGAGAATGCCGCCGGCCTCGCCGATCCCGGCGATCCGGTGATCGTCGACGGGCAGGCGGGCGAAGTGCATCTGCGGCCGCCCGGCGATGTCGAGGCGGCCTATGCCGAGAAGGCGCGCTTCCGCGCCCGCCGGCAGGCGCAATATGCCGCGCTGCGCGATCTGCCCTCGGTGACCCGCGACGGGGTGCAGGTGGACCTGCATCTGAATGCCGGCCTGCTGGTGGACCTGCCGCATATCGCGGAAACCGGCGCCTCGGGCATCGGCCTGTTCCGCACCGAACTCCAGTTCATGATCGCCTCCACCTTCCCGCGCATCTCGGAACAGCTGAACCTGTATCGCGCGGTGCTGGATGCCGCCGCCGGCCGGCCGGTCACCTTCCGCACGCTCGATATCGGCGGCGACAAGGTGCTGCCCTACATGCGCACGGTGGAGGAGGAGAATCCGGCGCTCGGCTGGCGGGCGATCCGCCTCGGCCTGGATCGGCCCGGCCTGCTGCGCAGCCAATTGCGGGCGCTGCTGCGCGCGGGCGCGGGGCGCGATTTGCGCATCATGTTCCCCATGATCGCGACCGCCGGCGAGTTCGACCAGGCGAAGGCGATCCTGGAGCGCGAGCTGACCCATCTGCGCAAGCACGGCCATGTGCTGCCCGAGCGGGTGTTCGTCGGCGCCATGGTCGAGGTGCCCTCGCTGCTGTTCGAGCTGGACGAGATTCTCTCGCGGGTGGATTTCCTCTCCGTCGGCTCCAA
>NCHM01000102.1 GCA_002257205.1 Rhizobiales bacterium 24-66-13 | reverse complement strand
GCGAGCGTCGGCTGATAGCCCACCGCCGAGGGAATGCGGCCGAGCAGAGCCGACACTTCCGAGCCGGCCTGGGTGAAGCGGAAGATGTTGTCCACGAAGAACAGCACGTCCTGGCCCTGGTCGCGGAAATGCTCGGCGACGGTCAGGCCGGTGAGCGCGACGCGGGCGCGGGCGCCCGGGGGCTCGTTCATCTGGCCATAGACCAGGGCGCACTTGGAGCCGGCGGCCGAGCCGTCATGCTCGTGCGGGTCCACGTTCACCTTGGATTCGATCATCTCGTAATAGAGATCGTTGCCCTCGCGGGTGCGCTCGCCCACGCCGGCGAACACGGAATAGCCGCCGTGCGCCTTCGCGATATTGTTGATCAGTTCCATGATGAGCACGGTCTTGCCGACGCCGGCGCCGCCGAACAGGCCGATCTTGCCGCCCTTGGAGTAAGGTGCCAGCAGGTCCACCACCTTGATGCCCGTCACCAGGATCTCAGCTTCCGTGGATTGCTCGGCGTAGCTCGGGGCTTCCTGGTGGATGGCGCGGACCATTTCGCCGACGATCGGGCCCAGCTCGTCCACCGGCTCGCCGATGACGTTCATGATGCGGCCGAGGGTGGCTTCGCCCACCGGCACCTGGATCGGGGCGCCGGTATCGGTCACCGGCTGGCCGCGCACCAGGCCTTCGGTGGAGTCCATGGCGATGGTGCGCACGGTGCTCTCGCCGAGATGCTGGGCCACTTCGAGCACCAGGCGGTTGCCCTGGTTGGTGGTTTCCAGGGCGTTGAGGATTGCCGGCAGGTGGCCGTCGAACTGCACGTCGACGACGGCGCCGATGACCTGAGAGATGCGTCCGGTGGGTTTGGCCATAGTTCGTCGTCCTTGTGTCTCGACCGCGCTGCCGTCAGAGCGCTTCTGCGCCGGAGATGATCTCGATGAGTTCCTTCGTGATCATGGCCTGGCGCGTGCGGTTGTAGATGAGGGTCTGCTTCTTGATCATCTCGCCCGCGTTGCGGGTGGCGTTATCCATGGCGCTCATCTGCGAGCCATAGAAGGACGCCTGATTTTCCAGCAGGGCGCGGAACACCTGAACCGCGAGGTTGCGCGGCAGCAGGTCGGCGAGGATCTCGCCCTCGTCCGGCTCGTAATCATAGGTGCTCGCCTCGCCGGCCTTCTCCTCGAAGGTGGCGGGGATGAGCTGCTGCGCGGTCGGGATCTGCGAGATCACCGACTTGAAGTGCGAGAAGAACAGGGTGCAGACATCGAACTCGCCCGCATTGAAACGGGCGATGATCTTTTCCGCGATGTCCTGGGCATTCACGAAGCCGAGCGTGCGCACCGCCCGCAAATCCACCAGTTCGACGATCTGGTTCGGGAAGGTGCGGCGCAGCTGGTCGTAGCCCTTGCGGCCGACGCAGAAGAACTTCACGTCCTTCCCCTGGGCCATCAGGGCATAGGCCCGCTCGCGCGCAAAGCGCACGATCTGGGTGTTGAAGGCGCCGCACAGGCCGCGCTCGGAGGTGCAGACGAGCAGCAGATGCTTGTCGTCCTTGCCGGTGCCCGCGAGAAGAAGGGGCGTATCGGCGCTGACCGTGACGCCGGAGGCGAGGTTGCCGAGCACGGCATCCATGCGCTCGGCGAACGGGCGCGCGGCCTCCGCCATGGTCTGGGCGCGACGCAGCTTCGCCGCGGCGACCATCTGCATCGCCTTGGTGATTTTCTGCGTCGCCTTGACCGAGGCGATCCGGTTTCTAAGTTCTTTCAGGCTCGCCATTGCGCCCGTCCATCAATCTCGAGGAAAGGCTCAGGAAAAGCTCTTGGAAAAGGCTTCGATCGCCTTCGTGAGCTTCTCCTGGGTCTCCTTGGACATTTCCTTGGAGGTGCGAATGGTGTCGAGGATGTCCTGGTGCTGCGAGCGCAGCGCCAGCAGCAGGCCGGCCTCGAACTCGCGGACCTTGGAGACCGGCAGCGGGTCGAGATAGCCGTTGGTGCCGGCGAAGATCACCACCACCTGCTCCTCGACCTTCAGCGGCGAGAACTGGCCCTGCTTCAGCAGTTCCGTCAGGCGCGCGCCGCGGTTCAGCAGCTTCTGGGTGGAGGCGTCGAGGTCGGAGCCGAACTGGGCGAAGGCCGCCAGCTCGCGATACTGGGCGAGCTCGCCCTTGATCTTGCCCGCCACCTGCTTCATCGCCTTGATCTGGGCGGAGGAGCCGACGCGCGACACCGAGAGGCCGACGTTCACCGCCGGGCGGATGCCCTGGTAGAACAGGTCGGATTCCAGGAAGATCTGGCCGTCGGTGATGGAGATCACATTGGTCGGGATATAGGCCGACACGTCGTTGGCCTGGGTCTCGATCACCGGGAGAGCGGTCAGCGAGCCGGCGCCATTGGCGTCGTTCAGCTTGGCCGCGCGCTCCAGCAGGCGCGAGTGGAGATAGAACACGTCGCCGGGATAGGCTTCGCGGCCCGGCGGGCGGCGCAGCAGCAGCGACATCTGGCGATAGGCGACCGCCTGCTTGGACAGATCGTCATGGACGATCAAGGCGTGCATGCCGTTGTCGCGGAAGAACTCGCCCATGGCGGTGCCGGAGAACGGCGCCAGGAACTGCATGGGCGCCGGGTCGGAAGCTGTGGCGGCGACGATGATGGAATATTCCAGCGCGCCCTGCTCTTCCAGCACCTTCACGAACTGGGCGACCGTGGAGCGCTTCTGGCCCACCGCCACATAGACGCAATAGAGCTTGGCCTTCTCGTCCGTGCCCATGTTGATGGGCTTCTGGTTGAGAATGGTGTCGAGCGCGACGGCGGTCTTGCCGGTCTGGCGATCGCCGATGATCAGCTCGCGCTGGCCGCGGCCGACCGGGATCAGCGCGTCGATGGCCTTCAGGCCGGTCTGCATGGGCTCATGCACCGACTTGCGGGGGATGATGCCCGGCGCCTTCACGTCGACGCGGCGGCGCTCGGTGTATTCGATCGGGCCCTTGCCGTCGATCGGATTGCCCAGCGCGTCCACCACGCGGCCCAGCAGACCCTTGCCGACCGGCACGTCCACGATGGCGCCGGTGCGCTTGACCGTCTGGCCTTCCTTGATCTCGCGGTCGGAGCCGAAGATCACGATACCGACATTGTCGATCTCGAGGTTCAGCGCCATGCCGCGGGTGCCGTTCTCGAACTCGACCATCTCGCCCGCCTGGACGTTGTCGAGACCATAAGCGCGCGCAATGCCGTCGCCCACGGAGAGAACCTGACCGACCTCCGAGACTTCCGCCTCCTGGCCGAAATTCTGGATCTGCTCTTTCAGGATGGCAGAGATTTCAGCGGCTCGAATGTCCATCAGCGGACCTCTTTCATCGCATGCCGGATAGAATTGAGTTTGGTCTTCAAAGAAGCATCGACCATGCGCGAGCCGAGCTTCACGATCAGACCACCGATGATGGACGGATCGACGGTCACGTCGAGGCTCACGTCCTTGCCGGTCTTTTGAGCCAGCGCTTCTTTCAGCGCGGCGATGTGGGTGTCGCTCAGCGGCTCGGCGGCAGTCACCTGCGCCGTCACCTCGCCGCGATGGGCGGCGACGAGAGCGTTGAAACCGGAAATCATGGTCGGCAGCGCGAACAGACGGCGGTTGCTGGCCACGAGCTTCACGAAATTCGCGGTGATGCCGATGATGCCGATGCTCTGCATCACGGCGGCCATCGCGCGGGATTGCTCCTCGGCACCGAAGACCGGGCTGCGCACGAGACGGCCGAGGTCGGCATTCTCCGCGATCAGGCCCGACAACGTGCCGAGGTCTGCCTTCACGGCGTCGAGGGTTCCCGCCTCGTTCGCCAATTCGAACAGTGCGGTCGCATAGCGCCCCGCCATGCCTGACACGATCGTCTCCGCCACCCGCGCCTCTCTCGGGTCCGCAACCTCCGCCGCGCGATCCGCGCGATTGGAGACCCAAACCCTTGATCTGTTGGGAATATCGATGCTCACCCCCGAAACGCCGGCAAGGCCGGTCTCCGGAAGTCGGGGTTGCCTAACACAGGCTTTGCGAAGCGGCAACACGACCGAGTGAAGGGCACAGTGCCGCATTGACGCACCGCGGCCCCGCAAGGCCCGCAATTCCCTGCCCTTAGGGCAGAAATTTTCCTTTTATACTGCAGCTTTGCCCACAAAATGCACTGCCGGCAAGCCATCGCGCCGCGCGTGCGATGCAAAAAGGAAACACTCTTTTTCCGGCAAAAAAAGACCCGCCGGCACAACCGGCGGGTCCTGAACCTTCGAGCGGGCCGTGAGGGCGGACCGCCCGGAATCGCCTCAGTTGGCGGAGGTGGTCTTGTTGGGATTCGGCGGGAAGGCGGCGTTCTTGATGGTGCCTTCCAGGAGTTCCACCGCCATCTTCAGCTGGGTATCATCCTTCGGATCGGCGGGGACGTAGGAGGGCGAACCCGCCTGCTCGTCGTCGCCGTTCTTCAGATGCCCCTTCAGCGAGGCTTCCCCGCGCGTGGTGTCGCCGGCGGCGGCACCGAGCTTGGCCTTCTGGTCGTCCGGCAGATCCTGGATCAGGATGATGTCCGGCTCGATGCCCTTGGCCTGGATCGAGCGGCCCGACGGCGTGTAATAGCGCGCCGTGGTGAGCCGCAGCGCGCCGTTTCCGCCGAGCGGGATGATGGTCTGCACCGAACCCTTGCCGAACGAGCGCGAGCCGAGAATGGTCGCGCGCTTGTGGTCCTGGAGGGCGCCGGCGACGATTTCCGAGGCTGAGGCGGAACCGCCATTGGTCAGCACGATCACCGGCTTGCCCTTGGTCAGATCACCGCCGCGCGCGTTGAAACGCTGGGTCTCGTCGGCATTGCGGCCGCGGGTGGAGACGATCTCGCCCTTCTCCAGGAACGCGTCCGACACGGCGATCGCCTGGTCGAGCAGGCCGCCGGGATTGTTGCGCAGGTCGACGATATAGCCCTTGATCTTGTCGGGGCCGATCTGGGCGGTGGTGTCCTCGATCGCCTTCTTCAGATTGTCGAAGGTCTGCTCGTTGAACGAGGTGATGCGCAGATAGGCGATGTCGCCATTCTCGATGCGCGAACGCACCGCGCGGATCTTGATGGTGTCGCGCACCACCTTGATCTCGATCGGCTTGTCCTGGCCCTTGCGGGCGATGGTGAGGCGAATCGGCGTGTTGACCGCGCCGCGCATCTTCTCCACCGCCTGGTTCAGGGTGAGGCCCTGCACCTGGTCGTCGTCGAGCTTGGTGATGATGTCGCCGGCCTGCACGCCCGCCTTGGCCGCCGGGGTGTCGTCGATGGGGGCGATGACCTTCACGAGGCCGTCTTCCATGGTGACCTCGATGCCGAGGCCGCCGAACTCGCCGCGGGTCTGCACCTGCATGTCGCGGAAGCTCTTCGCGTCCATGTAGGACGAGTGCGGATCCAGGCCCTGGAGCATGCCGTTGATGGCGCTTTCCACGAGCTTGGCGTCGTCGGGCTTCTCGACATAATCGGAGCGCACGCGCTCGAACACGTCACCGAACAGGTTGAGCTGGCGGTAGGTGTCGGAAGCCGCCGCCTGCGCGGTCATGCTCGAAAGCATACCTGGCTGGGTTGCCGCGACGGCCACCAGGGCGCCGGCCGCAACGCCAAAGAGAAATAGAGACGTACGACGCATCATCCGCGCACCTTCTGACTGTCCGTTGCCGCCCACCACGGGGCGGGATCGATTGAAATTCCGTCCTTACGGAATTCGACATATAAATGGGGCTGTCCCGAGGCCGAATTCGCCGCCCGGGGACCGTTTCCCATCACCGCCACGGGTTCTCCGGTCAGAACGAACTGCCCGAGGTCCACGGTGATGCGTTCCATTCCCGCCATGAGAATATGGTAGCCTCCGCCGGCATTTATGATCAAGAGTTGGCCGTAGGAGCGGAACGGCCCAGCATACACCACCCAGCCGTCGCTCGGGGCCGCGACTTGCGCGCCCGCCCGGGTGGCCATGGTCAGCCCCTTTTCCGTGCTGCCGAGCCCGTCCGGCGCGCCGAATTCGCGCAGCCGCACCCCGGCAACCGGCAATGGCAGCAAGCCTTTGGCCTCGGTGAAGGCGATCGCCGGGGCGAGGCGGGCCGGGTTGGTGAGCGCCGCGACCTGGGTCTTCCCCGCCCCTCCTGCCGCTGCGGCATCCGGCGGGGCGGTGCGGGCCGCATCGGCAGCACGGGCGGCAGGCGCCACTTCGGTTTCCAGGCGGGTCACGAGATCGTGCACGTCGCCGCTGGCCTTGGCGAGGGACTCCGCCTGGGCCTTGTCGCCCGGCTGGGCGGTACCGCTCTCCGCCTGGCGCCGCTGGCGCTCCGTCACCAGCGCGGCGATACGGGCGCGATCCTCGCCGAGCGCGCCGCGCAAGGTGGCGAGCGTGTCGCGCGCGCGGGTCAATTCGGTTCGTACCCGGTTCATTTCGGCGAGGTCCGCGGCGAGCGTTTCCGCCTCCACCCGCATTTCCGGCAGCAGGGCGCCGAGCAGGATCGCCGAGCGCACCGCATCGAGCGCGTCGTCGGGCCGCATCAGCAGCGCCGGCGGCGGATTGCGGCCCATGCGCACCAGGGCGGCGAGCACGTCGGCCAGAACCTCGCGCCGGCTCATCAGCGATGCGGCGAGCGTGGAGCGGCTGCGGTCCAGCTCGGCCATGCGGCTTTCCACATCGGTCAGCTTCTGCTCGACCTCGCGGATATGGGTGGTGGTGTCCACCAGCATCTGGGAGAGCTTGCCCCGGTCGCCGGTGGCGCTGGCAAGATCGGCCTGGAGCTGGGCCTGAAAGGCGGCGTTGCGGCGCACGTCGTTCTGGAGCGCCTCGGTATCGACCGACGGCGGGCGCGGCACGGGCTTCACGGCGCGCGGCACCGGCACCGGCGCGCCGGCTCCGGGGGATGACGGCTGGCCATGCGCGGACCCGGCCTGCGCCAGCGCAAAGCCGACCGCCACCACGCAGAAGAAGGGCCCGGCGCGAAAGATCATGAACGTAGACTTAAGCACGCGAAGTTGAGGATGTGTAAACCATCGCACAGCTTCGCCCCGGACATAGCGCAATCGCGGGCGCGGCAGGGCCATGCCGGCCCCCGCGCGCCAGAAATCGCACGCCGACACAGGCGGGCAAACACGGCAAGCTCACGCGTGCGAGGCGCAGGCGCGCCAGGCTCAGGCACGAAGCTCAGACACCAGGCTCAGGCGCGGTGGTAGGGGTGGCCGGAGAGGATCGTGGTCGCGCGATAGAGCTGCTCGGCCAGCATCACCCGCACCAATTGGTGGGGAAAGGTGGCGGCGCCGAACGCCAGCATCAGCTGGGCCCGCGCGCGCAGCGATTCGGCCAGCCCGTCCGCCCCGCCGATGATGAGGCACAAAGCGGCGGTGCCGCTGTCGCGGGCGGTCTGGATGCGGGTGGCGAAATCCTCGCTGGTGAGCGAGCGGCCGCGCGGATCGAGCACCACCGCCATCGCGCCCGGTGGAATGGCGGCGAGCAAGGCCGCGCCTTCCTCATTCATGCGGTCCTCCGCGCGGCGCGCGGCGGATTCGGAAAATTCCAGGGTCTCGAAGCCGGCGAGCCCGAGCGCGCGGCCGCTGGCCCGCGCCCGCTCGACATAACGTGTCACAAGATCCCGTTCGGCCCCGGCTTTCAGCCGGCCGATGCATACCAGCGAAATGCGCACCGCGCGTTCAGCCCGAGCGGGAAACGCCGCGCGTCATCAGGCGCGCGCGGTCCCGGACCACATCTTCTCGATGGAATAGAAGCTGCGAACCTCGGGCTGGAAGACGTGAATGATCACATCCCCAGCGTCGATGAGCACCCAGTCGCAGGCCGGCTGGCCTTCGACCCGCACGTCGCGCACACCGGCTGCCTTCAGCGCCTCGATGAGGTGCTCGGAGATGCCGCCGACATGCCGCTGCGAGCGGCCGGACGCCACCACCATATAATCGGCGATCGATGTTTTGCCCCGCAGGTCGATGGAGACGATGTCTTCCGACTTGTCGTCGTCCAGCTGGGCGGTAACGAGGGCGAGGACTTCCTCAGCGTCAGGCGCTTCGGAAATCGATGCGGGCGCCGGGTTGGGGGCGGCCGCCATGAGAGCCGTCGTGGACAGTGGTCCAAATCCTCTCGAAAATTAACGTGGACTCCTGGGGCAGGCGATGCCGAACCCTGAGGCCACATAGTCAAAATGCGCTCAAATCAAGGGAAAATCAAGACTTGTGGCCGAGCGCCCCGCGCGCCGGCCACTCGGCGACCTGTTGTGCGGCGCGAATTCCCGTTGAGGAAACAGGAGATTTCATCCCGTGGAGAAAGACCCAGGCGGGCGGATCGAGGGTCGGCAGAATGGCCGCGTCGCTCTCGTCGATGCGGAAACGCCCCAGCGCCTGCGCCCCCAGCGAGGCCGTGGCGGCAAGGCTGTCGCCCATGCGGTCCACCACGGCGATGGGCAGCAGATTCGCGAGATCCCGCCAGCGCTGCCAGCGGCTGAAATGGGCGAGATTGTCCGCCCCCATCAGCCACACGAATCGCACCTGCGGCAGGCGCGCCCGCAGCGCCGCCACCGTCTCGTAGCTGTAGCGCGTGCCGAGCCGCGCCTCGATACCCGTGACATCGATCAGCGGATGGTGCGCGACCGTGCGAGCATAGCCCACCCGCGCCGCGAGCGAGGGAAGATTACGATTATCTTTCAAGGGATTGCCGGGCGTCACCAGCCACCACACCCGGTCCAGCCCCAGCCGTCGCAGCGCCAGCAGGCTGGCGGCGCGATGCGCGCCGTGGGCGGGATTGAAGCTGCCGCCGAACAGGCCGATGCGCATGCCCGCCGTGGCCAGCGGCAGGCGCGTCGCGGCGCGCTCGCCGAGCGGCGCGGCCGGCGATGCTTCCGGGGCGCGCGCGCGTGTCATGCAGGTCACGGACGGGTCTGCCCGGCCCCGTGAACGCGGTATTTGAACGAAGTCAGCTGCTCCGCCCCCACCGGGCCGCGCGCATGCATGCGCCCCGTGGCGATGCCGATTTCGGCGCCGAAGCCGAACTCGCCGCCGTCGGCGAACTGGGTGGAGGCATTGTGCATCACGATCGCCGAATCCACCTCGGCCAGGAACCGGCGCGCCGCGTCTTCATCCTGCGTGATGATTGAATCCGTGTGGTGCGAGCCGTGCCCCTCGATATGGGCGATGGCATCGTCCAGCCCCGCCACCACCTTCACGGAGATGATGGCATCCTCGTATTCCGTGTCCCAATCGGCATCATTTGCCGGCAAAACGCGCGCATCGGCCGCCTGCGCCGCCGCGTCCCCGCGCACTTCGCAGCCGGCGTCGAGCAGCATCTGAACCAGCGGCTTGAGATGGGTCGGCGCGCTCGCTTCGTCCACCAGCAGCGTCTCGGCGGCGCCGCAGATGCCGGTGCGGCGCATCTTGGCGTTCAGCAGCACGGTTTTCGCCATGGCGAGATCGGCGGGCGCGTGGACATAGACATGGACGATGCCGTCGAGATGGGCGAACACGGGCACCCGCGCCTCGCTCTGCACCCGCGCCACCAGGCCCTTGCCGCCGCGCGGCACGATCACGTCCAGATTTCCGCCGAGGCCCTTGAGCATCTCGCCCACCGCACCGCGATCGGCGAACGGCACGAACTGCACCGCATCCGCCGGCAGGCCGGCGTCCACGAGCCCGGCGACGAATGCCTTATGAATGGCGCCACTCGACCCCAGGCTGTCGGAGCCGCCGCGCAGCACCACGGCATTGCCGGCGCGCACGCACAGCGCCGCTGCATCGGCGGTCACATTGGGCCGGCTCTCATAGATCACGCCGATGACCCCAAGCGGCGTACGCACGCGCTCGATGATCAGGCCGTTGGGGCGGGTCCAGCGTTCGGTGACCTTGCCGACAGGATCGGGCAAGGCGGCCACCGCCTCGATGCCGGCGGCGATCGCCTCGATCCGCGCTTCGGTAAGGGCCAGCCGGTCCTGGAACGCGGCGGACATGCCATCGGCGCGCGCGCGGACCAGATCATCGGCATTGGCGGCGAGGATCTCGGGCGTGGCGGCACGGATGGCGCGGGCAGCGGCCAGGAGCGCCCGGGATTTCGTCTCCGCGTCCGCAACGGCCAGAATGCGCGCGGCGGCGCGGGCGCGCTTGCCCATATCCAACAGGGTCGCGGCGATATCCACCGGCGGCACCGCGCGATCGGCGATCGCGGGGGCGTTCACTCGGGCGGCGCTGGACGTGGACATGGCTTCAACTCACGGACGGAACA
>NCHM01000101.1 GCA_002257205.1 Rhizobiales bacterium 24-66-13 | reverse complement strand
CGCGCGAGCGACCGGAAGAGCTGCTGCATGACCGGCACGCAATAGGGGATGCCCGACCAGCTGGGCGCCGTGGCAGCGGCGCAAAGGAGTACCTTGCAGCCAAATGAGGCATCCTGCGCCCCGGCTCCGCCGGGCCCAAGCGCGCCGCCGGTGACGATTATCGCCATCGCCAACCACTGAGGCCGCTTCATCCGCCCTCCTTTTCGGTCCTCTAGGAAAACCCGTCGCCAGTCGTGTTGCCATCGTATCAACATTCAATATATTGTCCATGGCGAATTGATTTGAGGGCAGGGCATGTGGATTCGCGGCTTGACGATCGGAACGCTCCTGACGACCGGGATGGCAGGGGCCAGCGCGCAGAGCGGAGCGCCTACGACGCTCGCCACCGTCGACAGTTCCGGCCGCGTCGTCCCGATCGAAGCGCCGGCGCAACCGGTCGAGATACTCCAGGGTCAGAAGGGCGCGGCATCTCCCTGTGCGCCTGCCACGGACCTCGCATCCGATGCCGCGAGGGCGCTGATCGTGAGGATCGCCACAGAGGAGAAGTTCTATCCGGACTTCGTCTTGTCGGTCGCCAAGATCGAGAGCCGCTATCTGTCGACGGCGCTATCGGAAAAGGGCGCGTATGGCCTGATGCAGTTGATGCCCGAGACGGCGCAGCGTTTCGATGTCGATCTGTGCGACCCGGTAGGCAATGTACGCGGCGGCGTCCGCTTTCTGCGCGCGCTGCACGAGCGCTACCGGAATCCGTTCTTCATTCTCGCCGCCTACAACGCCGGTGAGGCCGCCGTGCAAAAAAGCCGCGGTGTTCCGCCTTATCCCGAGACCGTGCGTTTCGTCGCCGACGTCATGAACGACTTCTATACATGGCCAGACCCCGCCGCGGCCGCGACAGTCGGCGCCGCGCGGGTCGCGTCGGCCGCTGCCGACATCATCCAACCTCTCTCCGGCGGCGCTTCACCAGCGGCAGCCTCGGAGCCTGCGAAGCCACGCGCCAAGACACAATGGAGCGACGGCTTCGTGATGCATGTCGACTGAGGAGACCGTAGATGAAGCAGCCGTCGAGACGCGTTCCTTACCTCACCGGAGCCATGTTGCTTCTGATGACCGCCGGCGCCGCCGCACAGTCGGGCGGCACACTGCAGCCGGTGCAGTCGACGCTGACCACCCTCGTGCAGGCGCTGACCGGCCCGATCGCCACCGCGCTGGCGACGCTTGCCGTCATCGCCTGCGGCTTCTTCGCTTGGTCGGGCCGGCTGACCTGGGGCATCGCCGGCAGTGTGATCTTCGGCATCGTGCTGGTGTTCGGTTCGGCGCAGATCGTTCAATTCTTCCAGTCGGCGGTCGGTCAATGAACAGCCAGCACCTCGAAGAGCCGCATATCAGCCCGCTGGTCAAAGCACTCACACGCGCGCCGACGCTGATGGGCGTGCCGTACATGTATTTCATGTTCAACGGCGTGGTCTCGTCGGTCTGCTTTCTGATCTCCCACAATTTGTTCCTGCTGCTGGTCGCAATCCCGCTGCATCTGTTCGGCTACATATTGACGCTGCGCGATGATCGCATCTTCGAAATCCTGTTCGTCAAATCGACAAGATGCCCACCCCGCTCGCGCGCCTTCTGGGCCGCCGACAGCTATCGCGCGTGAGGCGAGGAGATGGTGGCAAAGGCACTCCTCGATGAACTGACCTACGGTGCGGTGTCGCGCCGCGAGCGTCCGGTGGCCAGCCACATCCCCTATACCCGCCATGTCGACGATCACGTCATCAAGACCCGCGACGGTCTGGTGATGACGATCCTGAAATGCGAGGGCTATTCCTTCGAGACCGCCGACATTAGCGAGATCAACTCCCGCCTGTTGGCGCGCAACGACCTCGTCCGCACGCTGGCCAATTCCCGCTTCGCGCTCGTCAGCCATATCATCCGCCGCGAGGTGCAGCCGCGGATCGCGTCGAGCTTCGACAATGCGCTGTGCCGCGAGATCGACGAGCGCTATGACGCGGCGCTGTCGCAGCGGCGGATGTTCGTCAATGATCTCTATCTGACCATCGTGCGTCGGCCGCTGCAGGGCCAGGCCGGCACGTTCGACGCGATGCTGACGAAGCTGCTTGGACGCAAGGACGCCGCCGGCGAATCCGTGGCGTCGCAGACGGCCTTGAGCGAGTTGCACGACGCCTCGACCGCAGTGCGCGAGAATCTCGCCGCCTATGGAGCGCGCCAGCTCGGCGTCGTACGCCGGGATGGGGTCTGGCACTCGGAACCGCTGGAATTCCTCGTTCAGCTCGTCAATGGTGGCATCCCCCGCCCAATGCATTTGCCACGCATGGCGCTCGCCGATGCGCTGTCGATGAAGCGGATCTTCTTCGGCAAGAACGCCATCGAAATCCGTGGCGCCGGGCCCGAGGACACCCGCTTCGGCGCCATGGTGTCGATCCGCGAGTATCCGGCGCAGACCGGACCGGGCTCCTTCGACAATCTGTTGCGTGTCCCGCACGAGTTCATCGCGACGCAGAGTTTCGCCATCGTCGACCGCCCCGAGGCGGCCAAGCAGATCGACCGCGTCGCCCGGCAGGTCGACATGTCGGACGAGGCCGGCTCCATCATCGCCGAGCATCTTGACGAAGCGCGTGACGAACTCCTGGCGTCCGAGGCGATCTACGGTGAGCACCACATGTCGGTGATGTGCCTCGGTCGCACGGTTGCCGAGGTTGCCGCCACCGTGACCGCGGTCGGCGCGGCGCTGACCGATCGCTCGGTGATCTGGACGCGCGAGGATCTCAATTGCGAGCCGGCCTTCTGGGCCCAGCTGCCTGGGAATTTCCCCTACATCGCGCGCAAGTCGGTGATCTCCTCAAAGAACTTCGCCGGCTTCACGTCATTGCATAATTACCCGAGTGGGCGGTTGGACGGGAACCATTGGGGTCCGGCGATCTCGGTGTTCGAAACCACTTCGCAGACTGCCTATTACTACAATCACCATGTTCGCGACCTCGGCAACTTCACCGTCGTCGGGCCCTCGGGCAGCGGCAAGACGGTCTTCCTGTCCTTCATCTCGGCGCAGTCGCAGCGCGTCACGCCGCGACCGAAGCTGCTGTTCGTCGACAAGGATCGCGGCGCCGAGATCTTCATCCGCGCCATGGGTGGCCAATATGAGGTTCTGGTCCCAGGCGAGCCGACGGGGTTCAATCCGCTGTCCCTGCCCGACACAGCGCCGAACCGCGAATTCCTGTTCCAGCTCCTCGGCTTCATGTTGCGGCCAGGCCATGGCGGCGAGCTCAGCGCCTCCGAGGAGCAGGTCATCCGCAACGCCATCGCTTCAGCGCTGAGCGCCGGGCCGGACGGGCGGACGCTAAAGGCCTTCTCGACGCTGTTGCGCGGGCGCATCCGGGCCGGCGAGGGCGATCTCCTCGCTCGGTTGGAGAGCTGGATGCGGCCGGACCAGCGCGGTTGGCTGTTCAATAATGAGGCCGATCAGTTCTCGGTCTCGAGCATCTTCGGGTTCGACATGACACGGGTGCTGGACGATCCCGTCATCCGCACCGCGGCGCTGATGTACATCTTCCACCGCACCGAGGAGCTGTTGACGGGCGATCCGGTGATGATCTTCCTCGACGAGGGCTGGCGGCTGCTCGACGACCCGGTCTTCGCCTTCTTCATCAAGGACAAGCTGAAGACAATCCGCAAGCAGAACGGCATCATCGGCTTCGGGACGCAATCGGCCGCCGACATCGTGCGCTCCAACTCGGCGAGCACGCTGATCGAGCAGACCGCGACCAATGTCTTCTTCCCGAATCCGAAGGCGGATGACGAAAGCTACACCCGCGCCTTCCGGCTCTCGGAGCGCGAAGTGACCTGGATCCGCAGCACGGTGCCGGAGAGCCGTTCCTTCCTGATCAAGCACGGCCGCGACAGCGTCATCGCCAAACTCAATCTCGCCGGCATGCCGGACATCATCAAGGTGCTGTCGGGCCGCACCGAGACCGTGGCCGAGCTCGACGCGCTGCGGGCCCGCGTCGGTGACGATCCAGCCGTCTGGCTGCCGATATTCATGGGAAGGGCTGAGGCATGAAGCGGCTCGCGCTGACGGTGATTGCCTGGTCGTGGATCGGCGCAGGCGCGGCCTTTGCCGCCATCCCGACCACCGACGCCGCGCAGCTAACGCAGCATTCGGAGACCGCAGGCGCGACCATCAAACTGGTACCGATCTCCACGCAACGGCAGAACGCCAATCAGGGCGTGAAATGCGCCGTCACGACGGGCAAGAAGGCCAGCGTCACCGATCCGACGGTGCAGCCGCAATCGGGCGCCGGCAGCCGCACCATCCAGGTCTATGCACCGGAAATGCCGGCGGTCCCGACAGCGGAGGCCCACGGCGCCGCGCTCAACAGCCAGACCTTGTTCAAGTCGACGGGCGACGTCGTCGCCGGCCTCGATGCCAGCCGATCGACACTCGGCGCCGCACAATCTGCGTTTCGCAACGCCGGTTCGCAGGTTGGCACCGCGACGACGGTGATGGCGGCCATCGATATGAACAGTGCCGCGCGTCTGCAGAACAACCTCGCCTGGAACGGCGTGATGGGCTCGGCGAATATCTGGGTGACGGCCCTGAACGCGCTCAATCTGGCGCAGAACAGCGACATCAGCCGCGCCACCATTGGGATGCGCTCGGCGACAACGTCGTCGTCCGGCACCCCGACCATGCCGGCCTGCACGGTCGGCATGGTCGGCATGGTCGGATCGGGGACCGTGGCCGATCCCTGCCGCACGGCGGGGTCATGCTCGACCACGCCGCCGGGATCGCCCGTGGACCCAGGATGCGTCGCGGCCCGCCACATGGATAGCGACGGCAACGTCCTGTTCTACCTCTCGGCGGCTCAGGACGAGGCGCGGACTGCCGCGACCGCGCCCTCCGCCCAGCCGCCCTTGTCCGGCGCTGACGTCGCCGCCGCGATCGAGAGCATTCAAGCCAACGGCCAATAGGAGGCTGCCATGCGATCTGTTCTGAAACTGGCGCTCGGTCTCGCCGTGGGCCTGGTCATTGCCACGTCCGCAGCGCGCGCGCAGGTGCCGGTGATCGACAATGCGAATCTAACGAAAGCACAGGAGATCGCGACCAGCACCCGGCAGATCCTCGACGCCGACCAGCAGATCCTGCAATTCACGCAGAAGACGCTTGCCGCGGTGACCGGGGATCGCACCTCACAGGCGCAGGGCAGCCTGGCGCAGATGGCCCTGGGTGGTGGTTTCTCCATGGCGCAGGCCCCGTCACTGGGCTCGGTGATTTCGGGCGGCTCGTTGTCCTTCGCAGGCTTGGGCTCGGGATCGCAGAACATCGTCTCGACGCTGATCAACGGCCTGCAGCTCGTCCAGACCATCACCGGGATGACCGGCGGCCAGACGCACCCGGTCGACACCGCCTACAAGAACTCCGTCAATGTCGCGGCGACCCTGTCCGGCCTGATCGACTCGACGCAGGGAGCCGTCCAGCAGCGCTCCTCCGCATTTACCCAGGGCGGCCAGCAGATCGGCCAGGCCCAGGACCTGAAGGGCAGCGTCGACCAGAACACGCAGGTGCAGATCCAGACCGGACAGACCATCAATGAGCTCAACGGCGTCGTGAACAATGCGGCGGCGGCTGCCAACCAGGCGAATCTCGATCGCATCGCGGCGGAGTCCGCCGTCGCGCGCGCCATGAAATTCACCCAGCAGTGACTTTGGAGGACGCTTGAACAAGATCACCATCGCCGTCGCCGCTGCGATCATCCTCATCGTCGCCGCCAGCGTGATCATCATCCGCATGCCCGCGCCACCGGCACCCGCTGCGCAGACGGAGAGCAAGCCGGATACCGAAGGCCTGGCGCGCGCCATGACCTTCACCTCGCCCGCCGAGCCGAAGAAATGATCCGCACCTCGGCAGCACTCGCCGCCCTTTGCGGTCTCGCGCTTGCCCTCGCGGGCTGTGCCTACAAGCCACTCAAGGCGCCGTGTTCGCCGGACGAAGGCGGCGCGCCGCTCGGCTACGCGGCGTCTACGCCGACGCCATCACCTCAGCCGTTCGAGTCGCTTGACGCCTGCGGCCCGATGAAACCGATCTGAGGGCGCGATGGCGACGTTCAGCATCACCTCGCTGCTGCAATCGGTCGACCAGATCGGCCAGAACTACGTCTCGACCGCCTACCAGGCGCTGTCGAACGCGCTGACATCGGGCGGAGCGACGAGCGTCGCCGGGCTGCTCCTGACGCTTTATGTGATCTTCTGGGGCGTCGGCATCTGGCAGGGCACGGCAACCGGCGGCCCGGCCGACCACGCCTTCAGGCTGCTTCGCGCCTTCCTGATCTATGCCCTCGCAACCAGTTGGAACGATTTTCAGACGCTGGCGTACCGGTTCATGAATGACGGGCCGTCGGCGATCGGCAACGCGCTGCTCAGCGCCGTGACCACCGCCAACAACACCGGCACGGCGCAGAACCTGACCTCGGTCAACGGCGTGCAGTCGGCCCTGCAGAACATGTGGGACACCACCAACAGCGCCACCGAAGCGTTCCTGCAGAATGCGGGCCTCACCAATTGGGGGCCCTACATCTTCGCCGCCGTCTTCTATGTGGTGATGGCGCTGCTGATCGGCTTCGCGATCTTCCTGATCGTGCTGTCGAAGCTCTTCATGTGGCTGCTGCTGGCATTGGCGCCGGTATTCATCATCCTGCTGCTGTTTGGCGTCACCTCGCGCTTCTTCAGCGGCTGGCTCGGTACGCTCATCCAGTATTTTCTGGTGCAGGTGCTCGTCTACGCATTCCTCGCCTTCTACGTCTCGCTGATCCAGCAGACCATCGACACGCTGAACGGCGTCGCAAATACCAAGAGCGCGAGCTGGGCGACGATTGGCCCCGTCGTGCTGCTGGCCATCATCGGCGTGCTGCTGCTGGCCCAGATCAACAACGTGGCCGCGGCCATTGCCGGCGGCGTGCCGATCTCGAGTTCGCGGATCGGTGCGGTGCTCGCCACGGTCAGCGGCTATCGGCTCGGCATGGCGGCAAACAGGGCCCGTCTTGCCTTTCGCAACCCGTTGAACCCGGGCTCAACGTCGCGGCGCGAGGAGCTGGCGGCGCGCCAGCGTGCGCGTGTCGGGCTGCGCGCGGCGTCGTGGGCGCAATCGCCTGAGTTCCGCAGGCTCGCTGAACAGATCAAGCATCCCGGCTCGCCGCCGGCGCAAGGTGGGGGAGGGAACCGGCCTTGAGCGATACCCCAGTGACAGAGGCTGGAGCGGTCGATGTCTCGGCTAAGATCGACCCCCGCTATTACGCTGAGGGCGCAACCTGGGAATATGACGTCGCACGGCGTAACCGGAACTCGCGAGCGCTGGCCTGGATCGTCGCCGGCGTCATGACCATCGTTGCCGTCGCCTCACTCGGTACATTGGCGCTGCTGGTGCCGCTGAAAACCTACGAGCCCTATATGGTGGTCGTCGACAGGACGACGGGCTTCGTCGAGGTCAAACGCCCGATGGCCGAGGGGCCGCTGACGCAGGACGAGGCCGTCACCACCTTCAATGTGGTTCGCTACATCAAGGCGCGCGAGACCTACGATCCGAGGGCGCTGAAGGACAATTTCGACCTGGCACAGTTGCTCGCCACCGGCGACGCGGCGCGTGAGCTCACGGAGATCTATTCGCCGGCCAATCCGCAAAATCCCGTCAAGATCTACAGCTCCAACACCGAGGTCTCGGTCTCGGTCAAGTCGGTGACGTTCCCGAACAACCGCACCGC
This sequence comes from Rhizobiales bacterium 24-66-13, assembly GCA_002257205.1. Classification (GTDB taxonomy): domain Bacteria; phylum Pseudomonadota; class Alphaproteobacteria; order Rhizobiales; family Xanthobacteraceae; genus NCEH01. The sequence goes on along the minus strand of NCHM01000101.1, from coordinate 2,574 downwards.
GCTGGTGCGGTTCTCCACCGATGAGAAAACGGCGACCAGCATTACGACGCGCAACTGGGTCTCGCTCGTGCGCTTCCGCTACACCTCCGCACCGATGCGCAACGAGTATCGCTTCGACAATCCGCTCGGCTTCCAGGTGCTCGAATATCGACGCGACCAGGAGACGGCTCCCTCTCCCGGCACGGCCGGAGCGCAAAGATCATGAGGCGGCGCCTGATCCTTGCAGGCTGCGTCTTGCTTGCGTCCGGCCATGCGTTCGCGGAAGCGATCCCGCGCGCGGGACGGGTCGATGCTCGCGTCCGCGACGTCGTCTATAACCGCGACAACGTCACGGCGATCGACGCCACCTACGGCACGTCGACGATGATCCAGCTGCAGCCGGACGAGAAGATCGAGACGCTGGCGCTCGGCGATTCCCTTGCCTGGAAGGTCGAGCCCAATCGCAAGGGCGACATCATCTTCGTCAAGCCGATCGACAAGAATGCGCAGTCGAACCTCAACGTCGTCACCGACAAGCGCATCTACAGCTTCCTGCTGCGGTCGAACACGCGCGCGCCGAATGACCAGATCTACGCGGTTCGGTTCCGGTTTCCCGACGACGAGGCGAGCGCGAAGCTGCTCGCGGCCGCCAAGGAGCGCGCCGCCAATCCGAACCTGCGCGATCTCAACATCGCCAACGCCAACAGCGACTATGGCTACAAGGGCTCGTCGACCAACAAGCCGGTCGCCGTGTTCGACGACGGCGTGAAGACCTGGTTCCGCTTCGAGGGTGAAACGCCGGCGATCTACATCGTCGATGCCGAGCGCAATGAGAGCCTGGTCAATTTCCGGACCGAGGGACCGTTCGTCGTCGTCGACAAGGTCAGCCCGCAATGGACGCTGCGCAATGGCACGGAATCGACCTGCATCTTCAATCGGCGTGCGACCAATGTGCACGAGCCGAATGGGCTCGAGCCCTATGCGCCGCAGCGCGTAGGTTTTCCGTCAGCCAGCGCAGGAGGCTGACGCGCCATGCCCTCGCCACAGGATTATCGCTCGCTCGAACTGGAAGCCTCCGCTGCGACGGCGGTAGCGCGGGGTTCGACTGCCCTCGGCAATTTGGTGAAATTCGGCGTGCCGCTCGGCGCCGTCTTGATCGCGGGATGGATGATCTACGCCTCGCTCGGCAGCGGTCCACGGAACATGACCGCGCCGGACAAGGAAGAGTTCACGACGACGCAGTTTCCGGCGCCATCGCTGCAAACCCCACGGACCCAGACCGACCAGGGCACTATTCTCATCCCGCAAGCGCCGCCTGTGCCGCCCGAGCCGGTCTTGCCACCACCGCCCATCGCGCCGCCCCTGGCACTGCCGGCGCCGCCGCCACCCGAGCCACCGCTCGCCCTGTCGGCACCGAACGATGATGAAGCGCGCCGGCTGGCCGAACTCGAGCGGCTGCGCCAGGAAGAGGAGCGGCGGAAGTGGGAACGGTTCCGCGCGCCGCAGGTGATTGCCGACAACGCCAGTCCGAGCGATGCAGCTGGCAGTCCCGCCGATCCGGCGCGCGCGGCTGCCGGGCAGGACGAGGACCCCAACCGCCGCTTCCTGGCGTCGGTCACGAGCGCCGGCGTCGAGATCGCGAAGGCGGTGAAGAACGATCGGATCGATGCGCTTGTCGCACAGGGCACGATGATCCGCGGGATTCTTGAGACCGCCGTTCAGAGCGACCTGCCGGGCATGGTGCGCGCCGTCACGGCTGAGAATGTCTGGTCATTCGACGGCCGCCGCATTCTCATCCCGGCAGGAAGCCGGCTCGTTGGCGAATACAAGTCCGGAATCTCGCAGGGGCAGACCCGCGTCTTCGTGGTGTGGACGCGGCTGCTGCGCTCGGATGGGGTGTCGGTCCAGCTCGGCTCGAACGGCACCGACGATCTCGGCCGCGCCGGCAATGCCGGCTTCGTCGACAATCACTACCTCGAGCGCTTCGGCTCCGCGATCATGCTGTCGGTCGTCGGCGGCGTCTCGCAATTCCTGAGCGGCTATGGCCAGTACGACAACAATAATAATGGCACCACGATCACGACGACGGATCCGGTCACGGGCCTCGTCACCACGACCCAAACGGGCACCAACCAGAACAGCCAGTCGCTCCAGGCCCGCCAGATCGCCGCGCAGAATGTCTCGCAGACGCTAACCAATATCGCCCAGGAGGCGCTGAAGAACTCGATCAACATCCCGCCGACGATCTATCTCGACCAGGGCACGCGGATCATCGTCTTCGTGCGCCGGGACCTGGATTTCTCCTCCCTTTACCCCGATCCGGTGAAGGAGGCGCTCAGGGAGCTCAAGCGTGAACGCGCCGGCGCGAAACCTGACAGTCTTCCTCGATAGGGCGCTCGGGCCCATTCGGCCTTGGCTCGACGACGACCAGGTCGTCGAGATCTGCGCCAATGGCCCCGGTGAGGTCTGGGTCGAGCGCTTCGGTCAGGCCGCGATGGAGTGTCATCCGGTTCCTGAGCTCACCGAGCTCGCAATCCGACACCTCGCCGAACGCATTGCCGGTCATTCCGGCCAGAGCGTCAACGAAGAGCATCC
>NCHM01000100.1 GCA_002257205.1 Rhizobiales bacterium 24-66-13 | reverse complement strand
TTTTGCAGGGTGACGTAGGAGAAATACGCGCCGAACGCGACGCAGGCCGCGGCGATCATCGCGAACAATGCGATAAGGCCCAGGGTGGTTCGGATCATTTGTACAATCCCGCGAAGCGCTTGCACTCTGTCAGGGCAGGCGGGTGAAGGGAAGAGGCTTCGCCGCAAAGCTTTTTCAGCGCCGATGCAGTTTAGGTCTGGTTTGAAGCGGCCGGGGCGGCTAACGTCCGCCGTCTCCAGCGTATAAGCATTTTTTCATGCCATTCGTGAGCCGCCTTGTATTGGTTGTGATTTTCTCGGTGCTGCTGACCATCGCGGCGGTGGCCGCCGGAGCTTTCCTTGCCGGCGAACGGGTGAATGCGGAAATCGAGGAAGCCCGTGTTTCGCGCCTGCTCGGTGCGTTGCGCAGCACGACCGAGGCAAATCTTTCCATCGGACTCGCGCTGGACCAGATTTCGCCGCTCCAGTCTCGGATTGAGCGCGAGAAGGCGAGTGATTCGTCCGTGCTCGCCATCGACATCTTCAATGCCGCCGGCAAATCAGTCTACAGCACCGACCGCGGGTCGGTGGGGGAGAGCGTGACCGAGATCTGGGCGGAGAAGCTTAAGGACGACGGCATCTGGCAGACCGACACGCGCGGCGAGACGGTGTTCGGAACCCGCTTCGAGAACGACCTCGGCCTCGCCGGCGGCATCGCCGTGATCGTCTCGGACAAATCCCGCCAGGCGCGCGGCGACGCGCTGCATTTCGATTTGCTGAAACGCTCCGCCAGCCTCGCCTCCGGGGCGGTGGTGCTGGCCGTGCTTTCCACCCTCGCCTTCGTCTATGCCGTCACCCGCAGCTTCGACCGCGCCGCGCGGGTGCTGCGCGGCGAAGCCGGCGTGGACGCCTCCGGCCAGGGGCTGGAGCTGCTGGCGGCCCAGGCCAAGGAAACCTGGACCAAGAGCGAGCAGCGGATCGAGCGGGGATTGGCGCAATTGGGGGCGCTCGACGATGCCCATTAAATCGCCACGCCTATCCAAGGTGCGCGACCGCTTCATTGTGGGCCTGTTCGTGTTCCTGCTCACCCTCGCCCTCGGCGGCGGCGCCGGGGTGATGATGTTCAACGGCTTCACCCAGAAGGTGGAAGAGACCGCGCGGCGCGATGCCAATGTGATCGGCCTGTCCGTCGCCCGCGCCCTCGCGCTGCAATTCGAAAAGGCGGCCCGCTTCGGCATCCCGCTGAAACTGCTTCCGGGCGTCGAGGCCTATCTTTCGGCCACCATGGCACAGACGCCGGGCATCTCGCGCATCGTCCTGCGCGGCCCCGACGGGCGCGAGGCGCGCTTCGCCATCGGTCCCAGCCCCGGCGGCGAAACGGTTTCCGTGCCGATCCAGGTGGATAGCATCCAGGTCGGGCAGGTGGACGTGACCACCGCCCCCGCCACCCTCTCCACCGCCCTGTCTGCGTCGTATCTGCCGCTCGCGCTCGCGGTGGTTGCGTGCAGCATCGTCGCCGGCCTGTGCGGCGCCTTTTTCGCCGGCTCGGCCTTAGCCACGAGCCGCATTCGGCTCGCCGATGCGCTCGCCCGCAACGCCGAGGGCGAGCTCGACAGCGGGCCCGGCGCGGCGCGCCTGGGGCAGGGCGCGATCGCCCGCGCCTATCGGGCTACCAGCGCCGGCGTCCACCGGGTGGCGGACAAATGGCTTGCGTTGCAGGCCTATGCCGAGGAGTTGCTGGCGGTGGATTTTGAAGGCGCGCTGCGGGCCGATGTGGAGCGCATCCGCCGAGAGGCGATGCCGCGCAAGCCGACGCCGTCGGCCAAGGTGGGGCGCGGCTCCTGATGCTTCTGCGCACCCGAATCACGCTGATCGTCGCTCTGGGCTTCCTGACCCTGATCGCCACCTTCTGGGGCGCGAGCATCGTGCGCGACCGGCTGGAGGAAGCCCGCACCTCGGACATCGCCATTTCCGGCCAATCCGCCCTGTGGCGCGAGATTGTCACTGTGCAGGTGGCCGAACTCGACCAGCGGCTCGGACGCATCGTCGATTCCAGCCCGGTGCGGCTCGCATTGGCGCTGAACGATCGCTCGGGCATCCTGGCGGCCCTGTCGGATCTCGGCGTCGGTACCGATTCGGCGCTCAGTTTCGAAGTGGTGGCCGCCGACCGCGAAATCCTGTTTTCCGCCGGCCTCGCCGCCGGGCGCAACATCCTCGACGCCGGCAGCCTCGACCGCGCCCAGGCCGGCGAACGCATCGGCGGCCTGCGGTCCACCGCCGCCGACCAGGTGATGGTGGTGGCGACGCGCGTCATCACCCTCCAGAACGCAGGGCGGGCGGTGGTCGTGCTCGGGCGCGACGTCTCCTCCGCGGTGCAGCGCTTCTCCGCCAGCACCCAATCGGCCGCGACACTGCTGACCCTGCGCGACCGGATCGCCGCCACCACAGATGCCGCGCTGTGGGCGCGGGCGGCACCCGTGGTCGCGCCGCGCCAGGCGCTGTACGAGCGGATCGAGCTCGCGCCCTTGACCTATTCCGTGGTCAACGTGCCCGTGGAAGACATCAATGGCGGGGTGATCGGCGGCCTCGTCTCGCTGAAGGACACCACCGCCGCCTGGGCAGCTGCGAGCATGCTGCGCAGCTGGGCGATCGGGGTGGGAATCGTTCTCCTGTTGATCGGCGTGATCGGGGTGAACGGCTTCCTGTGGTATTCCTTCCGGCCGCTGGAGGATGCCATCGACGTGCTTCAGGCGCTATCGCGGGGCGATACCTCGGTGACGCTGGAGCGCACCGGCAAGGACGAAATCGGCCGCATCGCCGAGGCGGTGGTCGGGCTGCGCGCGAATGTGCAGGCGCTCGCCGAAAGCCGGCGCCAGCGCGACCGGGTCCGCCGCCGCCAGGAAACCGTCATCTCGCGCGAGTTGAAAGCACTCGCCGACGCGCTGGACGCCAGCGACCGCGAGGAGGTGTTGGCGCTGCTCCAATCCGGCGAGCAGCAGGAGAATGACGACGAGCTGCGCCGTGTGGCGCGCGTGCTGCACGATCTCTCCCGCCGCATCGTGGAGCAATACACCCGCCTCTCCGCCATGGTGGTGGAATTGCGCGAAGCCCTGATCACCAAGACCAAGCTCGCCGGCCTCCAGCAGGAGCTGGAGATCGCCCGCCAAGTCCAGCTCGCGATCCTGCCAAAGGAATTCTCGCCCGATCCGCGCGTGACCGTGGACGGCAGCATGACCCCGGCGCGCGAGGTGGGCGGCGACTTCTACGATTATTTCCTGATCGATAAATCCACCCTCGGCTTCGTGGTGGCGGACGTCTCCGGCAAGGGCGTGCCGGCGGCGCTGTTCATGGCCATTTCCCGCACCCTGCTGCGCTCCACCGCCCTGTTCGAGCGCTCGCCGGCCGGCTGCGTGCGCCGCCTCAACGATCTGCTGGCGGTGGAAAACGAGCAGATGCTGTTCGTGACCCTGTTCTACGGCGTGCTGGACCTGGAAACCGGCCGGCTGAGCTTCGTGAACGCCGGGCACAATTTGCCCTACCGCATCAGCCGCGACGGGGCGCTGTCCACCTTGCCGAGCACGGCGGGCATGGCGGTCGCGGTGCTGGAGGGCTTCGTCTATGTTCAGCACGAGATGCAGCTCGCGCCGGGCGACACCCTGTTCCTGTTCACCGACGGCGTCACGGAAGCGTTCGACGTCGACGACGAGCCCTATGGCGAGGGCCGGCTGGAAAGCCTGCTCTCCCAGGGGGTCAATACCGGCCACGTGCCGGAGGTGGCCGAGCGCGTGCTCGCCTCGATCCATGCGTTCGAGCGCGGCGCCCCGCAGGCCGACGACATCACCTGCCTGACGCTGCGCTATTTCGGCGGCAGCGGATCACACGCGGTGTACTGACCGGACGTTCGCGCCCGGAACAAGAAGAGCCCGCCCTTCAAGAGCGGGCCGAGGAGAGACGCCGTGCATACGACCCTGGAACCCGGCCGGATCAGCCGGGGCGAAGTTGCGACCATCGGCGCCGTGGGCGCCGCGCATTTCGTCAGCCACATCCTTCAGCTCGCCCTTGCCCCGCTGTTCCTGGTGATGCGGGACGATCTCGGCGTGTCGTTCACCGAGCTCGGGCTCATCCTCTCCATTTTCTATCTGTTCTCCGGTGCCGGCCAGGTGCTCGCCGGCGTGCTGGTGGACCGGTTCGGCGCCGACCGGCTGCTGCTGTGCGGCATCGTGCTGCAATCGGCCTCCATCGCCGCGCTCGGCGCCGCGCCGAGCTATGCCGCCATGCTGCCGCTGGCCATGCTGGCCGGGCTCGGCAACAGCGTCTATCACCCGGCCGACCTGTCGATTCTCAGCCATCGGATTGGCGGCAAGCGGCTCGGACGCGCGTTCGCCGCCCATGTGATCTTCGGCAATATCGGCTTTGCCCTTTCGCCCATCGTCTCGGGCGGGCTGGCGATCGCCTATGGCTGGCGCGCCGCGCTGATCATCCTCGGGGTGGCGTGCCTGTGCGTCGCCGTGGGCCTGATGTGCACCCGTTCCGTGCTGCGCACCCCCTCCCATGCCGAGCGCCGCGCGGACCCTGCCGGAGGCCCCGCCCCAAGCTTCATGCACATACTGATGACGCCGGTGGTGCTGCTTGCCTTCCTCTATTTCGTCCTGTCCGCCATGTCGCTGGTGGGGGTGCAGAACTTCTCGATCACCGCCTTGCAGGAAGGTTTCGGCGTCTCCGCCGCCATCGCCGCGTTCGCCGTCACGGCCTATCAGATCGGCCAGGCGGTCGGCGTCGCCGCCGGCGGCTGGCTCGCCGATCGCATCACGCGCCATCACGTGGTGGCGATGATCGGCCTCTCGGTCGCGGCGCTGATGTGCGTGCTGCTCGGCTTCCTCGCCTATGGGCCGGCGGCCGCCGTGGGGCTGCTGACGCTGATCGGGGCGTCGGTGGGCGTCACCATGCCTTCGCGCGACGTGCTGGTGCGCCGCGCCGCCGCGTCCGGCTCGACCGGCAAGGTGTTCGGCGTGGTCTATTCCGGCTATGACATCGGCTCGCTGATCGGCCCGCTGGTCTATGGCCTGCTGCTGGATCACCATCTGACCCATGTGGTGTTCATGGCCGCCGCGATCCCGCTGGCGCTCGCCGTCGTCACCGTGGTCGGCGTGAAGGGCAAGGGCGCCCCGCACGCCGCCTGAGGGTGTCCGGGCGCCGGTCGAGGGCCGGCGCCGTCAGTTGGCGCCGGGCAAGAGCACCTTGCCGGGGTTCAGCAGCCCGGCCGGATCGAGCGCGCGCTTTACCGCGGCCATCATCTCCAGCGCCACCGGATCCTTGTAGAGGCGCAATTCCTCGCGCTTGAGCAGGCCGATGCCGTGCTCGGCCGAGATCGAGCCGCCGAGCGCGGCGACGAGATCGTGGACGAGGCGGTTGAACGCCTCCCATTCGGCGATGAAGTCCGCCTTGTCCATGCCCACCGGCTGGCTCAGGTTGAAATGGATGTTCCCGTCGCCCATGTGGCCGAAGCCGCACACCCGCACCCCCGGCATATGCGCTTCGCACAGGCGGCTCGCCGCGGTGTAGAAATCCGGCACCCGCGACACCGGCACGGAGACATCGTGCTTGATGGAGCCGCCCTCGAATTTCTGCGCCTCGGGCAGGGTTTCGCGCAGCTTCCACAGCGCTTGCGCCTGCGCCTCGCTCGCGGCGATCACGGCGTCCTCGATCTCGCCGACCTCCATCGCCTGTTCGAGCACCCCTTCGGCGAGCGCGGCGAGATCGTCCACCAGGCGGGTAGAGGTCAGTTCTGCCAGCACGTAATAGGCATGGCGCAGGCCGAGCGGGCGCACCGTGCCGGGAATGTGCTTCAGCACGGTCTCGATGCAATAATCGGACAGAAGCTCGAAGCCCGTCAGGCTGTCGCTGGCGAGCGCGCGCATGCGGCGGAACAGGGCGAGCGCGGCTTCCACGCTCGGCAGGCCGATGAAGGCGGTGGAGCGCTGGCGCGGGCGCGGGAACAGGCGCAGCGTCGCGGCGGTGATGATGCCGAGCGTGCCTTCCGAGCCGATGAACAGGTCGCGCAAATCGTAGCCGGTATTGTCCTTGCGCAGGCGCGAGAGGCCGTTCCAGAGCCGCCCGTCCGGCAGCACCACTTCCAGGCCGAGCGTCAATTCGCGCATGTTCCCATAACGCAGAACCGCGACCCCGCCGGCATTGGTGGCAAGATTCCCGCCGATGCGGCAGGTGCCTTCGGAGGCGATGGAGAGGGGGAACAGGCAGTCCGCTGCGCGCGCGGCTTCCTGCACCGCGTGGAGCGTGCATCCGGCTTCCACCGTGGCGGTCAGATCGGTAGGGTCGATGTCGCGGATGCGGTCGAGGCGGTTCAGCGAGAGTAGCATTTCGCCGAATGGCGTCTGCCCGCCCACCACGCCGGTATTACCGCCCTGGGCAACCAAAGGCAGGCCGGCCTCGGCGCATTGGGCGACGCAGAAGGCGACCTCTTCCGCCGTTCCGGGCCGCAGAATGGCGGGCGCCTCGCCCTGGAACAGGCCGCGCGTCTCCACCAGATAGGGCGCCGCCTCGGGGCCGGGGGGCACCACATAGCGCGCGCCGATGCGGTCGGCGATCCGCTCCAGGACGCCGGCGACGGTGGTGGCGGGGAGATGGCGGAGGGGGGGCGCGATGCTCGACATCGCGGCACACTGGAACAGGCGCGCGTTCCGGGCAAGAGCGTCGCGGCCGCTTGCGCTGGGGCAGATCTAGCGCCCGCGCCGATCAGCTTGCGTCGCAAGCCGGTCGGATAACGCGTTCTCTCATAAATGTTTAGACGCCGAGGCGGGCCTTCAGCCGGGCGAGGGCGCGGGTGAAGACGGCGGTATCGTTCACCGCGCGCGACAGCACCAGCGCCCCCTGGATGGAGAGCACCGCATCTTCCGAAAGGTCCGCGGCCGCGTCCGGCGCGCGTCCGGCGCGCACCAGCGCGTCGCGCAGCGCCTCGCGCCAGCGGGCGAAATAATCCCCCACCGCGAAGGCGAACCGCTCGCGGGTCTCGCCGAGCGCGAACGCGCCCACCACGCACACGCGCTGGCCGGACCGGAAATAGGCATCGGTGGCGGCGATCATCCTGGCGATGGCGGCGGCGGCGTCCTCATCCTCGCGCAGGGGGCGATAGACCTCGTCCTCGAACCAGCGGTCGACATGGGCGAGGACGGCATTGGCCATCTCCTCCTTCCCGCCGGGGAAGAAGTGATAGAGGCTGCCTTTGCCGAGCCCGGTGCGGGCCTGGATGATGGCCAGGCTCGCGCCCTCGAAGCCGTGTTCGCGGAACACTTCTCCGAGGGCGGGCAACACATCTTCACGCTCGTGGACGATCTTCGCCATTACAATCCAAGTTCGGTGAGGCCGGGATAATCCGCCGGGCGGGGGCCCTGCGGCCACAGGAATTTGCGCTCGGAGGCGGCGATCTTCACATCATTGATGCTGGCCTGGCGCCAGCGCATGAGGCCGTTCGCGTCAAACTCCCAATTCTCATTGCCGTAGGCGCGATACCATTGGTCCGACGCGTCGCGCCATTCGTACTGGAAGCGCACGGCGATGCGGTTCTCGTGGAACGCCCACAATTCCTTGATGAGCCGGTAGTCCTGCTCCTTCTGCCACTTGCGGGTGAGGAATTCGACGATCGCGGGACGGCCGGCGAAGAAGTCGGACCGGTTACGCCACACGCTGTCGGGCGTATAGGCGAGCGAGACGCGGACCGGATCCTGGGAATTCCAGGCATCCTCGGCGCCGCGCGCCTTCTTGGCGGCGGTCTCGAAAGTGAAGGGCGGGAAGGGGGGACGGGGTTCGGGCGCCTCGGACATGATCTGTTCCTGTACCGAATGGTCTTTAATGTACTAATTGGTACAAGTATCGGAAAACCCTGTCAAGCGGCGCGAAATCCAGCCGGCTCAGCATCGCTTGCCATTATATCGCGTGCGATTTAATATGGATGTGGTCGATGCCTTAAGGGCATTGGCGCCCGCGAGGACCGGTCATGGACCAAGAACAATTGAAGCTCGGCGACTTCCTGTGCTTCGCCGTCTATTCCACGGGGCACGCGTTCAACCGTGTCTACAAGCCGATCCTGGATCGGCTGGGAATCACCTATCCGCAATATCTGGTGATGGTCGCGCTCTGGGAGCGGGACGGCCAGACGGTGGGCCAGATCGGCGAAAGCCTGTTCCTGGAATCGAGCACCCTGACGCCGCTCCTGAAGCGCCTGGAAGCCGCCGGCCATGTGCGGCGGGAACGCGATACCCGGGACGAACGGCAGGTGCGGATCCATCTCACCGAAAAGGGCCGCGCGCTCCAGGCGGAGGCCAGGGACGTGCCGAGCTGCATCTTCGCGGCGACCGGCAAGAGCATCGAGGAGCTGATCCGGCTTCAGGCCGAGATCGTCTCCCTGCGGGCCGCGCTGGATCGTTATGAAGGCCCGGACGCCGCCCGGACCTGAGCGCGCCCCTTCAACGCCGGGCAGCGCATCTCCAACGAAGCACGGCTCAGCCGAACGCCCTTCAGCCGAGCGCCTTGAGGTGGCGCAGCGGCCGGCCGGGCGCGACGGCCTGCGCCGCCGCCGCGATCGCCGCGCTGTCGATGCCATGGGCGCGATAGAGATCGGCGATGGTGCCGGTCTGGCCGAAATGCTCCACGCCCAGCGCCCGCTGGCGGTGGCCGTGCACCGAGCCGAGCCAGCCGAGCGTGGCGGGATGGCCGTCGATCACGCTCACTAGCCCACAATGGCGCGGCAGCGGGGCGAGCAGGCGTTCCACATGGCTCTGCGCGTGCACGAGGCCCCGTTCCCGCGCCCGCGCGGCGGCCGTCCAGCCCGCGTTCAGCCGGTCGGCGGAGGTGACGGCGAGCAGGCCGACATCGCGCCGGTCCTCGGCGATCAGGCCCACGGCCTCGATGGCTTCCGGTGTCACGGCGCCCTGCACGGCGATCACCACGTCGCAATTGGGGCCGGGCTCGCGCAGCCAATAGGCGCCGTCGACCATATGGCGCTTCTGGGTTTCGGTGAGGGTGCGCTTGGGCTGCTCCAGCGGGCGGGTGGAGAGGCGGAAATAGACCGAGCCGCCGGCCTCGTCGCTCAGCCCGTTGCGCGCGTCGTCCCCGCCCGTGCCGTCGCGCTGCACATAGTCGAAGGCAAAGCCCATCAGGACCGCCAGCTCGTCCACGAAGCACGGCTCGAACGCCACCAGCCCGTCCTGCGCCATGCCGATCAGCGGCGTGGAGATGGATTGATGCGCCCCACCTTCCGGCGCCAGCGTCACGCCCGACGGGGTGGCGACCAGAATGAAGCGGGCGTCCTGGTAGCAGGCATAATTCAGCGCATCGAGCCCGCGGCAGATGAAGGGATCGTACAAAGTCCCGATCGGGATCAGCCGCGCCCCGAACAGGGAATGCGAGAGGCCGAGCGCGGAGAGCGCCAGGAACAGGTTCATCTCGGCGATGCCCAGTTCCAGATGCTGGCCCTTGGGCGAGAACTCCCAATTGAAGGTGGAGGGAATGCGCTCGCGCTTGAACACGTCGGAGAGTTCGCGCTCGGCGAACAGGCCGCGCCGGTTCACCCACGGGCCAAGATTGGTGGAGACGGTCACATCCGGCGAGGTGGTGACGATGCGTGAAGCAAGATCGCTGTCGCCGCGCGCCAGCTCCTGCAGGATCAGCCCGAAGCCCGCCTGGGTCGAGAGGGTGGGATTGGGCGGCGTGGTGAGCGCCGGCACCGGCAGGGCCGGCGCGGTGAAGCGGCGGGTGCCTTCCTGCGCGAACGGGACTTTCTTCAGGAACGCATCGAGCGTCGCCGGCGGCGTCCCCAGCCCCTCGAACAGGTCCCATTCATGCCCGGCGCGGATCTTCATGGCGCCGCGCAGCACGTCCATCTGCGCGGTGGTCATGAGGCCGGCGTGATTGTCCTTGTGCCCCGCGAGCGGCAGGCCGAACCCCTTCACCGTATAGCAGAGGAAGCAGACCGGCTTGTCGTGGTCGATGCTTTCGAACGCGGCGATGATGCTCGGCAGGTCGTGGCCGCCGAGATTGGTCATCAGGGCCGAAAGCTCGGCATCCGAGCGGCGGGCGATGAGGGCGGAGACCTCGCCCTGGTCGCCGAGATCGTCCATCAGCCGCTTGCGCCAGGAGGCGCCGCCCTGGAAGGTGAGGGCGGAATATTCCGAGTTCGGGCAGGTGTCGATCCAGGCCTTCAGCGCCGCGCCGCCGGCCTCGGCGAAGGCAGCCTGCTGGAGCGAGCCGTATTTCAGGATCACCACCTGCCAGCCCATGGCTTCGAAAATGCCGACGAAGCGCTCGTACAGCCCTTCGCGCACCACGGCGTCCAGGCTCTGGCGGTTGTAATCCACCACCCACCAGGTGTTGCGCAC
>NCHM01000099.1:19777-25694 GCA_002257205.1 Rhizobiales bacterium 24-66-13 | reverse complement strand
CTTCGTCAATTGCGGAATGACGGCGATGAACCGCGAGATGTGGTGGCAAGTGGCGCGCGCCACCGCCGCCCATTGCACGGCGGTGATCGGCGACACCTCGTCCGCCCGTTTTCTGCAATGGAAATGGCTGGGCGGGCTGGTGGGCTTCCCCATCGTCTCCGGCCCCAATGCGGTGCCGGTGCAACGGGGAAAGAGGGACGATTCCCTGATGCTGCGGGCGAGCCACGATGGCTATGCCGCGAGCTTCGGCGTCATCCACCGGCGCTCGTTCCGCCTCGCGAGCGAAGGCGCACGGCTAGATGGCGAGGATCTGTTCAAGCCGGCGGAGGGGGCGCCGGCCACCTTGCCCGCCACCGCCTTCGCCATCCGCTTTCACCTGCATCCGAGCGTGACGGTGGAGCGGCTCGCCGATCCGAGCACCGTACTGCTGGCCCTGCCCGGTGGCGAAGCCTGGGCCTTTCTCGCACCCAATCAAAGCGTTCTGCTGGAAGAGAGCATTTATCTCGCGGCCCCGGACGGCCCGCGCCGCACGGTGCAACTGGTGATTTCCGGTTCGCTGGCCGAAACCGGGCGGGTGCTCTGGACCCTGGTGCGCACCCGCGAGCGCCAGCCCCCGCTTCCCGTGGGGGGCAGCTCTTCCGCTCGGACCCGGTGACGAGCACCGCCTCTCCGTGATAGGGCGAGCGCAATTCAGATCCGGAGTTACCCCATGCCCGCCGACGTGCGCCCCGTCACCCGTGCCCTGATCTCGGTGTCCGACAAAGCGGGCCTGATCCCCTTCGCCACCGCCCTAGTGAAGACCGGCGTGCAATTGGTCTCCACCGGCGGCACCGCCAAGGCCCTGGCCGAGGCCGGCCTTGCCGTGGTGGATGTGGCCGAGCTGACCGGCTATCCGGAAATGATGGACGGCCGGGTGAAGACCCTGCATCCCCGCGTCCATGGCGGCATCCTGGCGATCCGCACCGATCCTGGCCACCAGGCCTCCATGGCCGAGCATGGCATTCCCCCCATCGATCTGGTGGTGGTCAATCTCTACCCCTTCGAAGCCACGGTCGCACGCGGCGCGGACTTCGATGAAACAATTGAAAACATTGACATTGGCGGCCCCGCTTTGATCCGCGGCGCGGCTAAGAACCACAATGACGTGGCGGTGGTGGTGGATGTTTCCGACTATTCCGCCGTGCTGGCGGAAATCGAGCTGCATGGCGGCACCACCCTCGCCCTGCGGCGCAAGCTGGCGCAGACCGCCTATGCCCGCACCGCCGCCTATGACGCAGCCATTTCCAACTGGTTCGCGGTACAAGTGAAGGCGGAGGCACCGACCTATCGCGCGGTCGGCGGCAAGCTGATCGAGGCCCTGCGCTATGGCGAGAACCCGCACCAGACGGCGGCCTTCTACGCCACCTCCGAGCAGCGCGCGGGCGTCGCCACCGCCCGGCAGGTTCAGGGTAAGCAATTGTCGTTCAACAATATTAACGACACGGACGCGGCCTTCGAATGCGTCGCGGAATTCCACCCGGCCCGCACTGCGGCGGTGGTGATCGTCAAGCATGCCAACCCGTGCGGCGTCGCAGAAGGAAGCTCGCTGGCGCAGGCCTATGCCAAGGCGCTGGCGTGCGATCCGGTCTCGGCATTCGGCGGCATCATCGCCGTCAACCGGACCCTCGATGCCGAGGCGGCGCGGGCGATGGTGGAGATTTTCACCGAGGTGATCGTCGCTCCCGACGCCACCGAGGAAGCGATTAACCTCATAGCCGCAAAGAAGAATCTGCGCCTGCTGCTGACCGGTGGCCTGCCCGATCCGCGCAGCCCCGGCCTCAATGTCCGCACCGTCGCGGGGGGGCTGCTGGTGCAGAGCCGGGACAATGCCTCGATCGACGATCTGGACCTCAAGGTGGTCACCCGCCGGGAGCCGACGGAGGCCGAACTGACCGACATGCGGTTCGCCTTCCGGGTGGCTAAGCATGTGAAATCAAACACGATTATCTATGCCAAGGACCTCGCGACGGTGGGCATCGGCGCGGGGCAGATGAGTCGGGTGGATTCGGCCCGCATCGCCGCCCGCAAGGCCCAGGACGCCGCCGAGGCGGCCGGGCTGACGGTGCCGCTCACCAAGGGCTCCGTGGTCGCCTCCGACGCCTTTTTCCCCTTTGCGGACGGGCTGTTAGCGGCGGTCGAAGCGGGCGCGACGGCGGTCATTCAGCCGGGCGGATCGATGCGGGATGCGGAGGTGATCGCCGCCGCTGACGCCGCCGGCCTCGCCATGGTGTTCACCGGCGTGCGCCACTTCAAGCACTGACGAACCGCGCGGAGGAGGGCTCCTCCGCGCCTTCTCCGGTCTGTTCGGGGCGATGTCCGCGCATTTCGGCAAATGTTCGCCGCGGCGTCTTCGGAACGGCGCCGCGCGGGCGTGCCTTGCGGTGAATCAATGCGATTTGCCGGCGTTTCGCCGATGATCCGCGCATCATGAATGCAGATCTGCTCGCGCGCGCCGGCCGCCCGGTGCCGCGCTATACCTCCTACCCCACGGCCCCCCATTTCGGCGCGGAGGTCGATGCCGCGACCTATGCCGGGTGGCTGGCGGCGGTGCCGCCGGACGCGACGGCCTCGCTCTACCTGCATGTGCCATTCTGCGCCGAGCTGTGTTTTTACTGCGGCTGCCACACCACGGTGGCGCGCGGGATAACGCCGCTGGTGGCCTATGCGGCGCGGCTGGAGGAGGAGATCGCGCTTGTGACCGCGCGCCTGCCCGGCCGGCTGGAGGTGGGGCACCTGCATTGGGGCGGCGGCACGCCGACCATGCTGGGCAATCCCGATTTCCTGCGCCTCATGGCGCTGCTGCGCACGCGCTTCGCGGTCCGTCCCGATGCCGAGATCGCGATCGAGATCGATCCCCGCGTCATGGACCAGGCCAAGGTAGATACGCTGGCCTCAGCCGGCATCAACCGGGCCAGCCTCGGCGTGCAGGATTTCGACCCCAAGGTGCAGGAGGCGATCGGTCGCCGGCAAAGTTTCGCCGAAACCGCCGCCGTCGCCGATGCCCTGCGCAAGGCCGGCATCGGCGCCATCAATCTCGACCTGATCTACGGCCTGCCCCACCAGACCACGGCCTCGGTGACGCGCACGCTGAACGACGCGCTGGCGCTGGAGCCGAGCCGGATCGCGGTGTTCGGCTATGCCCATGTGCCGTGGATGAAAAAGCACCAGGCGCTGATCTCCGAAGCCACCCTGCCCGGCCCCGCCGCCCGGCTCGAACAGGCGGAAACTATTTCGTGCCTGCTAAATGAAGCCGGCTATGTATCCATCGGCCTGGATCATTTCGCCCGTCCTGGCGATGCCATGGCGGAGCGCGCCGAGGCCGGAACGCTGAAGCGCAATTTCCAGGGCTATACCACCGACGATGCCCCGGTCCTGCTGAGCTTCGGCCCGTCCGCCATCGGCGCTTTGCCCCAGGGCTATGTACAGAACCTGCCCGCGACCCCGCACTGGCATCAGGCGGTAGCGCGCGGCGAATTGCCGATCGCGCGCGGACGCGCCCTGACCGCCGACGACCGGCTGCGGCGGGCGGTGATCGAGCGGCTGATGTGCGATCTTTCGGTCGATCTTGATGCCGTGTGCGCCGCCCACGGTACCGATGCCGGGGTGTTCGCCCAGGAGCTTGGCGCCCTCGCGCCCCTGATCGCGGACGGACTGGCGGTGCGGGAGGGGTCATCGGTGCGCGTGCCGGAAACCGCGCGGGCCTTCACCCGCACCGTGTGCGCCGTGTTCGACGCCTATCTTGCTCCACACTCGGGCGCGGCCCCTGACGCGCCCCCTGCCCCGCGCCGGCATGCGGCGGCGGTGTGAGCGCGAGGGCTGCTCGGCCTTAAGGGGTGTGGGTGCGCCGGAAAGCAGGTGCGCGCCCCTTTCCGAGTTTGTTTCGTCATGGCCGGGCTGGTCCCGGTTATCCACGCCGGGCCGCCCGCACCGGTCTTGGAAGGCTGGCACCATCGGCGACGCGTGGATGCACGGGTCGAGCCCGTGCATGACGGTGCTCAACTGGGGTCGCGCCGGACCATCAATGTCGATCAGCCCCACGGCAGCGGGAAGGCCCGCATGCGCCATTCCGGGATGCGATGCGCTTCCTAGGGATGTGCCTTCGTCCCCGTGCGTATCCCGGCCATCCGGTCGGCGCTGCGGGAACACGGCCGGCGAGGCCCGGGCGCCTGAGGCGGCACAGATTGCCGGGACGCGCCGGGGAAGAAAGGGATGCTTCCTTCACGACAGCCCGGCCGCAAGGCGGCGGGACAAGACAGTGAAACTGACCGTGAACCTAATCTTGAAACGGGCCACGCACTTGGCGGCGCACTTGGCGGCGCCTTCTACGCGCCCCCGCGCGGAAAGCCCGCGCGGCGAACGCCGCTGGTCTCAGCTGTCGAGGCGACGCAGCGCGTTGCGGTCGCGCAGCACAATGCAGCGCGAGGACGGCAAAGCGATCGCCGCGGAGCCCTCAAGCTGGGTCAGGGTGCGCGAGACGGTCTCGATGGTGAGGCCGAGATAATCGGCGATATCCTGGCGCGACATGGGCAAATGCACTTCGCTCAGATCGACCGGGCTGGAGCGGCGGGCAAGGTCCAGCAGGAAGGTGGCGACCCGCTCCTGCGCGGTCTTGCGGCCCAACAGCAGCAGATGGTCCTGCGCGCGGTGCAATTCGGTGAAGGTGAGGTTCCAGATGGCGCGGGCGAGCGCGCTGTCGTCGGTGGCCCGGCTGAACAGCAGGGACCGCTTCACGCGGGCCAGGCGGCATTCGCTGACCGCCTCGGCGGAAAAGCGGGTACGCTCGGCGGTTTCCCAGCCAAAGGCATCGCCTTTCAGGCAGAAGGTCTCGATCTGCCGGCGCCCGTCGCCGAGCAGCTTGCAGATGCGCACGACGCCCGAGAGCACCACGAAGACATGGTCGGCGGGTTCATCCTCGCCGAAAATCTCGGCGTTGCGGGTGAAACTGACGACGGTTCCCATGCGCGCCACGGCGGCGGCGGGGTTGAGCACGTCTTCTTCCTCCCGGATGGCGGCGGGCAAGGGGGCGGGGAAGGCGCGGTTCGCGACGATAGCGGCGGCAGTGGCGGGCATCGAACAGGCCTCCAAAGGTTCGATTAGAGGCTTAGGTCTTTGCTCTCGATCAATAAATTCGGATCGAACCCTTAAGTAGGGTCCCTTAAGGGATTTCCCGGAGACGCGGAGTGGGCCAAAGTGCATGTAAGCGGCGGTGGTAGCCGGCAGGCGCGTCGCGCCCGCCGCACCTGCGCAACGGGGTACGGACAGGCGGGATGACCAGCCAGAACCAGACCGAGCCCGCCGCCCCCGCGGCGGTGGCCCCGCCCCCGGCCGGCGGCGGCCAGATGGCGAGCGTCACCGGCGAGGCGCTCACCAGCCTGTTCGCCGGCGCGTTCGCGGTCATGATCGCGGTGGTGGCGGGCGACCTGCTCGGCTGGCCCGCCTTCGGCCCTGCGGCCCTGCTCGCCTGTGGCTGCGCGGTGGTGCTAGTCAGCGGGCGCGGCCTTGCCGCCAGCCTGCCGGCGGTGGCGATCGCGCTCGGCGCGCAATCCGCCTTGGCCTGGACCGGCGCCGATAACGCCCCCCCCACGCTCCCGGCGGCCCTGCTGTTTCTGGTGCTCGGGCTGTCCGCCAGCGTGCTGGGGGAGCGGCTGCGCCGCACCAAGCTCGATGCCGCCGCGCGCGACCGGGCCTTGTTGGCGCGCGAGGCGCACCTCTCCTCCATCCTCGATACCGTGCCCGACGCCATGATCGTGATCGACGCGCGCGGCATCATGCAATCCTTCTCCAGCGCCGCCGAGCGCCTGTTCGGCCATACCGCCTCGGAAGCCATCGGCCAGAATGTCGCGATCCTGATGCCGCAGCCCCACAAGGCGGCGCACGA
>NCHM01000099.1:0-19693 GCA_002257205.1 Rhizobiales bacterium 24-66-13 | reverse complement strand
ATGGAATTGTCGGTGGGCGAGATGCGCTCCGGCTCGGGGCGGTTCTTCACCGGCTTCATCCGCGACCTCACCGAGCGCCAGGCCACCGAGGCGCGGCTTCAGGAATTGCAGGCCGAGCTGGTCCACATCTCGCGCCTCACCGCCATGGGCGAGATGGCCTCCACCCTCGCCCACGAACTCAACCAGCCGCTCTCCGCCATCGCCAATTACATCAAGGGCTGCCGCCGCCTGCTGGAACAGGACGGATCGCGCAACGCGCCGCAATTGCAGGGCGCGCTCGACAAGGCCGCCGAACAGGCGCTGCGGGCCGGCCATATCATTCGCCGCCTGCGCGATTTCGTCTCGCGCGGAGAAAGCGAGCGGCGGGTAGAAAGCCTCTCCAAGCTGGTGGAGGAGGCGAGCGCCCTCGCCCTGGTGGGGGCCAAAGAATACGGCATCGAGGTGCGCTTCAGATTCGATCCGGCGTGCGATCTCGTGCTGGCGGACAAGGTGCAGGTGCAGCAGGTCTTGCTCAATCTGATCCGCAACGGCATGGAAGCGATGATGGAGGCGCCGCGGCGCTTCCTGGTGGTGCAGACCAGCCCGGAGGAGGACGACATGGTCGCGGTTTCCGTGTCCGACACCGGCCACGGCATCTCCAAGGAGGTCGCCGACCAATTGTTCATGCCCTTCATCACCACCAAGCAGCATGGCATGGGGGTGGGCCTTTCCATCTCCCGCACCATCATCGAATCGCACGGCGGCCGCATCTGGGCCGAACCGAACCCCGAGGGCGGCAGCATCTTCCGTTTCACCCTGCGCGCCGTGCAAGAGGAGGCCGTAGGCAATGCCTGAGACCTTTCCCCAGGACACCTTTCCCAAGGACGCCTTGCCGATCCATATCATCGACGATGACGACGCGGTGCGCGATTCCCTGTGCTTCCTGCTGGAATGCGCCGGCTTCAAGGTGCAGGCGCACCCCTCCGCCGGCGCCTTCATCGACGGCGGCGTGCCCGCCACCGCCGGATGCATCATCACCGACGTGCGCATGCCCGGCCTGAGCGGGGTCGAGCTGCTGCAATATCTCAATACGCGCGGCTCGAAGATCCCGGTCATCGTGGTCACCGGCCATGGCGACGTGCCGCTGGCGGTGGAGGCGATGAAGCTCGGCGCCGCCGAATTCCTGGAAAAGCCGTTCGACGACGATGCCCTGCTCGCCGCGGTGCACACCTGCCTCACCCAAGCCGCCCTGCATCACCACCAGGATGCGGTGCGCAGCGACGTGGAGGAGCGCATCGCCGCCCTCTCCCAGCGCGAGCATCAGGTTCTGGAACTGCTGCTGGTGGGCCATGCCAACAAGGTGATCGCCCAGGATCTCGGCATCAGCCCGCGCACAGTCGAGGTTTACCGCGCCAATGTGATGACCAAGATGAAGGCGGCCAGCCTCTCCGAACTGGTGCGCATGGCACTGATCGCCGGGGTCGGCGGCCCGGTGGACTGACGCCGCTGCGGGATCCTCAGGCCGGCCTTGATCTATCTCAAGGCCGGTGCGCCGCCATATCTAAATACTTCTCCAGCTGAGAATGCGAGACGGGTCCGTCGCAGCGGCGGATGGAGTGTCTCGCAAGAAGGCGGGAGTCTCATGCAAGAGGCGTATGGCGGTGTTGATGGCCGGGGACAACCAGGACATGCGGGACATGCCCGGCAATGTGGTTCTGCTGGTGGATGACGATCCGGCGATCCGCAGTTCGCTGAAATTCGCCCTGGAGCTGGAAGGCTTCGACGTGCGCACCTTCGCTTTGCCCGAAGAGATTCTCGCCGCCGACCTGCCGCTGCGCGGTTGCATCGTGGTGGATTATTACCTTCCGGGCCAGGACGGCCTGGAATTGCTCGGCCAATTGAAAGCCCGACACGTCTCGCTTCCCGCCATCCTCATCACCAGCAATCCCGCCGAAAACGTCCGCCGCCGGGCCTCCTCCGCCGGCGTTGCGATCATCGAAAAACCTCTGCTGAGCAATGCCTTGAGCGATGCGGTCCGCGACAGCCTCGCACGCGGCACCTGAGGCCGCATCGCAACGCCGTCTCGCCACGCGCTTCGCACGCCGCCTGCTACACCCGCCGCTTGCCACTTCCCGCCGCTTGCCACGCTTCTTGCCGCGCTCCTTGCCGCGCTCCTTGCCACTTGGAGCGGCAAACTCCAGAACCCGCACGCGCCGTCTCCCGGCCGTCGCGGGAATGCGTCATGATCAGCGCGAAGCTCCATCGCTCTGTCCGAGTTCCTGCCAAAGGTCCCGCCCATGACGATGCGCAATCTCGACGCCCTGTTCACGCCTTCCGCCATCGCGCTGGTGGGCGCCAGCAGCCGGGCCGGCTCGATCGGCACGGTGATCGCCCGCAATCTGTTCGAGGCCGGCTTCAACGGGCCGATCCTCACGGTGAAGGCGGGCGAACGGGCGATCCGCTCCTCGCTCAATTATCCCACCATCGAGGCGCTGCCGATCCCGGTCGACCTCGCCGTGATCGTCGCGCCGCCGAGCAAGGTGCCCCAAGCGGTGGCCGATCTCGGCGCCAAGGGCTGCCGCGCCGCCATCATCGCCACCGCCGGCTATGATGTGGCCGACGGAATCTATGATGCCGCGCTGCGCCAGCAGGTGCTGGATGCCGCCAAGCCGCATCTGCTGCGCCTCATCGGGCCGAACAGCCTCGGCTTCATTTCCACCGGTCCGCGCATCAATGCCAGCTTCGCGCACCTGATGCCGGCGCGCGGCCATATCGCCTTCGTCAGCCAGTCCGGCGCCATGGCCACCGCGGTGCTGGACTGGGCCCATGCGCGCGGGCTCGGCTTTTCCCATGTGATCTCGCTGGGCGAGAAGGCGGACGTGGATTTCGGCGACCTGCTGGATTATCTCGCGCTGGACAATTCCACCCGCGCCATCCTGCTCTATGTGGAATGCCTCACCGACGCGCGCAAATTCATGTCGGCGGGCCGCATCGCCGCGCGCTCCAAGCCGGTGATCGTCATCAAGGCCGGGCGCAGCGCGGCGGGCGCGCAGGCGGCGCTCTCCCACACCGGGGCGCTCGCCGGCTCCGACATGGTCTATGACGCCGCGTTCCGCCGCGCCGGCATGCTGCGCGTGCACGAATTGCGCGAATTGTTCGAAGCGGTCTCCACCCTCTCCTCCGGCATCCGCCTCAAGGGCGAGCGGGTGGGCGTGCTCACCAATAGCGCGGGCGCCGGCATCATCGCCACCGACACGCTGGAGGACATGCCGGGCCAATTGGGCACGCTCGATTCCAAGACCCTGGCGAAGCTCGACGCGGCTTTGCCGCGCGCCTGGTCCCACGCCAATCCGGTCAATATCGGCGCCGACGCCGACGGCAAGCGCTATGCCGACGCCCTCGCCATCCTGATGGAGAACGAGGGGACCGACGCGACTTTGGTGCTCAACAGCCCCAATGCCGTGTCCGACAGCGGCCAGGCGGCGGAGGCGGTGATCGCCGCGCTCGCTTTGCGCCCGCGCGCGCCGGTGCTGACCTGCTGGATGGGCGAAAGCGCGGTGGCCGATGCCCGCCGGCGCTTCAC
The DNA here is from genome assembly GCA_002257205.1 of Rhizobiales bacterium 24-66-13. Lineage (GTDB taxonomy): Bacteria > Pseudomonadota > Alphaproteobacteria > Rhizobiales > Xanthobacteraceae > NCEH01. Next base: position 16,131 of record NCHM01000099.1, on the reverse strand, counting down.
CGCCCAGCGCGTGCCGACCTATGAGACCCCGGACGAGGCGGTGCGCGCGTTCGCGCATCTGGTCTCCTACCAGCGCAACCAGACCCTGCTGATGGAGACGCCCCCGGCGCGCTCGTTCGACGAGCCGGATCGCGCCAAGGCGGCGGAGGTGATCCGCGCCGCCATCGCCGAGGGCCGTTCCACCCTGAGCGAGTTCGAGGCCAAGGCGGTGCTCGCGGCCTATGATATTCCCATCGTCGAGACCCGGATCGCGCGCGACCCCGCCGAGGCCGGGCGCATCGCCGCCGAGATGGGCGGCGTGCTGGTGCTGAAGATCCTATCCCACGACGTGCTCCACAAATCGGATGTGGGCGGCGTGCGCCTTGACCTGCACGGGCCGAAGGCGGTGGAAGAGGCGGCGCGCGACATGCTCGCGACGCTGGAGGCGCGCATGCCCGGCGCGCGGGTGGAAGGCTTCACGGTCCAGCCCATGATCCGCCGGCCCAATGCCCAGGAGCTGATCGCCGGCATCGCCAATGATCCCACCTTCGGCCCGGTGGTGCTGTTCGGTCAGGGCGGGCTGGCGGTGGAGGTGATCGCCGACCGCGCGGTCGCCCTGCCGCCGCTCAACGGCGTGCTGGCGCTGGAGATGATCGGCCGCACGCGGATTTCCAAGCTGCTCGCCGGCTATCGCGACCATCCCCCCGTGGATCTCGATGCGGTGGCGGCGACCTTGGTGAAGATTTCCGACCTGCTCGGCGACCTGCCGCAGATCGCGGAACTGGATATCAATCCCCTGCTGGCGGACGAGCATGGGGTGATCGCGCTCGATGCCCGCATCGTGGTGCATCCCACCGAGGGGGTGGGCACCGAGCGCTTCGCCATCAAGCCCTTCCCCACCGGGCTGGTACGCGAAATCACGCTTCCCGATGGCCAGGCACTGGAGCTGCGGCCGATCCGGCCCGAGGACGAGCCGGGCATCGTGGACATCGTGCGCCGCTCGGACCCGCGCGACGTGCGCATGCGGTTTCTCGGCTCGCTGAAGGATTTCCCGCACCTGCTGGCCGCGCGCCTCTCGCAGATCGATTACGACCGGGAAATGGCGCTGGTGGCGGTGGACAAGGCGGGCGCGTTCCTCGGCGTGGTGCGGATCATCGCCGATCCGGACAATGAGACCGCCGAATACGCCATCATGGTGCGCTCGGACATGAAGGGCAAAGGGCTGGGCTACCGGCTCATGAACGAGATCATCGCCTATGGCCGCCAGCGCGGCCTGAAGATGATCTATGGCGACGTGCTGCGGGAAAACCAGCCCATGATGCACATGGCGCAGGATCTCGGCTTCATCGCCAAGACCGGCGAGGATTATACCGTGATGCGGGTGGAGCTGGAGCTGAAGCCGTAGGGCGCTCAGACCGCCATGGCGGTCAGCACCGCCGCGCCCACCGCCATGGCCAGAACGATCAGGCTCCACATGGTCCAGCTGGGATGCAGGCGCGAGCCCGCGCGCGGGTCTTCCGCGCTCAGGAAGGGCGTGAGCGGGTCGCCCGCATCCCGCCCGGCGGACGTGAACACCGGCGGATAGGGACGGGTCGTGGTGGGCGTCACGCCCGCCGCCTCGTCGTCGGTGCCCAGCGGCACGGCGGCGGGCCCGAAGGACGGATCGGTGGTGAAGGAGCGCAGCGCCCGTTCCTCGCTCGGCGTCAGCGCCAGCCCGGCCTGCGCGGGCGGTGCCAGCGGCGGAGTGGAACCCGCATCCTCGCGGTGATCCGCCGCCCGGTCGCGCGGCAGGTCATGCGGCAAGTCATGCTGAAGGTCGCGCGGCGGCTCATCTGGTCTCGGGCGGGGATCATCGTGAAATTTCGGCGGGGAATGAGCGGACGGGTGTTGTAGGTGCCCGCCTGCACCGCGCCATAGGCGCCGGCGGTCATCACCGCCAGCAGGTCGCCGGCCTTCAGCTGTGGCAAAGCGCGATTGAGGGCGAGATAATCCCCGGTCTCGCACACCGGCCCCACCACGTCGGCCAGCAGCGTGGGCGCACCCTCGGCCGCCTGAACCACGGGGAGGATGTCGTGATGGGCGTCGTACAGGGTGGGGCGGATGAGATCGTTCATGGCCGCGTCCACGATCACGAAGGTCTTTCCCTCGCCGTGCTTCACATAAAGCACGCGGGTCACGAGGATGCCGGCATTGGCCACGATCATGCGGCCCATCTCAAAGACCAGCGGCAGATCAAGGCCGCCCAGCGCGCGGTTCACCGCCGCCGCGTAGGCATCCGGCGCCGGCGGCACGGGATCGCTCGCCGCATAAGGCACGCCGAGCCCGCCGCCAAGATCGAGATGGCGCAGCGCGTGGCCGGCGGCCATCAGGTCGCGCGCCAGTTCCGCCAGCAGCAAAATCGCATTCTCGAACGGCGCCATGTCGGTGATCTGGCTGCCGATATGCATGTCGACACCGGCGATGCGGATACCCGGCAGGCGCGCGGCCTCCTCATACACCGCGCGGGCGGTGGAGATGGGGATGCCGAACTTGTTTTCCGACTTGCCGGTGGAGATCTTGGCGTGGGTTTTCGCGTCCACGTCGGGATTCACCCGCAGCGACACCGGGGCGATGACACCGCGCGCGGTGGCGACCTGCGAGAGCTGCTCCAGCTCCGGCTCGCTCTCCACATTGAAGCATTTGATGCCGGCATCGAGCGCATCGGCCATTTCCTGGCGGGTCTTGCCGACGCCGGAAAACACGATCCGCTCCGCCGGGACGCCGGCGGCGAGCGCGCGCTTCAATTCCCCGCCGGAAACGATATCCGCCCCCGCGCCGAGGCGGGCGAGCGTGGAAATCACCGCCTGGTTGGAATTGGCCTTCAGCGCATAGCACAGCAGCATGTCGCGGCCTTCGAAGGCCTGCGTGAACACGCGATAGTGCCGCTCCAGCGTCGCGGTGGAATAGCAATAGAAAGGCGTGCCTACGCTGTGGGCGAGCGCGGTGAGGTCGACGTCCTCGCCATGGAGGCGACCGTCGCGATAATCGAAATGATGCATGGCGGCTCCGGGCGCGTCAGAGCAGCCCGTCCAGGATGAAGGGACGTTTGGCGATATTGGGGGTCTGCGTCACCGGACGGGAGACCGAATCGCCGGGCGTGTTCGGCGAGATATAGGCATTGCCGGACGCCGCGCGCGCATCGGCGTTGCCCGGTTGGGCGGAATTGGTGGACATGATGTCGTCGGTGGTCACCAGGGCGCCGGTATTGTCGGCGGACCCTTGGGGCGCGGCCGGGCCGGTGGTCGCGGCGGCGGCCTTCTGACCGGGCGGGGTGGGCGGCTTGGTGCCGGGCGGCTCCAGCGGACCCTTCACGCCGCAGCCGGCGAGCGCCAAGGCAAACAGGAAAGCCAGGGAGACAGGCAAGCGATGCGACACGGCGAGGCCATCCAGAAAATTTCGACGCCACTATAGCGAGGGATACGCCAAAGGCGAGCCCCGCGCACGGCGGCGCTTCTCTCTACCGCACCGCAGCGCCGCTGTCGCGCCCGAGTGCGACGTTGGTGGCGCATCCCCTCCGAGCCCTTCCCCCTCCCCAACCCTCCCCCGCACGCGGGAGAGGGGGCTTAACCGCTCAGGCGCGGCCAAGCGGAGAAAAGCACGACACGCACCCCTCAGCGCTGCAGCACAAAGCCTTCCGGTGGGTGGCGGTGCTCCCACTGGCGGGTTTCCAGCTCCGGCACGGCGCTTTCCACACGCGGATAGCCGAGGCAGAAATAGCCGATGAAGCGCCAGTGTGCCGGCACGTCCATAATCCCCGCCATCTGCTCCGGCGGCAGGATCGACACCCAGCCGAGGCCGATGCCTTCCGCCCGCGCCGCGAGCCAGAGGGTCTGCACCGCCATGACCGCCGAATAATCCAGCGTTTCCGGCATGGTGAGCCGGCCGAGCCCGTGGCCCTGGGCGGTCTCGCGATCGGCGAACACAGCGAAATGCACCGGCGCGTCATCGAGCCCGGCCAGCTTCAGGCGGGCATAAGCGGCGCTCTTGTCCGCCGACTGGCTGGCCAGCGCGGCGGCATTGCAGCTTTCGAAACAGGCGCGCACCGCCGCGCGGCGGGCGGGATCGTCCACCAGCACGAAGCGCCAGGGCTCGCTCAAGCCCACGGAGGGCGAAAGGCAGGCCATTTGCAGCAGCCGCGCCATCGTGCCGTCGGGCAGCGGATCAGTGCGAAAGTGCCGCACGTCCCGCCGCCAGGCGAGCAGATCGCGCAGCCGCGCGCGGAACGCGGCATCGAAACACGGCGCGGGGTCCGCGCCGCCGTTGGTGCCTTCATGCGCGACCATGGGTGCCTCCCTCCCTGCCGCCTTCGCCCGCCGTTTGCGGCGGTGCGATCCTCTTGTCCGTCGCCTCAGGCCTTGTGCGCCTAAGGCCTTCTGCGCCTCAGGCCTTGGCGGCCTCCGCCTGGAGGCGTTTCAGCCAGCGCTTGGCTTGGGCGCGCACCCGGCTCGGCGCGGTGCCGCCATAGGATACGCGGCTCTGCACAGAACGGGTGACGGACAATACGCTGAACACATCCTGCGTGATGCGCTCATCCACGCTGCGCATGTCCTCCAGCGACAGCCGGTGCAGGCCGATGCCGCGATCGGACGCCAGCGCGACGATGCGCCCCGTGACATGGTGCGCCTCGCGGAACGGCATTCCGGCCGCGCGCACCAGCCAATCGGCGAGATCGGTGGCGGTGGAATAGCCCTGCCCGGCGGCGCTCTTCATGCGCGCCGTGTCGGGCTCGATGTCGCGCACCATGCCGGCGGTGGCGGCGATCACCAGGGACAGGGCCGAGAAGGCGTCGAACGCGCCTTCCTTGTCTTCCTGCATGTCCTTGGCATAGGCGAGCGGCAGGCCCTTCATCACCACCAGCAGGCCGGTGAGCGCGCCGATGATGCGGCCCGCCTTGGCGCGCACCAGCTCGGCAGCATCCGGATTGCGCTTCTGCGGCATGATGGAGGAGCCGGTGGTGAATTTATCCGACAGCTTGATCAGCGAAAAGGCGGGCGAGGTCCAGATCACCACCTCTTCCGCGAAGCGCGAGAGATGCACGGCGCAGATGGCGGCAGCGGAGAGCGTCTCCAGCACGAAATCGCGATCCGACACGGCGTCCAGCGAATTCGCGGTCGGCCGGTCGAAGCCGAGCGCCTTGGCGGTCATGTCCCGGTCGATGGGGAAGGACGTGCCGGCCAGCGCCGCCGAGCCGAGCGGGCATTCGTTGAGCCGCGCACGGGCATCACGCAGCCGGCTGCGATCGCGCGCCAGCATCTCCACATAGGCCATCAGATGATGGCCGTAGGTGACCGGCTGGGCGGTCTGCAGATGGGTGAAGCCGGGCATGACGGTGGCGGCATGGGCCAGCGCCTTTTCCGACAGCGCCAGTTGCAGGTCCGCCATCTGTGCGTCGAGCGCGTCCACCGTGTCGCGCACATAGAGGCGGAAGTCGGTGGCCACCTGATCGTTGCGCGAGCGAGCGGTGTGCAGGCGCCCCGCGCTCGGGCCGATCATGTCGGCGAGGCGCTGCTCGACGTTCATATGAATGTCTTCAAGGTCGCGCCGGAAAGTGAATTTGCCGGCCTCGATCTCTGACAGGATCGTGTCTAGACCGTCCTGGATCTTCTCGACATCCTCGCCCGCGACGATGCCCTGCGTCGCCAGCATGGCCGCATGGGCCTTGGAACCGGCGATATCCTGGGCGAAAAGACGCTGGTCGAAGCCGATGGAGGCGTTGATCTCCTCCATGATCGCATCCCGCCCGTGGCGGCAAAGGGCGCATGCTGGCTGTGGTGGCAGGAGCGGCACTTGCTGGCGCCGTGGCCGGCGCGCTCGCCCTATACGGGATGAATGCCCTTCCCGGCAATGCACCCACGGTCACGGCCGCTTCATCGCCGACGAATTCACAAGTCGCCGCGGCGCCGGAGAGCGGCAGTTCGGCCCGCGATCCCGCCTGCGCCCCGGCGGTGGAGGCGGCGAAGCGCCTGGCGCCGCTCGCCAAGGGCGAAATCGCCGCCTTCACGCTCGCCACCGAGCCGCGCCGCCTGCCGCCGCTCTCCTTCGCCGACGGCACCGGCACGCCGAAGACGCTGGCGGATTTCAAGGGCAAGACGCTGCTGGTCAATCTGTGGGCCACCTGGTGCGTGCCCTGCCGAAAGGAAATGCCGGCCCTCGACCGGCTGGAGCAGACCCTTGGCGGGGCGAATTTCCAGGTGGTGGCGATCAATCTCGATACCCGCGACGCGGAAAAACCGAAGGCGTTCCTGAAGGAGATCGGCATCTCCAGCCTCGCCTTCTACGCCGATAGCGGCACCAAGACCTTCCAGGCCCTGCGCGCGGTGGGGCGCGGCTTCGGCCTGCCCACCACCTTGCTGGTGGACGACCAAGGCTGCGAGCTCGGCTATCTCGCCGGCCCGGCGGAATGGGCGAGCGAGGATGCCCAGCACCTCATCAAGAGCGCGCTCGGCGACGGACAGGGCTGAGGTTTTCGGCACCGCCCTCGCATGTGGCGCGCTCGCATCTCCCTCCCTCGGCAGTTGGCGCCTCAAACCCCCAGCAGCAGCTTCATCGCCCGCGTGCCGACCAACGTCGCGGACGGGCCGTTGCACAGCACGAACACCCCTTCGCCCGAGGGCTTGCCGCTGCCCTGCCAAGCGGAAAAGCCCATCCAGGAGGTGAAGCCCGCCACCCCGCCGTTCTTGTTGAGCACCGTGACGCGCCCGCGCGGCGCTTCCACTTCGGCGCGGAACCAGCCATAGGCGGTGTGCGGCGCGCGTCCCCCGGCGCAGGCGGGCGCGAACACATCGGCACCTTGCTGATAGGCCAGCGCCGGGTCCGAAAGTCCGCCTTTCGCGAGGCCCATGTTGAGCCGCAGATAGGCCAGCATGTCCGCCCCGGTGCTGACGATGCCGCCGGCGCCCACCGCCAGCGCATGGGTCGGCCGATAGGACGCGTCGCGCGGCAGGGCCTGCCATTGCTTGGTATAGCCGAGCGGCAAACGGGCTTTCATGCCGGGCCGGAACCAACCGGTGTCGCCGGCGCCGAAGCTCGCGCAATAATCCCCGAGGCGGCGGTCGTAGAGCTCGGCGAAGCCGTCCGCATCGGCGCCCGCGATCCCCGTTCCGGCCATGGCGAGCAGCGCCCAGCCGAGGTTCGAATAGGCATAGCAGGCACCCTGCTCCATGGGCGGATTATAGGTGGAGAGGAAGTCGAACAGGGTCTGGAAGCCGGCCATGGTGCGCGGCGGATAGGCGCCGCCTTGGTTGTCCCGCGGCAGGCCGGGACGATAGGTGGCGAGATTGACGAGGCGCAGCCCCTCCAGCGGCGCGGACAGGCGCGCGCTGCCCCCGAGCCAGGTGCCGAGCGTGCCTTCGAACGGGCCATGCCGTTTGAAGTGCACGCTGGAGGTGAAGACCTTCGAGATCGAGCCGATCTCGAACGGGGTCTTCGCGTCGAGGGCGAGCGGCGCGCCAAGGGGGTTGGTCAGGTCCGTGCCGCCCGCGAACAGCAGGCGGCCTTTGCCGTCCGGCCCCACCACCCCCAGCACCAGGGCAAGCCGCGCCGCGCGCATCGCCCGCGCCCGGGCGCATTCCGCATCGATCAGGGCCTGGAACGGGTCCGTGCCGCTCGAAAGGGCTGACGTCGCGAGGGAAGGGGCAGCTAAGGAAGGGTCGCCGACCGGCTGCGCGCGGGCGCCGCGCCTTCCGAGGGGCGATGTGAGCCCGCCCATCGCCAGCCCGCCCAGGACCATCGCGCGCCGTGTCAGCATTCGCCGCTCCCCCGACCTTCGCGCCCAGGCAAGGCCCGGTTTGCGGCGAGATCAGGGACGGCGGCGACTGTACACGCAATCGGGAACAGCGGCGATCTGGTGCCCCAGCGGCAGTGCCGCGGGGGTCGGCCTCAGCGGGTGGGAACCGGCTTCTCGCCACGATAATCGTAGAAGCCGCGCTGGGTCTTGCGGCCGAGCCAGCCGGCCTCGACATATTTCACCAGCAGCGGGCACGGGCGATATTTGCTGTCGGCAAGCCCCTCGTGCAGCACCTGCATGATGGCGAGGCAGGTGTCGAGGCCGATGAAATCCGCCAGCTGCAACGGACCCATGGGATGGTTGGCGCCGAGCTTCATGGCCCGGTCGATGGCGTCCACGGAGCCGACGCCCTCATAGAGCGTATAGATGGCTTCGTTGATCATGGGCAGCAGGATGCGGTTGACGATGAAGGCGGGGAAATCCTCCGCCACCGCATAGGTCTTGTGCAGCCGGGTCACGAACTGCTTGGCGCTCTCGAAGGTGTCGTCGTCGGTGGCGATGCCGCGCACCAGCTCCACCAGCTCCATCAGCGGCACCGGATTCATGAAATGAATGCCGATGAAGCGCTCCGGCCGGTCTGTGGAGGCGGCGAGGCGGGTGATGGAGATGGACGAGGTGTTGGACGAGATCAGCGCATCCGGCCGCAGCACCGGGCAGAGATCGGCGAGGATCTTGCGCTTCACGTCCTCGCGCTCGGTGGCCGATTCGATCACGAGGTCGCATTCGGCGAGCCCGTCCATGGTCGGCGCGCCGACGATGCGCTGAAGCGCGTCCTGGCGCGCCTGCTCGGTCACGGTGCCCTTGGAGACCTGCTTGGCCATATTGCCGTTGATCGTGGCAAGGCCGGAGCGGATGCGGTCCGGATCGGCATCGCTCAGCGCCACGTCATAGCCCGCGAGCGCGCAGACATGGGCGATGCCGTTGCCCATCTGGCCGGCGCCGATGATCCCGACCTTCTTGATCTCGAGCGGCATGGTGCTCTCGTCTTTCCGATATTGGGGGCCGAGATGGCCCCGGTCGGCGCCGAGCCGGGTGGATCGGCGCCGCATGGAGATGTCGCCCGGCTTCGATGGGCGCCGGGCGGGCCCTCAGCCCTTCGCCTTGACGATCGCCGCCTGCAACTCGGGCACGATGGAGAACAGATCGCCCACCAGGCCGTAGTCCGCAACCTGGAAAATAGGCGCTTCCTCGTCCTTGTTGATGGCCACGATGATCTTGGAATCCTTCATGCCCGCCAAGTGCTGAATCGCACCCGAGATGCCCACCGCCACATAAAGTTCGGGCGCGACCACCTTGCCGGTCTGGCCGACCTGCCAGTCGTTCGGAGCATAGCCGGCGTCCACGGCGGCACGCGAGGCGCCGACCGCCGCGCCGAGCGCATCGGCGAGCGGCTCGATGACCTCGGCGAACTTCTCCTTGGAGCCGACCGCGCGGCCGCCGGAGACGATGATCTTCGCCGCCGTCAGCTCGGGACGGTCGGAGGCGGCGATGCTCTCGTCCACGAACGAAGACACGCCGGGATTTTCCGCCGCGCCGATGGTCTCGACGCTGGCCGAGCCACCCTCGGCCGTGGCGCCGAACGAGGCGGTGCGCACGGTGATGACCTTCTTCGCGTCGGTCGCCTGCACCGTCTGGATGGCGTTGCCGGCATAGATCGGCCGCTCGAACGTGTCGGGCGAAACCACCTTCACGATGTCCGACACCTGCATCACGTCCAGCAAAGCGGCGACGCGCGGCAGCACGTTCTTCGCCACCGAGGTGGAGGGGCCGACGATCGCGTCATAGGCCGGAGCCAGCGAGACGATCAGTGCCGCCAGCGGCTCGGCGAGGCGGTGGGCATAGGTTTCGCCATCGGCGAGCAGCACCTTTTCCACGCCCGAAAGCTTGGCGGCGGCATCCGCCACGGCGGCGGCATTCTGTCCGGCCACCAGGATATGCACCGGGCCACCCAATGCGACCGCGGCGGTGAGGGCCTTGGCGGTGGCGCCGTTGAGAACCGAATTGTCGTGTTCGGCGAGCAGCAAAGTCGTCATCAGATCACCCCCGCCTCATCCTTGAGCTTCGCCACCAGCTCGGCCACCGAACCCACCTTCACCCCGGCCTTGCGGCCCGCCGGCTCGGCGGTGTTCAGCACCTTCAGGCGCGGCGCCACGTCCACGCCATAGGCGTCGGGCGTCTTCTCGTCGATGGGCTTCTTCTTCGCCTTCATGATGTTGGGCAGCGAGGCATAGCGCGGCTCGTTCAACCGCAGATCGGTCGTCACGATCGCCGGCAGGGAGAGCTTCACGGTCTGCAGGCCGCCGTCGATCTCGCGCGTGACGAGGGCCGCGCCCTCTTCCAGCACCACCTTGGAGGCGAACGTACCCTGACCCCAGCCGAGCAGCGCCGCCAGCATCTGGCCGGTCTGGTTCGAATCGTCGTCGATCGCCTGCTTGCCGAGGATCACGAGCTGCGGGGCTTCCTCGCCCACCACGCCCTTGAGGATCTTGGCGACCGCGAGCGGCTCCACGATGCCGTCCACCTTCACCAGGATGCCGCGATCGGCGCCCATGGCGAGCGCGGTGCGCAGGGTTTCGGTGGCTTGCGCCGGGCCGATGGAGACCACCACCACCTCGGTCGCCTTGCCCGCTTCCTTGAGGCGCAGGGCTTCTTCCACCGCGATCTCGTCGAACGGGTTCATGGACATCTTGACGTTGGCCAGTTCCACACCGGACCCGTCCGCCTTCACACGGACCTTCACGTTGTAGTCCACCACCCGCTTGACAGGCACCAGGATCTTCATTGTTGAGCGCTCCTCCCGACCCACTTTAAGTGCGGCTGCGGAAAAACTCCCGCGCCGGAGCCATGCGCCGCAAACCACGCAGCGCAGCAAACCTTGGGGCGGGCAACCTAGAAGTGGCCCGAAACCCTGTCAACGCGGAAGCTGGCGCGGGTTTCCGCCGCTCCGCGCACCGCCCTCATTTCTCCCGGAACGACCGCGTCAGGGCATCGGTGAGGGGGCGCGTCAAATAGCTCATGACGCTGCGTTCCCCGGTGTTGAAAACCACTTCCGCCGGCATACCGGGGCGCAGGCGCGCCTTCATGTCCTCGGGAATGTCCGTGCTCGCCACCGCCACCACCGCCTGGAAATAGGGCTGGTGGGTGGTCTCGTCGATGAGCCGGTCGGGCGAGACCGTGCGCAGTTCGCCGAGGATCAGCGGCGTGGTGCGCGAATGGAAGGCGGGGAAGCGCACCTCCACGCCGGTGACGCCGCCGTGCAGGCGGTCAATGTCGGTGGTCGGCACCTGGGCGTCGACGATCAGGTCGTCGTTCTGCGGCACGATTTCCAGGATGGTGTCGCCGGGCCGCACCACGGCGCCGACGGTATAGATCTTCTGGTTGATGTTCTGCACGATGCCGGAGCGCGGCGCGCGGATATCGACCCGGCTCAGCACGTTCCGGGAGACGTTCAGCTTCTCCCGCAGGTCCGCGATCTTCTGTCGCGTCTCGACGATTTGGCCGGCGACCTCTTCCTGCTGCTTCTGATCCAATTGCTGGATCTGCATCTTCATTTCGCTGATGGTGTTGGCCGCCTTCGCCGCATCGGCCATGTTACGGCCCACCGTGCCCTGGAGCCGCGCCTTCTCGCGCTGGAGCTGGGCGACCCGCGGCTTGGAAACCAGCCCCTTGTCGTTGAGCTGCTGCACGCCGGCCAGTTCGTCGTCGATATAGAATAATTGCTGGTCGGCGGAGGTGCGCTCGCGGGCGAGCCCATCGATCTCGGTCTGGCCCTGGGCGATCCGGCTGTTGAGGATGGCGGTCTGTCCCTCCAGCGAGCTCTTGCGGTCGCGGAACTGGATCACCTGGTCGGCGAGGATGGATTTGACCGCCGGATCTTCCGCACGGGCCAGGAGCTCGGGCGGGAAGGTGACGGCGCTCGCGTGCTCGCGCTCGGCGGTGAGCCGGGCGTCGGTGGCCAGCAGCGTGTCGAGCTGGCCGCGCAGGGAATCGTAATTGGATTGCGAACTGGTGGGATCGAGGCGGAACAGCAGCGCGCCGCGCTCCACGCTCTGCCCGTCCTTGACGTGGATTTCGGCGACGATGCCGCCCTCCAGATGCTGCACCACCTGGCGCTTGCTCTCCACCGACACCACGCCCGAGGCGATCACCGCGCTGTCGATATTGGCGAGCGCGGCCCAGCCGCCGAACACGCCGAAGGTGAGGAAGATCACCCCGTAGCCCATGGTCGCCACGCGGCGGAAATCGCTTGAGGCTACGGGCGCCTTCATGCCGTTGTCCGCGTCGGCGATCTCCGGCGCCGGGGGCGGCACGATCACTTCGCGCACGAACCGCACGCTGACGTCCTTCGCGGCGGCGAGGTGCGCCAGCGCGGTCTGGCCGAGCGCGCTTTGGCCGAGGGGACTTTGGCCGATCCCCCGCAGCACCGCGCCGAGCCGCTCGCGGGCGGCCTCTTTCACGGAGCGGATGGGGCTGTCAGGACGAGTGGACATCTGCTTCCCCTCAAGCGCCGGCGGCGTGGCCGCCGATATGTGCGGGCGCCGGGCCTTCCCCCGGCTGCACCAGGCGCGGGCCGAGCACCTTGGCGAGCACTTCGTCGCGCGGGCCGAACCCGTGCACCACGCCTTCGTTCAGCAGCAGGATATAATCGCACAGGCCGAGGCTGTTGGTCTTGTGCGTGACCAGGACCACGGTGCGCCCGGCCTTGCGCAGCGCCTGCACCGCCACCATCAGCGCCTGCTCGCCGGCGGCGTCGAGGCTCGCATTGGGCTCGTCCAGCACCACCAGGGCGGGGCTTCCGTAGATGGCGCGGGCGAGCGCGATGCGCTGGCGCTGGCCGCCGGACAGCGAGGCGCCGCTTTCGCCTATCTCGGTATTATAGCCACGCGGCAGGCGCTGGATCATCTCGTGCACGCCGGCCATCTGCGCGGCCTGCACCACCTGCGCCTCGTCGCGGGTCGTGAAGCGGGCGATATTGTCGGCGATCGTGCCGGCGAACAATTCCACGTCCTGCGGCAGATAGCCGAGGCAGCGGCCGAGCTGCTCGGGATCCCAATGGCTAAGGTCGGACCCGTCGAGCCGCACCGCGCCGGCGCTGGCCGGCCACACGCCCACCAGCACGCGGGCAAGGCTCGATTTTCCCGCCGCGCTCGGGCCGATGACGCCGAGCACCGCACCCGCCGGCACCGCGAACGAGACCCCCCGCAGCACCGGAACGTCGCGGCCGGGCGCGTGGGCGACCAGATTTTCCACCTGCAACGCGCCGGTGGGATCGGGCAGGCGCATGCGGGTTGCGGGGGGCGGCGACATGCGCAGCAGCTCCTGCACCCGGCGGAAGGCCGAGCGCGTCGCCACGATGCCCTTCCAATTGCCGATCGCCATCTCGATCGGCTGGATGCAGCGCCCGACGATGATCGAGGCGGCGATCATCATGCCCGGCGAGATTTCGCGGTTGATGGCGAGATAGGCGCCGAGCCCGAGGATCAGACTCTGCATGAACATGCGGTTGAACTTGGTGGCGGCCATCAGGAACGCCGCCCGGTCGGAGGCCAGCGCCTGCCAGCCGAGCGCGGCGCCACGATGGGTGATCCAGCGCTCCCGCAATTGCCGCACCATGCCCATGGCCTGGAGCACCTCGGCATTGCGGAACGTGGTGGTGGCCTCGTTATTGGCGCTGATGTTCGCCTTGGTCGCCCGGTCGAGGATCGGCCGCGTCACCTTATCGTTGGCGAAGGCGAGCACGCCGGAGATCACGCAGCTCACCACCGCCAGTATGCCGTACCAGGGATGCAGCAAGGTGGCGAAGATGATGTAGATCGGCACCCAGGGCACATCGCAGCAGGAGATCAGGCCCGGGCCGGCGAAGAATTCGCGCACCGTGTCCACGTCCCGCAGCGCCTGCACATGGCTGGGCGAGGGCCGCCGCAGCGAGGCGCGCTGCACCGCGTCAAACGCCTCTTCCTTGATGCTCTCGTCGAACTTCGCCCCGGCGCGCACCAGCAATTGCGTGCGCAGCGCCTCGAGCGCGGCGGAGACCAGGTACAGGATGGCGACGATGATGGTCAGCAGCACCAGGGTCTGCAGGTTGCGGCTCGCCAGGACGCGGTCATAGACCTGCATCATGTAGAGCGAGCCGGTCAGCCCCAGAATATTGATGAAGAAGCTGAAAACCACGACCGTCCAAAGGGCCGGCTTAGCCGCGCGCAAAGCATGATCGAGCGCTGTAGGCGCCGTCGGAAGCGCCGAGCGCGAGGCTGCGAGCGACATTGACCATTGACCCCCGGACCACACCGCCCCTCCCCGAGGAGCGAAAGCTTTCCCGACCCGCAGGCCGGTATTCTGTTGTCGCTAGCCGCGCGCCCATTGGCAAGAGCGGAAAGCGTTGCGCCAGCTTTGTTCTCATGCCGCACCCGGGTGACGCGCCGGTGACGGGATGCAGCATTTGCTTCGCGCATGCAAAAAAGCTCGTTAGACTAAAGAGCAATACGCGAAGCGGCGACGGGGGTCGGACACATGTCGAGTGCGGTCTGGGCGGGGTTGAACGAGCCGGCGGATGAAACCAGCGAGAAGGATCGCCCGCTCCGGGAGGATATCCGCCTGCTGGGCCGCATCCTCGGCGACACGGTGCGCGAGCAGGAAGGCGACGATATCTTCGCGCTCGTGGAGCGCATCCGCCAGACCTCGCTCCGCTTCCACCGCGATTCCGAGGAGGGCGCGCGCCAGGAGCTGGAAGGCCTCCTGGAGAGTCTGAAGTCGGACACCGCCGTGCGCATCATCCGCGCCTTCAGCTATTTCTCGCACCTCGCCAATATCGCCGAGGACGTGCACCACACCCGCCGCAACCGCGCCCACGCCATCGCCGGTTCCGCGCCGCGCGTCGGCACGCTCGCCAACGCCTTCGCCCGCGCCGCCGCCGGCGGCAAGAGCCCGGATGCGCTGAAAGCCTTCTTCGACACCGCTTTGGTCAGCCCGGTTCTCACCGCCCATCCCACCGAGGTGCGGCGCAAGAGCACACTCAACCGCGAGATGGAAATCGCCGCTTTGCTGGACCGGCGCCAGCGGGTGGAGGCCACCCCGGAGGAAGCCGCCCGCGACATCGACACCCTGCGCCGCGCCGTGCTCACCTTGTGGCAGACGGCAATCCTGCGGCGCATCAAGCTGACCGTGCTCGACGAGGTGGTGAACGGCCTGTCCTATTACGACTACACCTTCCTGCACGAAGTGCCGCGCCTGTTCTGCGCCATCGAGGACCATCTCGAACAGCTCGACCCCGGCGCCGGGCCGGTGGACGTGCCTTCGTTCCTGAGGGTGGGCAGCTGGATCGGCGGCGACCGGGACGGCAACCCCTTCGTCACCGCCGACGTGCTGCGCACCACGGTGGAGCTGCACCGCGACCGCGCCATGCAATTCTACCGCGAGGAGGTGGAAGCCCTCGCCGCCGAACTCTCGCTCGCGAGCCGGCTGGTGCCGGTCTCGGCGGAGCTGACCGACCTCGCCGCGCGCTCCCCGGACACTTCCGCGCGCCACCAGGACGAGCCCTATCGCCGCGCCCTCGCCACCGTTGCAGCCCGCCTCGCCGCGAGCGAGGCGGCGCTGAAGGGCGACACCGCCCCCGCCGACCCGGCCTTTCCGCCCTATGAAAGCGCCGCCGCCTTCAAGGCCGATCTCGACATCATCCACCGCTCGCTGTGCGCGAACGGCTCGCGCGTCCTGGCGCGGGGCCGGTTGCGCAACCTGCGGCGCGCGGCCGATTGCTTCGGCTTCCATCTCGCGAGCCTCGACCTGCGGCAGAATTCCGACGTCCATGCCCGCACTGTCGGCGAATTGCTGGAGGCAGTCTCTCCCGGCACCAATTACGCCGCGCTGGACGAGGAGGCGCGCATCGCTTTGCTCACGCGCGAGCTCACCAACGCCCGCCCGCTGGCCTCGCCCTTCCTCACCTATTCGGACGAGACCCAGTCGGAACTCGCGATCCTGCGGGAGGCCGCGCACGCCCACCGCATGCTGGGCGGCGCGGTGATTCCCAATTGCATCATCTCCAAGGCGGAAGGCGTCTCCGACCTGCTGGAAGTGGCACTGCTGCTGAAGGAAGTGGGGCTGGTGCAGGCGAGCGGCACCAGCGCGCTCAACATCATCCCGCTGTTCGAGACGATCGGCGATCTGCAGGCCTGCGCCAAGGTGATGGACCGCATGCTGGCGATCCCGCAATACCGCAGCCTGGTGGACAGCCGCGGCGGCGAGCAGGAAGTGATGCTCGGCTATTCCGACAGCAACAAGGACGGCGGCTTCGTCACCTCGGGCTGGGAATTGTACAAGGCCGAGACCTCGCT
>NCHM01000098.1 GCA_002257205.1 Rhizobiales bacterium 24-66-13 | reverse complement strand
CCCTTCATCAGCCCGTCGCGGGTGATGTCGGTGAAAATGATGGCGGCGACCCCGGCATCCTCGAACCGGCGGGCGATATCCTCCACCGAGACGTCGGAGCTTTCCGCCCAGCCCTGCACCGCGACGCGGCCGTCGCGCGCGTCGAGCCCAACGGCCACCCGGCCGGGATGGGCCTTGGCGGCTTCCTTCACCAGCTCCGGGTCGCGCACGGCGGCGGTGCCGAGGATGACGCGGGTGACGCCCTTTTCCAGCCACGCCTCGATGGTGGCATGGTCGCGGATGCCACCGCCGAGCTGCACCGGGATCGAGACCGTCTCCAGGATGCGGTCCACCGCCGCCGCGTTCACCGGATGGCCGGCGAAGGCGCCGTTGAGGTCCACCAGATGGAGATAGCGGAAGCCCAGGGTCTCGAACTCGGCCGCCTGGGACGCGGGGTCGCGGCTGAACACGGTCGCGCGGTCCATGTCGCCTTGTTCGAGGCGCACGGCGAGGCCGTCCTTCAGGTCGATGGCAGGAAACAGGATCACGGGCGCCACTTCAGGAAATTGGCGAGCAGGGCGAGACCGAGGGTCTGGCTCTTTTCGGGATGGAACTGGGTTCCCGCCACATTGTCCTTCGCCACGGCCGCCGTGATCGTGCCGCCGTAATCGGTGGTGGCGACGAGATCGGCGGGGTCGGCGAGGACGAACTGGTAGGAATGGACGAAATAAGCGTGCAGCCCCTTTTCCCCGGTGGGAATGCCCTCGAACAGCGGATGAGGGCGGGCGAGGGTCAGGGTGTTCCAGCCCATATGCGGGATCTTCAGCGCCGGATCGGCAGGGGAGATGCGGTCCACCTCGCCCTTGATCCAGCCGAGGCCGGCGGTGACGCCATGTTCCAGCCCGCGTTCGGCCAGCAATTGCAGGCCGACGCAGATGCCGAGGAACGGCCGCCCGCGTCCGTGCACCGCCTCTTCCAGCGCCGCCACCATGCCGTCCACCGCATCGAGCCCGCGCCGGCAATCGGCGAAGGCGCCGACGCCCGGCAAAACCACCCGGTCGGCATCGCGCACGATGTCCGGATCGCTGGTGACGATCACGTTCGCGCCGAGGCCGTTGGCGGCACGCTCCAGCGCCTTGGCGGCGGAGTGCAGATTGCCCGAGCCGTAATCGACGATGGCCACATTCATGATGCGCGCGGCTCCGGGAACGAACCGATGATGGGAGCGCCGAAGCCCGGCGCGGCAGTGGCGGGCTGGGGCCGGATCATTGGGCCCTGGAGCTGCGGTGGGCGCGGCGGGGTCCAATATTTGAAGAAGCGCCGCTCCGCCTCGTCGATGTCGCGGGCGACCGTGGTGCCGGCCTCCATATAGCCGATGCGGCGCAATTTCCAGATCCGCAGGTCGGCGAGCTGGAACGCCACCAGCACGTGCAGGCCGACGCCCAGAACGAAGCTCACATCCTCCGGCAGGCGCAGCAGCACTTCGGCAAGGCCAATCGCCAGCGAGGCGAGCACATAGGCCCCGAACGCGAGCCACAGCCGGTGGCCGAGCAGCACGAAGGGGGCGAACAGCAGCGCCGTCCAGGAGAATTTCTCCCGCACGAACACCACCCGGTCGGCCGCCGCGAGCGCGGTGTCGCCGGCCGTTTCCTTGGTCAGGACGGTCCAGATGGCCATGTCTCGTGCTCCCTTTCCCGCCTCAGGTGCCAAGCGCACCCTTGGTGGACGGAATTTCGCCCGCCGCCGCAGGGTCGATGGCCACCGCCGCGCGCAGCGCGCGGGCCAGACCCTTGAAGCAGCTTTCCGCTATATGGTGATTATTGTCGCCATAGAGAGTTTCCACATGCAGCGTCACGCCGGCATTGGAGGCGAACGCCTGGAAGAACTCGCGCACCAGCTCGGTGTCGAACTCCCCGATCTTCGGCGCCGAAAAGCTGGTGCGGAACACCAGGAACGGCCGGCCGGAAATGTCGAGCGCGACGCGGGTCAGCGTCTCGTCCATGGGCAGGTGCAGGTCGGCATAGCGCGTGATGCCGCGCATGTCGCCCAGCGCGCGTTTCACCGCCTGGCCGAGCACGATTCCCACATCCTCGGTGGTGTGGTGGAAATCCACGTGCAGGTCGCCGTCGGCTTTGATGTTGAGGTCGAAGCGGGCGTGGCGCGCGAGCAGGTCCAGCATGTGGTCCAGGAACCCGATGCCGGTTGCAATGGCGGCCTTGCCCGTTCCGTCCAGATCGACGGAAAGGCGCACCTTCGTTTCCTTCGTTTCGCGAACGATCTCGGCCTGACGCATGGAACTCCTCCAAGGCCGCGCCTTCTAGCAGGTAAGGTGCTGCAATGCCATATGGCGAAGGTGTGACAGCGCCAGCGCGGCGTTCGGCCGGGCAACGCTTCGCACCGACCCTCGGCCTACCGACACTCCGGACACCGGCGCGCAACGTGCCTCAGCTATTCCAGCCGGCGGTTGCCGAGATCGCCCGCGATCGGCTGCGCAGGGCCTGCGCCACCGATCCGTCCAGGCTGTCGTCGAGCGTGCCGACCGGCCCCATGAGGGTGATTGCGGCCGTCATGAATCCGGTCTGGTCGAAGATCGGCGCCGAGAGCGAAGTGAAATTGGGGAGCAGGGCGTCCCGGCAGCGGCTCATGCCGTTGGCGCGGATGGTGGCGACCATCTCCTCGATTTCCGCCAGATTGGTGGGCGTATCGTCGGTCTTGAGCCGGCTTGAGCGCGGCGCCTCTTCCGCCAGTTCCTGCGAGAGCAGGGTCTCGGTCGCGGTGCGTGGGAGATGGGCCAGGAAATTGCGCCCGAGCGCGGAGCGCAGCAGGCTCAGCACACTGCCGACGCGCAGCTCCAGGATCTGGCGGGCCCCGCCGCTCTCGACGCGATAGACGATGGTGGGTCCCCGGTTGCCCCACACGCCGAGAAACACCGTCTGGCCGACCGTATTGGCGAGGTCGGTCATGACCGGGCGGGCGGCGGTGAACACGTCGAACTGCTCGATGGCGGCCATGCCGAGCTTCAGGGCATAGGGGCCGAGGGCGTAGCAGCCGGTATCCTCCTCTTGCCGCACGATGCCGACCGCCTGGAAGCTCACCAGATAATAATGGACATTGGCGGACGACATGCCGGTGCCCGCGGCGATCATCTTCAGCGGCACCGGGCGCAGCATCGTTCTGAGATAATCGAGGATCTTGAAACCGATCTCGATGGACTGGATGCCGCGCCGCGCGCCGCGTTCCGGTTTTGCGGTTTCCGCCGGGACCAGCTGGTCAGAGCTTTTGCTCCCGCCAAGCGGCGCGGCCTTGTGCCCACGGGGCGATGCCAATGAAATATCCTTTTGAAACAATATCTTAGACGAGTCTCTTGGGGTGCTGAAATATTGGGCCACGGCGGCAAAAAATTCAAGCTTGCAAAATTTGATAATATCATAATGATTTGATCATAGATAATTTGGACGCGCTGGCCCCGGTCAGCCGATCCAGAACGAGGGGATTTCAGATGGATGCGACAACGATCTCGGATCGCGTCGAGGGGGACCTCACGCGGTCGGAAGAAAAGCAGGTGGTGCTGGCCTCGACCCTGGGCACGATCTTCGAGTGGTATGATTTCTTCATCTACGGCTCGCTGGCCGTGTTCATGAGCCAGGTGCTGTTCCCGCCGGACAATCCCACAGCCGCCTTGTTGGCCTCGCTGGGTGCGCTGGCCGCCGGCTTCGTCATCCGCCCCATCGGCGCCGTTCTGTTCGGCCGGCTCGGCGACATGGTGGGCCGCAAATACACCTTCCTCATCACCATCATCATGATGGGCGGCAGCACTGCACTGATCGGCTTTCTGCCCAGCTACGCGACGATCGGGCACACCGCCTGGATCTCCCTGGTGGTCCTGCGGCTGCTCCAGGGTCTCGCCGTCGGCGGCGAGTATGGTGGCGCGGTGGTCTATGTGGCCGAGCATTCCCGGCCTGAGCGGCGCGGCCTGCTGACCGGATGGATCCAGATCACCTCGTCCATCGGCCTCGCCCTGTCGGTGGTGGTCATTCTGGGCACCCAGGCCTCCATGAGCGAGGCGGCCTTCAAGGATTGGGGCTGGCGCCTGCCGTTCATCATCTCCATCGCCATGCTGGCGTTCTCGGTCTATGTGCGCGCCAAGCTGCACGAATCCCCGGTGTTCGCCCGCATGAAGGCGGAGCAGCGCCTTTCCAAGAGCCCGATCAAGGACACGTTCGGCCGCTGGTCGAGCCTGCGCCTGGTGCTGATCGCGCTGTTCGGCGTGACCGCCGGCATGGGCTCCACCTATTTCACCGGCCAGTTCTACGTGATGATCTTCATGCAGCAGGTGGTGAAGATCGACCTGCACACCACCTATGTGCTGATGGCGATTGGCCTGCTGATCGGCGCGCCGAGCTTCGTGTTCTTCGGCTGGCTGTCGGACAAGATCGGCCGCAAATGGCTGATGATGACGGGCCTTGCCCTTTCGGCGCTGCTGTACCGGCCGATGTTCGCCTCGCTGCTGGAGGCCGGCAATCCGCAGCTTGTCGCGGTCACGCAGAGCGCGCCTGTCACCGTGCATGCCGACGCCGCCAGCGACGGCTGCCGCTTCGGCCTCGTCGCGGCGCTGGTCAATGCCCATCCTGACCACCTCAAGCCGTGCGTGCAGGCGAAGAAGCTGCTGATTTCCAGCGGCATCAACTTCCAGTACGGGCCGCCTCTCGAAGGCCAGAAGGTGGCGATCTCGGTGGCCGGGAAGACGGTTCAGGGCTTCGACCCCGCCGCCTATCGCAAGGCCCTGGCCGAGGCGGGTTATCCTGCCAAGGCGGATCCGGCGCGGGTCAACACGGTGCATATCGTGATGCTGCTGGTGGCGATGACCCTCATCGTGGCGATGATCTACGGCCCGGTGGCGTCTTTCCTGGTGGAATTCTTCCCGGCGAACATCCGCTATACGGCCCTGTCCTTCCCCTACCATATCGGCGCCGGCATCTTCGGCGGCTTCCTGCCGTTCTTCGCCACTTGGCTGTCGCTCTCGGTGGGGGATGTGTTCGCGGGGCTTTGGTATCCGGTGGTCATCACGGCCGTGGTCTGCGTGATCGGCTCGATCCTGCTCCCCAACAGGCCGACCCTGGCGCGCGACGCCTGAGGCACCCTTGGTGCGGGCCGCGCCATGCGGCCCGCACTTTTCCCGATCTGCCGCGCAGAAAGAGTGACCTGACCTATGCTGTTCGACATGACCGCGCTTGCGGCCGACGTGCGCTACAAGCTGCTGACCGCCACCGTCACCCCGCGCCCCATCGCATGGATCACCACCCGCTCGCGCGAGGGGATCGACAATGCGGCGCCCTTCAGCTTCTTCAATGTGATGGGCCACGAGCCCGCGACCGTGGCCATCGGCCTGTTGCGCAATCCGCGCAGCGGCCTCAAGGACACCGCGCACAATATTCTCGCCACCGGCGAATTCATCGCCCACCTAGTGCCCGAACGGATGGCGGCGGCGATGAACGCCACCTCCGCCGAGGTGCCGGCCGAGGTGGACGAACTGCGGGCCGCAGGCCTGCGCGTGGTGCCTGGGGACATGGTCGCCGCGTCGCGGATCGCCGATTGCCCGGTGGCCTTCGAATGCCGCACCGTCTCCTCGGTTGTGACCGGCCCCGATCAGGTGGCGGTGATCGCCCAGGTGCTGTGCGCCCATATTGCCGACGCGCATATTCTCGATGCCGGGCGCGGCCATGTGGATACGCCGAGCCTCGATCTGATCAGCCGCATGCACGGCGCCGGCTGGTATGCCCGCTCGACCGACCTGTTCGAGCTGGCGCGCCCGCAACCGGCGTCGCGGCAGGCCGAGCCGGTGGAATAGCTCCGCCGGCTCACCGATGGGCAGCCCTGCGGACGGTCGATTTCCGCTCCATTTCGAATCATGGCCTTGTGGTATGCGGCTCGTTATAAGCGGCCCGTCCCCTTTGTACCGTCGACACGCGCCCGGCCGCGGCGGAGAAGCCCATGGTCGCCGATCACGACCCGCAGCTGTATTTCCATGTGCGCATCGTCATGGGGATGATCCTCGGCCTCAGCGTCACCCGTTTGCTGGGGGGATTCGCCAAGTTCGTCCAGCATCCCGCGGTGAACGAGATCGCGCCGCTGCATCTGGGCTGGGCGGTGATGGTGCTGCTCAACGCCCTCATGTTCTGGTGGTGGGAATTCCGCCTCATCAACGTCCCGCGCTGGACGTTCGAGTTGTATTTGTTCCTTTTGACCTATTGCAGCGTGTTTTATTTCATGTGCGTGCTGCTGTTTCCCGACACTCTCGGGGATTACCCCAGCTATCGCGCCTATTTCGCCGCCAAGCGCAAATGGTTCTTCGGCTTTTTCGCGCTCTCCCAGGTGCTCGACCAGATCGACAGCTGGATCAAGGGGGCGGATTATTTCCTCACCTTGGGCTGGCCCTACAGCGTCACCACCGGCCTTCTGGTCCTGATGAGCATCGTCGCCATGTTTTCCAGCAACGGGCGATTTCAGGCCGCCTTCCTGGCGCTCGGGCTCATCAATGAGGTGGGCTGGATCTTCTGGCTGCTGCACACGGTGAATTAGCCGCTGCCCGTTTCTGCTGCCCGTTTCTCCCGCCGCTTGACGCTGCGCGCGGCGCGGTTTCCATTCGCTCTATTCCCGTTCTCCGGCCGACAGGCTTGCCAATGACCCGCTTCGCCACCCGTGAGGGGCTCTCGCTCGCCTATGATGTCGCGGGGGAGGGGCCGCCGCTGCTGATCATCGGCGGGCTGTCCGCAGACCGGGTATTCTGGGGCCTTTCGCGGCCGCTGCTCGGCGGCTTGCGCACGCTCGCGTTCGACAATCGCGACATCGGCGAAAGTTCGCGCGCGAGCGGCCCCTATGGCGCCGCCGAGATGGCGCGCGACGCGCTGGCGGTGCTGGATGCGGCGGGGATCGAACGGGCCCATGTGCTCGGCCATTCGCTCGGCGGGGTGATCGCCCAGGAGCTGGCGCTGCTCGCGCCCGAGCGGGTGGACCGGCTGGTGCTCGCCAACAGCTTCGCCCGCAACACGCCTTATACGCGCGAGGTGATGTGGCTGCTGAAGCGCCTGCGCAGCGAAATCGCAGATCCCGTCACCTATGTCAGCGCGCTCGCCACCTTCACGCTTGGCCGCGCCACCATCGATACGGTGCCGCTGGAGGCGATCGCACGCCAGGCTTTGGCCGCCGGCCCGCTTCAGGAGGCGGAGGCCTTCGCCCGCCAGGCGGATGCGGCCGCGGGCGCCCACACCTTGGAGCGGCTCGGCGCGATCCGGGCGCCGACCCTGGTGCTCTGCGGCGCCGACGATCGCATCTTCGCACCGGCCTTGGCGCGCGAGTTGGCCGGAGCGATCCCCGGCAGCGTGCTGGAGGAAATGCCCGCGGTCGGGCATTGTCCCATGGTCGAGGCCCCCGGCGCGTTCGCGGCGGCGGTGCTGCGCTTCCTGCGCTGACCCTCTTCCCTAATCATCGGACCGGAGGTTCCAACACCCCGTTCGTGCCCCTCACCCCAGCCCTCTCCCCGGCGGGGAGAGGGGGCAGATGCGGGATTGCGGCAAGGCCCTCAACGTTTTCTTCTTCCCACCCCTCCATTCTCCACCTCTCCCCCACGGGGAGAGGTCGACCGCGCAGCGGGCGGGTGAGGGGTTGTGCCAACCCGCAAGCCGCGAGACATCCGCCGCGCGGCTTGCCTCTCGTCGCGGCTTGCCTCTCGTCCCGCCCGAGGGCTTGCGCCCGATTATCTTGCGCCCGGTTATAAGGACGCCGCATGCAGATCGCCCTGTTCCGCAGCCATGGTGCGCTGTTCCTCGCCGTGTTCCTGGATATCTTCTCGTTCGGCCTGATGTATCCGCTCATCGTCGGCCTGTTCGACGGGCCGGGATTTGGCGGGCACGTCACGGCGGCCAATCGCGATCTGATGATGTCGCTCGCCTTCGCCCTGTTTCCCATCGGCGCCTTCTTCGGCTGCGCGCTGCTGGGCGATCTCTCCGACGCGCTTGGCCGCCGGCGCACGCTGGTCGTGTGCATGGCGGGGCTGGCCGCCGGCTATGGGCTGATGTGGCTGTCGCTGGAACTGGCGCATGTGTGGCTGTTCTTCGCCGGGCGCGTGGTGGCGGGGCTCATGTCCGGCACCGCGCCCATCGCCCAGGCCAGCATGGTGGATGCGGTGGCGCCCGACGCGCGCGGCGATGCCATGGCGCAGGTGACCGTAGTGAATACGGTGGGCCTGATGGCGGGGCCGGCCATCGGCGGCGTGCTCGGCCATTATGATTTCCGCCTGCCGCTCGCCGTGGCGCTGGTGCTATGCGCCTTCAATGCGGTGATGCTCGCCCGGTCGCGCTTCGGCGAGGAGACGCGGCGGCGCGCGTTTCATTTCGACTGGCGCCAGCCGTTCCTTTTGTTTGCGCGGCTGAAGGATCGCCCGCAGGTGGTGCCGGCGCTCGCCTCCTTCTTCCTGTTCCAGCTGGGTTTCCTGATCTATTACACCTTCATCCTGGTGGTGATGCAGCGCGACCACGGCTTCAGCACCGCGCAGATCGGCCTGTTTTCGGTGGCCATGGGCATCGGCTTCATGCTCGGCTCGGCCCTGTGCTATGCGCCGGTGGCGAAATGGCTGAAGGACGAGCGCCGCATCGCGATTTTCGGCGAGGCGACCTGCGGCGGCCTGCTGGTACTCACCGCGCTGCCGGTGGGCGCGGCCGGACAAGTGGGGCTCGCCGTGCTGATCTGCATCGCCAATGTGTTTTCCTATGTCTCCCTGCTGTCCGCCATGTCGGGCGCGGTGGACGAGACCGAGCGCGGCTGGGTGATGGGCCTTTCCAGCGCCAGCGTCGCGCTGTGTGTATTCATCGCCGGCCTGCTCACGAGCCTGCTCGCCACTCTGCCAGCGGCGGTGTTTCTCGGCGCGGGCGGGATTCTGGTGCTGCTCGGCATCGCTCCGGCGCTGCGCATCGGGCCGATCGCCGTGCCGGTGCGGCGTTGAGTGTTGCGCTCGCGCTGGAACATCATAAGTAAGGCTGCGTCACCGGAGCCCCTCATGCATTCCCCAGATACCATTTACGGCACCACCATCGTCTCCGTCCGCAAGGGCAATAAGGTCGCCATCGCCGGAGACGGGCAGGTGACGCTCGGCCAGACGGTGCTGAAATCCAATGCCCGCAAGGTGCGCCGGCTCGGCAAGGGGGATGTGATCGGCGGCTTCGCCGGCGCCACCGCCGATGCCTTCACCTTGTTCGAGCGGTTGGAAGCCAAGCTCGAGCAATATCCCGGCCAGCTCCAGCGCGCCGCCGTGGAACTCGCCAAGGACTGGCGCACGGATCGCTATCTGCGCCGGCTGGAAGCCATGATGATCGTCGCGGACGCGCAGATCACCCTTGTCCTCACGGGCACCGGCGATGTTCTGGAGCCGGAAGCCGGGGTTGCGGGCATCGGCTCGGGCGGCTCGTTCGCGCTCGCCGCCGCGCGCGCGCTGCTGGACCGGGAGGAGGACCCCGAAGTGATCGTCCGCCGCGCCATCGAGATCGCCGCCGACATCTGCGTCTATACCAATCATAACATCGTCATTGAGACCGTCGGCGCCTGACGCCCGCCGCGCCGCACACCAAGAGACCTCCGAGATCATGAGCGATTTTTCCCCCCGCGAGATCGTGTCCGAGCTGGACCGCCACATCGTCGGCCAGACCAAGGCCAAGCGCGCGGTCGCCATCGCGCTGCGCAATCGCTGGCGGCGCCAGCAATTGGAAGGGCACATGCGCGAGGAGGTTCTGCCCAAGAACATCCTCATGATCGGCCCCACCGGCGTCGGCAAGACCGAGATTTCCCGCCGCCTCGCGCGCCTCGCCGGCGCGCCCTTCCTGAAGGTGGAGGCGACCAAGTTCACCGAAGTCGGCTATGTGGGCCGTGACGTGGAGCAGATCATCCGCGATCTGGTGGAAGTGGGCATCGGCCTGGTGCGCGACGTGAAGCGCAAGGACGTGCAGGCGCGCGCCCATCTCGCCGCCGAGGAACGGGTGCTCGACGCGCTGGTGGGGCAGGGCTCTTCCGCCGCCACCCGCGAGAGCTTCCGCAAGAAGCTGCGCGGCGGCGAGCTGGACGAGAAGGAAGTTGAGATCGAGGTCCAGGCCGGCGCCCCGGGCCTCTCCATGTTCGAGATTCCCGGCATGCCCGGCGCGCAGATGGGGTCGGTCTCGCTCGGCGACATGCTGGGCAAGGCGCTCGGCGGCGGACGCACCAAGGCCCGGCGCGTGCTGGTGAAGGATGCCCATCCCTTGCTCGTCACCGAGGAGGCCGACAAGCTGATCGACCAGGATGCGATCACGGTGGAAGCCATCTATGCGGTGGAGAACAACGGCATCGTGTTCCTGGACGAAATCGACAAGATCGCCGGCAAGGAGGGCCGCTCCGGCGCC
>NCHM01000097.1 GCA_002257205.1 Rhizobiales bacterium 24-66-13 | reverse complement strand
AGGCGAAGGCGCTTCGCCCGTCGGAGCATAGCGCAGCCCGGTAGCGCATCTGCTTTGGGAGCAGAGGGTCGCAGGTTCGAATCCTGCTGCTCCGACCATCTTCTCATTCGTGGCGCGGATCCAGGGCGCCGGGCGCTGCGATCAGGCTGGGGCGATGTTCGCTGCACACTGCCCGAGCGGGAGACCCGCCCTATCGCCCCTATCTGAGCGCTCAGGCCATCGGATCCGGCGGAACGGACGTGGAGCGGGCGCGCGCCTGGCCAATCCAGTCCTCGCGCTCCACGCGGCCGCGAAATCCGAGGAAGGCTCCGATCCAACGCGCTTCGTCCGGCGTCCAGGCCGCGATCTGTCGAAAATGGTAAATGCCCAGGGTGTTCAACTTGCGTTCGTTCAAGGGTCCTATCCCCTTGATCTGCTTGAGATCATCTACTCCCGCCGCATCCGGTTGGGCTGCGGCTAGCGGGCGCTGCCCCGGCAAATTCGCCTCCCCAATCGCCGGGCCAAGTGGCGAAGCGGACAGGCTGGGCTGATCACCCGCGCCGACCGTTTCGGAGGAACCTACGTCCGGAATCCCGAGGGTGAGCTGCGATGAGAGGCCACGCCGTCTGGCTTTGGTTGCTGCGGGACTTGCGGGAGGCGTTGGGGCTGGCTCCGGCGGACCCACGGGGCGGGAGCCGATGCCCTCTGGAGCAATGGGAGACGGCGCCCCCTCGTCCGGCGCCTCACCCGGCGGAGCGGGCTTATCATCCCCGTCGGGGGATAGCTCCGCAGCATCGCCCCTCAAAACCGCGGCATCTATCCCCGGCCCTGATTCATCCAGGGGAAGAAAGGTTGTTTGAGCGAACAGAGAAATCCTCCGGCGCTGCTCGGCCCGACGGCGCAGAAACAGGCCGAGCGCAATTCCGAGCGCACAGGCCAGCACGAGCAGCAGGGCGGTTTCAATCTCGAAGGACATCATGGCTGCGGCCTCCGCGTGGCCGGCGGCAGGGCATATCCGACGGCGAGGCCCAACATGAATGCACCCAACACATAGGGCCAGAGGGTCAATGCGAGGTAGGCCATCTTTTCCGTCCTCCCGAGGCTGCCGCGCCAGCCGGTGGATGCGATCTCACCGCAAAACCGGCTCGGGAACCGGGTCGCCGGCCGCCCTGACATTCACCTGAACACTGCCGCGCACGAGCCCCGACGCAGGATCGAAACCCGGCGCCGGCCCCCCTGCCCCGGTGCCCACGAACACCCGGCTCGTCGCCACGCCGGCCTGTTCAAGATAGCTGGAAATGGTATCGGCCCGGGCGCGCGACAAGGCAAAATCGCCGCCGCCACTGCCTTCCGGGACCCCCAGAACATCGACCCGCGTGGTCGGGCAGCGCTGCACCGCATAAACGATGCGATCCAAGGTGGGCGCGCTCTGCGCGCTGAGCCGAACGCTGTGTCCCTCGAACAGAAGCGGCATATGGGCGAGGATCTGCTCCACCTCGCGGGTGCATTCCTGATCGGATTCCGGCGTTCCAGGAGGCGCCCGCTCGATGGAGATTTCGCTGGTGAAGCCACGCGGCAACGCCTTACGCACATTCGCCGCAACCTGCCCCACCGCCGCCGGATGCAGCGCCGCGCCGGACAATTGAACCTGCCCGTCGACGATCCTCAACTCGGCCGTTTCCAGCCGCGCCATCTGGGAGATGACCTTGGGAAGCGTTTCGGAAAGCCCGGCGGGTGCACCGGCCCCGACCGCACTCACGTCATTGATCCGCGCCTCGGGGTAGAGATTGAGGATGAGCGCGCGCACCGCGGCCTGGGTCGCCAGATCGGGAAAAAAGCCGGACACAGTGACGCCTTCGCCATCGCGGCGGACTGCAAAGACATAAGGGGAGATCAAGGGCGGGCGCAGGGCGGAGACATCCAGCAAAATGCCCGGCGGCGGCGCCTGGGCGGCGGTACGCACGGTGACATAGGCGCTGGAATCGGAAGCTTCGCCCGACAATGTGATGCGCGTGCCGGAAAGCTCTGCACGCCCCTCCCGCAGTTTCGCCAATTGCGCCAACGCGAAGTTCGCGGCATTCACCCAGGCATCGGCAGGCGGGCCGCCCGAGGCCAGCTTCGTCTCATCCGTAACCGTGATCCCCGGCAGGGCGCTGCGCGCCGCCTCCACAATGCCGCGGCCCGCCTCTTCGCTCGGCGCCACGCCGGTGAGCTTCAGCGTGTCGCCGATCAAGGTCGCTGCCCAGAGAAAAGGCGAAACACGAGGCGGCTCCACGAGGAAACGGGCGAGCGTGAACCCCTCGGGCGGCGCGCGGCGCGCGGCCATAAGCGCATCGAACGACCCATAATCCGGGCTCGCCCCCTCCAGCGTGATTGACGTATCGGAGATCAGCACCCGTCCTTTGGGCAGGCGCGCCAATTGGCGAAGCGTATAGCCCACGGCCTTGACCCAGCGATCCACGCTGGGCGCGCCGTCCGCGAGCTGCATTTCGTCCACCACCCGCGCATCGTCGATGGCCCCGCGCACCGCCGCAAGCACCTGCTGGCGGGCCTCCTGGGATGGCACATGCCCCAGCAGGTGAATCTGGTCCGCGTCACGCACCGCCGACCACATATAGGGCGTGGCAACCGGAGGCCGCACCGCGAAGGTTCCGACGCGAAAGCCTTGGGGCAACGGGTCCTTGAAAGTGGCGGCGAGGGCATCATAGGTGGCAAGATCCGGGCTACGGCCTTCGATGGTCATCACATCATCGGAGAGGGTCACCCGGCCGGCCGGCAGACGGATCAATTGCTGGAGCGCAAAGGAAACCACGGCCGAAAAATCGCCCGCCGGCGCGCCGCGTGCGCGGACCAGTCGATCAAGCCCTTGAACGGACAGGCCTCCCGGCAGGGCGCGGGCGGCCTCGGCGATCCGCGCCAAGGCATAGGCTGAGGGAACATAGCCCGAAACCAACAAGGTACGGCCATCCCGCACGGCGGTGAAGGTGAAGGGGTGGCGCTCGGGGAGCATGACGATGGAATCGCTCACCTGCCGGACGCCGAACAGATTTTCCAGCGCCGCCAACACCTTGACGCGCGGCTGCTCGGCCAGGGCCTCGCCCGTGATCACGGCGTCACGGCCATTGAACCGCACTTGAACCCAGGATTCGCCGGTATTCCGCAAAGCTTCAATGGCACGTTCTTCAAGATCGGCTTCGATCGCCGGTCGTTGCAGCAAGGCGAGCCACCAGAGCAGAACGAGGACGGCCAGGGCGAGTGCGACGAGCCCGAACGCACGCCAGCCGAGCCAGCCTTCGGAGCGCAGGCGTGGCAGATCTTCACCCGCTCCAGCTTCCATGCTGCGTCTCATTCCTCCAGGGATCCGGCACGGGAGGCCGATGCTGTGTGATCCCATGGATCGGCGGATGGGTAAAGCCAATCCGACGTGGGCGGGCGTTCGCCCCCGCCGGCTCCGGTGCGTCGGCGCCACCGCAAAAGGATGCAGCGCTTTAGGATGCGGCGCTTTGCAAGCGGAAGAAATCGGACCTGCCCGGCAGCGGGGCATCGTCCTGCGCTGAAAACAAAAAGGCCCCGGTGGAAACCACCGGGGCCAATCTCAAACCGACGAAATGTCGATCAGAAGTTGCGCTGGGCGCGCAGGCCACCCGACCACACGTCGGTGGAGCCACCAACGCCGGAGGTGACCGAAGACAGCGTGCCAACGGCGTTCGGGAAGTAGGAGACGTTGTTGGCGAGCGTGTTGTTGCCGCCTTCAACCTTCGAGTAGAGGACTTCAAGACCGAGGTCGAGGTTCTTGACCGGCGACCAGATGGTGTTGAGGCCGACCTGCCACATCTTCACGTCGGCAGCGCCAACGGTGTTCTGCGGCACGGACACGTCCACATAACCGGCATACACGGCCGAACGCAGGTTCGGCATCCAGTAGTGGCGATACTGACCCTGGAGGGCCCAGCCGGACTCGGTGTCGTAGCTGAGGGTGGAGCCGTTCCACACGGCATCGGCCAGCGGGTAGAACGCGCCGCTATAGGACGTGAACGTGCCGAAGGTGTTGATGTCCGTGCGGCCGAGGCTGGTGGCGCGGCCCTGGACGGTGCCAGAGAGGCCGAGGTAGCTCAGAGCGCCGTCAGCATAGTTGGCCTGGATGTACAGGCTGTCGCCGGGGGAGATGACGGGGAGCTTGAGCTCCACCGAACCACCGATCGCCCAACCCCAGGTCGTGTCGGTGGACTGGCCGAGGTAAGAAACGCCGGTCGGGTAAGCAGCGGAGTTGACGGGGGTGATGGCGACCACCTGGTGCAGGGCACCGGACAGCTGAGCCGAACCCCAGGCCTGATCGACGCGCAGGTTGCCGACGATGTCAGGAGCCTGCGTGCCGCCCTGGTAGTTGGTGTAGCTGAGCCCACCGATGGCGGAGGGCACGGTGGCCAGAGCGCCGACAGCGGTACCCTGAACGCCGGTCACGCGGTTGGCCGCATCTTCCAACGCCAAGCTGGCGGAGAAGCCGTTGCCGAACTGCGCCGTGTAGGCGATCACGGTGTTCCACTGGTTCGAACCCGCATACGGGGTCGTCATCATATAGTCGATGCCCGTGTCGAAGAACGACTGGGTATAACCGAAGGTGAAGCCAGCGAACTGGATGAAGGCGCGCTCGTAGTAGAGGTTGCTGCCGGCGGCGTTGTTGGCGCCGCTGTAGGAGTTCCACTCGATGCCGCCGCGAACGTACGAACGCAGAACGCCGTAGTCAGTCGCCGTACGCGCATCGAAGTCGAACACGCCGCGAACGCGGGTCGTGTAGTTCGGGGTACGATCGCTCGTGAAGGGATAAACGGCACTGCCGACGCCCGGATTGTTGAAGGCAGCAGCGGTCGTGCTGGAGATCGCGGGGTTGAACGTGCCGACGCCGTTCACATAATAATCGGCGCGAGCATAGCCGCCGATCTTCAGGCAGGTATCGGTGCCCGGAACATAATAGTAGCCGGCGCCGTAAGCGGAGCAGACCTTCACATACTCAACGGCCTTCGCCTTAACAGGCAGATCGGCGGCGTTCGCTCCAGCGACCGCGACGAGACCCGCCGCGCTGCCGAGGAGAAGGCTCTTGACCATCTTCATCGTGTGACCTCCAAGTTTCGTTCCGAGGGAGCTAGCGCCGCTTCGTCGGTGCCACTGCACCCCGAGAGGGTTCTTGCCCCGATTCCCCACCACGCTCGGGCCGAAGCCGCAAACACAGGAAGGGCGACCGGGGACTGCCCCCCTTCGTCGCAAAGCAACCATACAAAAGGCCCATCCGGGATCAACGCCTGTATCGCTCGGAAAGGGTCTTGGACACTGGATTTCCAGGCAGTGTTGCAGGATTAACACGCCTTATTTTGACTACTATAATACCGTACGTATGCCGACAAATCGTGGCCAGCGTTGAAGCTCTGCGTCGCCGGCTGACGAAATTTCGGCCTCCGCCACAAAATCGGGCACCGCCCCGAGGTGGTGCGAAGCTAGACCCGTGCCGCACCCCGCGGCGTCGAATCGTGCCGGGAATCGCCTGCGGGTCGCCTGCGAGATTCGCCATTTCCCGCAGCGTGACCCCCCTGCACTGGAATCGAACCGCCGAATGTGGTGAAGACACGCGCGCACCCGGATGGCCTTTCCGTGGGCGTGAGCTCAGCGTTCGGCAGCCCGACGAGACATCATTCATGCGGATCTTGATTACCGGCACCGCCGGCTTCATCGGCTTCCACCTGGCGCGCCTGCTGCTGCGGTCCGGGCACGAGATCGCCGGCATCGACGGGCTTACACCTTATTACGATGTCACCCTGAAGCGTCGGCGCGAGGCCCTGCTGCTCCAGAATGCCGGTTTTCAGGCCCATGAGGTGATGCTTGAGGACAGCCTCGCCCTCAACGCCATCGCCGACGCCTTCCAGCCGGAAGCGATCATCCATCTCGCGGCCCAGGCGGGCGTGCGCTACAGCCTGGAAAACCCGCGCTCCTACGTGGAGGCCAATCTGGTCGGCACCTTCAATGTGATGGAGCTGGCGCGCCTTCATGCGGTGAAGCATTTCATGCTCGCCTCCACCAGCTCGGTCTATGGCGCCAATAAGCTGATGCCGTTCGTGGAAGATGAACGCACCGATTTCCCCCTCACCCTCTATGCCGCCACCAAGAAGGCGACCGAGGTGATGAGCCATTCCTATGCGCATCTGTGGGGCATCCCCACCACGGCCTTCCGTTTCTTCACGGTTTACGGGCCCTGGGGCCGGCCGGACATGGCCCTGTTCAAATTCACCAGCAGCATGCTGCGCGGCGAGCCCATCGACGTCTACAACCACGGCGACATGTATCGCGACTTCACCTATGTGGACGATCTGGTGAAGGCCGTGGCGCTCTTGCTCGATGTGGCGCCCACCCGCGCGGACGCGGGCACGAGCGACGATTCGCTGGGCACCAGCCCCGCCGCTCCCTTCCGCGTGGTCAATATCGGCAAGGGCAGCCCAGTGCGCCTGCTGGATTTCATCGAGGAAATCGAGCGCTGCGTCGGCCGCCCGGCCACTCGCAACTATATGCCCATGCAGCCGGGGGACGTGCCGCACACCTATGCCAATGTGGATCTGCTCGAACGGCTGACGGGATATCGTCCCGACACCGAGGTCGCCGTGGGCGTCGCGGCCTTCGTCGCATGGTACAAGGATTATTACGGCTGCTGAAGCCGCCGGGCCGGGGTTGGTCCGAGGTGAATGAGCGCCCTCACGAAGGTCGATGAACGAGGCCGTTCATGCCGCCCCCGTTCATCGAGATTGCCCCGAACCTGACGCTGTTACTTGAGGTTCGGGGGCTGGACCCGAAACTGGCTCAGACCTTGCCGGGCAGCGTCGGAGGGGTCGGCAGCGGGGTCGCGGCGAGCTTGGCATTGTTGGCCTGAAGGGCCGCGGCGGCGCTGTTGATGGCGCTCAGGTCGGGGCTGGCCACCTTGGCCGGAACGGCCGGAACGGTCGCCGGCTTGGGGGCGGCGGCGGCCTTGGCCGCAATGGCGGCAGCGGAGGCCTGCTTGAGCTGAGCGATCCGGGCGGCAGCGGAGCTGCGGGCGGGAGTGACGGTGGACATGGTTCTCTCCATATTGATCTGAATCACCCGTTTGAATGATCCACCGC
Organism: Rhizobiales bacterium 24-66-13; assembly: GCA_002257205.1. Taxonomy (GTDB): domain Bacteria; phylum Pseudomonadota; class Alphaproteobacteria; order Rhizobiales; family Xanthobacteraceae; genus NCEH01. The sequence goes on along the minus strand of NCHM01000097.1, from coordinate 3,286 downwards.
CACCTAAGCGCACCGGCCTGTCCCGAGGCTTGCCACCGCAGCAGAGCACCTCCCCCTTTCCCTGGACGTGAGGATCTGCCGCGATCCGGGCCGCGAAGCCCACCGCTTGGAATGGCGGGTGCTCGGAATGGCGGGCGCGCAGCGCTCAGGCGACCGGCTGCACCTCGCTCCGCCAGCGCTCGATTTCGGCGAGCTCGGCCTCGGGCCGCTCCTGCTCCACCCGTCCCTGCCCGAGGAACAAGGCGCCGCTATCGGCATCGAGCGTCAGCCAGTCGCCCTGCCGCAGCAGGGTGGTTCCGATCAGCGCCGTCTGGGCCACTGCATCGATCTTCAGCTCCGCACAGCCGACGATGCAGGGTTTGCCCAATTGGCGCGCCACCAGCGCCGCATGGGCGGTGCGCCCGCCCACCGCCGTCACGATGCCATCCGCCGCCGCGAACCCGGCCACATCGCTCGTGCTGGTATCGGGACGCACCAGCACCACCGGCGTCCCGGCGGCCGCGAGGCGCACCGCGCTCTGCGACTCAAAAGCGACGCGTCCGACGGCAACGCCCGCCGACGCGCTGATGCCACGCGCCACGGGCGCGCCCACATCCACCAGGCGCTTCGTGACCAAGCCCGCGAGGTCCACGTCGCCGAGCCGGGCCAGCCCCTCGGCGGGGGAGATGAGACCTTCCGCCACGAGGTCGATGGCGAACCGCAGCGCCGCGCGCGGCGTCCGCTTTGCGGCGCGGGTCTGGAGTATCCAGAGCACCCCTTCGTCGATGGTGAATTCCACATCCTGGATGTCGCGAAACGCCTGCTCCAGCTGCACCAGCCGCATGCGCAGATCGCGCGCCGCCTGGGGGGCCGCGCGCAGGATCGCAGCCTCGGTGTCCGGGGTGCGGCTGCCGGAGACGACATCCTCGCCCTGGGCGCCGAACAGCACGTCGATCACCGGCTCGGCCCTGCCGCTTGAGGGATCGCGGGAGAATGCCACCCCCGCGCCGGAGGACAGGCCGCGATTGCCATAGACCATCGCCTGAACGGTCACCGCCGTGCCCTGCAGATCCTCCAATTGCTGAAGCTTCCGATAGGTGGTGGCGCGATCGCTGGTCCAGGAGCGATAGACCGCGCGCGCCGCCGCCTCGACCTGGGCCTGCGGATCGCCCGGCAGATCAAGGTCCGCCCCGTCGATCAGTCGTTCATACGTGCCCGCCAGCCGCTCCAGAGCCTCGCTGTCCAAATCGGCCTCGCTCGATACCCCCTCGGTGCGCGCGATGGTCTCGCGAGCATGGGCGAAAGCCGCGCCGTCCGCGCCCAGCACGACGTCTGCGAAGCTCTCCAGGAATCGGCGCCGGCAATCCCAGGCGAAGCGCGGGTTGCCGCTGGTGCGGATCAGACCCTGAACCGCTTCCGTGGTGCAGCCGACATTCAGCACCGTATCCAGCATGCCCGGCATCGACCGCGCGGCGCCCGACCGGACGGAGACCAGAAGCGGCTGGCGCCGGTCGCCGAACACTTTTCCAGTGGCCTGCTCCAGGAACGCCAGACCCTCCCGAAGCCCGTCCTTGAGCTTGTGCAGGGCATTGTCTTCACCCCGCACGATGGCGGCGCACAGATCCACCGGCAGTACGAAGGCGGGCGGAACCGGCAGGCCCAGGGCCGCCATGCGCGCCAGATTGGCGGCCTTGGCGCCGATGATGTCGGCGGAAGGTGTCGCGGTGGACCCGCCACCGATGCGTGCGATGTGCATCATACCCTCCTAGTCACTTTGAAAGATCGGCGAGCACATGCTCGCGCAACACATGGCCGAAGGCGGCCAGCCGGTCGGTGGCGCGTTCCAGGGTCCGCGCGAGATCGAGCGCGCCGAGCGCGGTCTTCAGATCGTAGGTCTCGGTGAGCACCAGAGCGGTCACCGCCCGCTCGGCCGCGTCACCCGCATGCTCTTGCTCGATCAGCCGGCCCACGGCGGCCAATGCGTCTTCCGAATCGATGCGCTGCCCCTCCGGCACATCGGCGGCAGCAAGGGTGCCACTGGCTGCGGCCCCCGCTCCCGTCACCGCCGCCGCGCACAGGTCCGCGAGCGGCTTCAGCAAAGCGGAAGGAAGCCCGTCCGGCACCAGGGAGGCGACGAATGCGGCCTGCTCCAGCTCGTCGATCGCCTCCTCCATGCTGTTCACCAGGCGCACGATGGCCGGATCGGCATCGAACCGCGCGGCGGTATTGCGCGCCTCCAGGGCGATGCGGTCGGCCTTTTCCTCGATTCGCCGCGCCGCGTTCGCCAAGCGGTCGCGATCGAACGGGCGCTCCGCCTGCTGCTCCGCAATCCCATGAGCGATGGCGACGGCGACTTCCCGCGCCAACCCCGCCTGACGCACCACGATCGCCAGCAAGGTAGCCTCGACCCGCTGCATGTGCCGCACCAGATCGGCCTCGATCTGATCGCGCGCGAGCCGCACCGAGCTGCCGTTCAGCAAGGCTTGCGCGGAGACCTTCAGAACCGTTTTAAGAAAATCCACGGCGGCATCGCGCCCCAGCGCGGCGTCGAGCCGCTCCCCGAAGCCGATGCGCGTCGGGGCCGCGTGATGGACGGCGGCGGCCACAAGCTCGCTGCCGCCCAGCTCCAGGAAACCGCGCTGCCCCACCTTGTTGCGCGCCGCCCAATCGAGCACTCGCACCGCGTCGGCCTTGGTCACCCAGTTGCGCAGTACCTTGCGCGCCTTGTTCCAGTCGATCAGGAACACGAGCGAGGCGCCGACCTCTGCCAGAAAGGCGTCGCGCGCCGCCGCATCGCCATAGGGATAACGGCCGGTAACGAGATAGAACACGCCGTCATCACCGAGCGCCTCCCCGCTCTTGCGCTCCAGCCCGCTCCATTGGGCGGGGAAATCCCGCAACAGGCCGGTGAAGAACTTGGCCCGTGCCAGATGCACGTCGGTATAAGTGACGGTGACGGCCCCGCCTTCCACCGAGATCACCACCACATGAGCGTCGGTCTCGCCGATATCATTCTGAAGGGTGAGGCGCGTGCCGGAGCGCGCCGCGGTGGTGGACAGGCCCGGATGATCGAATTTGAGTGCCCGCGTCGAATCTAGTCCCCGCATGAAGGCTTCGACCGCCGGGCGATCCTCAGGCAGCAGCCCGAAGGCATGGGCGCCGGCAATCACTTCTTCCGCATGCAGCGCGGACAGGCGATTGAGCGCCCTGTGCAAATCCATCACCAGCCGGTGCAGGCTTTCGCCACCATGCTCCGACAGGCCGGTCAGCTGGGAAATCAGCGCGAGATCCAGGGTATCCTCGACGC
>NCHM01000096.1 GCA_002257205.1 Rhizobiales bacterium 24-66-13 | reverse complement strand
GGCCCAGGCCGCACCGTCGCAAATGCCGCCGCCCGAGGCGGTGTCGGTCATCAGGAACACGAAATCCGCGCCGCAGAAATCGAACGTGGAGCCGACATCTGCAGCGACCGCATCCCCTTCCGCGCCAAAGGAAACCGCCGCCAGGCCCAAGGTTCCGGAAGCGACACTGCCCCATGAAAGCGATTGAACATTGGCCGAAAGGTCGGCGAAGGCGAACGTATCCGTGCCGACAGCATCCGCCCAGGATGCTATTCCCACAGACAGGCCATGATCGCTCGAATCGGCGACCCAGGACTGTTCGGAAATCAGCTGTCCGAAGGACCCACCCGACAAGGTGATATCCTTCGGACCGATCTCGACGATTCCACTCCCCTGCGGAAGGACAAAGGTTAGGCCCGAGATTTTTTCCGCTACTAGCTCGATAGTCATCACGTCCCCCTATGCGCCCCGTTATTTTCAAATATTCATACAACCTCCGAGGAGATTGCAGAACATTGCAAAGGGCGCTTGACCTATCGGACGGGGACTACGCCTAAAGAGGAGCCTTCGGAAGGTGAAGAAGCGATACGCCGAGCTCCTTATTACCTTTCTCTTCTCGCAGTCGCACACGCATTTCGCGGGAGCGAACCGATGTACCTAATCCTGTCGCACGATGCTGCGGCGGAAGGGATGCGCGGGATAGACGCCGAGAATGCGCAGTTCCCGGGAGAAGAAGGCCAATTCCTCCAGCGCCCGCTTCACCGGCAGGTCGTCGGGGTGGCCTTCCACCTCGGCATAGAACTGGGTCGCGGTGAACTCGCCGTTCATCTGGTAGGATTCCAGCTTGGTCATATTGACCCCATTGGTCGCAAACCCGCCCATGGCCTTGTAAAGCGCCGCCGGCACGTTGCGCACCCGGAACACGAACGAGGTCATGACCGGGCCGTTGTCCGCTCCCGCCCATTCGCCTTCGCGTGCCAGGATCACGAAGCGCGTGGTGTTGTGGCTCTCGTCCTCGATATTCTCCGCCAGGATCTCCAGCCCATAGAGGTCCGCCGCGAGGCGCGAGGCGATGGCGGCGCGGGTGACGTCCCGCGCCTCGGCGATCTCGCGCGCGGAGCCGGCGGTATCGGCGCCGATCACCGCCGAAAGGCCGAGCGTGCGCAACGCCTTGCGGCATTGGCCCAGCGCCATCACATGGCTCTGCGCGGTCTTCAGCGTCGCGAGGCTCGCGCCCTTCACCGCCATCAATTGATGGGACAGCGGCAGGAAGAATTCACCGATGATCTTCAGGCTGGCGCGCGGCAGCAGATGGTGGATGTCCGCCACCCGGCCGGCGACCGTGTTCTCGATCGGGATCATGGCGAGATCGGCCGTGCCGCCCTCCACCGCCGCGAACGCATCCTCGAAGGTGTGGCAGGGCACCACCTCATATTCGGGATAGGCTTCGCGGCAGGCGATGTGCGAATTGGCGCCCGGCTCCCCCTGGAAAACGATGCGACGGCTCATGCCCGAATTCTCATGCCAAGGTCCTCATGCCATATCTCCCGATGTGCGCTCGGCGGCGAGCAGGGCGCGCGCCCTTTCCAGATGCGCCGGTGTATCCACCCCCAGCGGCACCGCGTCCACCACCGCGACGTCGATGCGCATGCCGGCTTCCAGCGCCCGCAGCTGCTCCAGCTTCTCACGCTGCTCCAGCGGCGAGGGCGGCAGCCCCACGAACCGCGCCAGCGCCGCGCGGCGATAGGCATAGAGCCCAATGTGATGATAGAGCGGCCCTTCGCCAAAAGGCGCGGTCGCGCGGGTGAAATAGAGTGCCCGCAACAGGCCGGGCGCAAGCGGGGAACCGACCACCTTCACCACGTTCGGGTCGGTGCGCTCCTCCTCCAGCACGATCTGCGCGGCCAGCGTCGCGATATCCACGGCCGGATCGGACAGCGGCGCGAGGGCACGGGCGATGGTGGCGGGAGCGATGGTGGGCAGGTCGCCCTGCACATTGACCACGAATTCGACCTTGCCCTGCGGGTCGATCTGCATCAGCGCCTCGTGGATGCGATCGGAGCCGGAAGGATGGTCGGCGCGCGTCATCACCGCCTCGATGCCGGCGCTCCGGACCGCGTCGGCGATCTCGGATGCATCGGTCGCCACTGCGACGCGGCCGATATTGGCTGCGACTGCTCGCCGCGCCACTTCCACGATCATGCTGCGCCCGCCGACATCGGCCAGCGGCTTGCCGGGCAGGCGGGTGGCGGCCAGGCGGGCGGGGATCAGCACCAGAACTTCCGCAGCGTCCATAATCGTGGCAACCTTGGGGCGGGAATGCGCCAGGACCAGCGCGAAACGTGGCATTGGGGCGCGCCTTATACGGGTTGCACGGCGCCAATCAAAGTGATTAGTGTCCGACCGGCTACGCCTTAATTGAGGCGACGGCCCAAGTTTTTGCCCGGTCGACCGCGAATTTAGGGGCTCCGAGGAGCGAAGCGCCGATGGATAGTTTCGAATTGAACAAAATCGCGGGAGCGCTGCTCGGCACGCTCACCTTGACGATCGGCCTCGGCATCGTTTCCGAAATTCTCTTCGCACCAGAAGCGCCCGCCAAGCCAGGCTATGAAATCGCCGTGCCGGAAGGCCCCGCAGGCGGCAATGTCACGGAGGCCAAGGCGCCCGTGATTCCGATCGAGCAGTTGTTCGCCACCGCTTCGATCGAGAAGGGCGCCAACGTCGCCAAGCGCTGCGGCTCCTGCCACAATTTCACGGAAGGCGCCGGCGCCAAGGTGGGCCCGGACCTCTATGGCGTGGTGGATCGCCCGGTGGCGAGTGTCGCCGGCTTCGCCTATTCGGCCGCCATGAAGGCCAAGGGCGGCGAATGGACGCCCCAGGCGCTCAATCACTTCCTCACCAATCCCAAGGCCGACGTGCCCGGCACCGCCATGGCCTTCGCCGGTATCCCGAAGGAAACCGAGCGCGCGGACCTGATCGCCTATCTCAACTCGCTCTCCCATTCGCCCAAGCCCTTGCCGACGGCTGCCGCCGCCCCTGCGGATGCGAAACCGGCCGAGGCTGCGCCTGCGCCTGCGGACGCGGCCAAACCGGCCGAGACCGCTCCCGCGGAGACCAAGCCCGCGCAATGATGCGGGCGGCACCGGTCACGGCGCACTGATCGCGGCGCGACTGAAGTCGGGCCGCATTGGGGCTGGATTTGGGGACGCCCGCGCGGCGCCCACGATCCCTGGAAAACAAAAGCCGCCCCCACGGGCGGCTTTTTTATTTCCCGCTCAGATCGCACCCATCTGGCGCCACATGGGCAAGCGATTCTCAAAGCACCATTGCACACCTTCGGTGACGGCGGCCCGCGCCTCCTCGGCATTCTCCATGCGCTTGCCGTCACGCATCAGCGGCACCGCGTCCGCCGCCATACAGGCTTCCACATGGGCCAGCAATGCCGGCAGCTCTGCCGGCACGCCACGCGCGAGGCCGTCGTAGACCAGGGCTTCCATGGTCGTGAGGGTGAGGCCCGAACCGGTGAGCGGCGCGGCCACCACCGCCGTTTTCGCCCGCTTCTCGGCCACTTCGCGCACCGCGGCGCGATTCAATTCCAGGCTCGCGGTGCGAGCACCGGCCGAGAGGCCGAACGGCACCGGCAGCGCCTGCGCGGTGCCGATGAGAATGCCCGCCAGTTCCACCAGGGAAGGACTGCCCGCCTGCCCCCGCAGCTCCGGCAGATCCACCAGTTCGCCCAAGGTGTGCGGCCGCGCGGCCAGCGCCTCGAACACCGGGCGATAGAAGCGCGCCTCCAGCTGCGCCTTGCCGGCCGGAACGTCGAGCGCGGTCTTGGTGTCAGACAGCGGCACGCTGAGCGCGAGGCCGAAGTCTCGCAGCCGCGCGTCGCGCAGCGCATCCGGCATGCGGCGGGCCCCGCGCACGAAGATGTCGCGGCGGAACGGCCGGTTCACCAGATAATCCTTCACGCTCTCGCGCAACGGCCCGGCGGGCACGGTTGCGAGAATGTCCCGCTGGGCGGGATTGAACACCAGGTCCGGGAAATTCTCCGTCAGGGTCGCCGAGCCGACATAGGTCAGCTTGGCCTCGCCCAGCAGGCGCGCGGTATCCATGTGGTAGAGCGGCTGCCAATTGGCGTTGAGATATTCGTGGGCGAGATAGACCGCTTTCTCGTCGCCCGCATGCTTGGCGGAGCCGGCGCGCAGCTGCTCGAACAAGGTGGGCGAACCGAGCACGCCGGACCCGGCCTTCTGCAGGGTTTCCGCGAAATCCAGCGCGCGGAGCACCTGCACGTCGCTGCGCTCGTGGCTGAGCGCCGCATGCTCCAGCATCAGGCGCTGAAGCGGCAGGATGGCGGTCCAGCCGGGCATGGCATTATAGCTCAGCGAGACGATGCCGCCCGGCTTTACCCGCCGGGCCAGGAATGTGGTGATGGCGGCGCGGTGTTCGGCGCTCACCCAGGACCACACCCCGTGCAGCGTCACCATGTCGAACGCTGGCAGGTCGGCCTTCTCGGGGTCGAGCATTTCCTCGAAGCTGAGCTCGAGGAACTCCACATTGTCGAGCCCCGCCGCCCGCGCGACGCCGCCGGCCCGGGCGATATGGGCCGGGTTGAAATCCACCGCCACCACGCGCGCCGCTGGATTGGATGCGGCGACCACATTGGCGGTAACCCCTTGCCCGCAGCCCAATTCGCAATAATCGAACGTGTCGCCGAGCAGCGGTGGTTCGATGCCGTTGATCAGGCAGGCCAGGATCAGATGCCCCGGCGCCTGTTCCACATACATGCCGGGAAGATATTCGATGTCGCTGACATAGCCGGAAGCCCAGGAGGTCATGAGGTGCACGCTGCGATGTGAAGGAGAGGGAGCGAACCGGCGCGAATCAGCCGAGCCGGCCGGCGGGGAAGATGGCGTCCGAGCGATCGACCGGGCTCGGCGCGGAAAGGATCCAGCCGGTCTGCCCGAGGCGGGCGGCGCCCGCGTCGTGCGCGGCGCCGGCAAGGCGCGCCGCCGGCACCGCGTCGGCCTTGATGATGACATTGATGTCGAAATCGAACTCCAGCCCGCAATAGAGCCGCACCAGATCCACGATGCGATTAGATTCCGGCCCGCCGGGCAGGAGATCTTGCAGGCCATCGCGGTCCACCGGGCCGATCACCACACGGAAGCAATCCTGCGCCGCCCAGGCGCGTGACCCGAGCATGGCGCTGGAATCGAGCCGGCAGTGAAGGCCCTGCGGCGCGCCAGCAGACGGCAGGCGCGTCTGTTCGGATGGCGCAACGGACAGCCAGCCGCCGACGAAGGAAACGATCGAGACCGGGTGCGCCAGCTCGTTCACCAGCAGTGCCTCGAGCCCCGACATGGGCCGCGCCTCGCTCGCGAACAGGCCCGCATGGTGCAACACCACCTCGTCCGCCAGCGCGAGGCGATCGTGCAGCGCCGGCGGGCTGAGCCCCACCAGGGCGCGCAGGGCGATGGTGAAGGGATCGGGCGTCTTGGGCGTGCGCTGTTCGTGGGAGGCGGCGAGCCGGTATTTGGTGGAAGCCCGATAGAATTGGGTCACCGCCCGGTGCTGGAAGATGTCCAGGAAGGCGGCGAAGGCGGGGTTCTTCTCGTGCAGGCTCTGGGTGGCAAGATTGGTATAGCCATAGGGCATCACGCCGAGCGGCCCGATCAGCCCGAACAGCGCGACGGTGAGCTGCACCGGCCCCTCGCCCTGCGGGGCGACCGCGCGGGTGATGGTGGCGGTGGGATATTTGAGCGAGGGCTCGGAGACGAAGCGCACCGCATCCAGATGCACGTCGCGGTCATCGCCGAAGCCGGACGACCAGCTGCCGCGCTGATCGTGGATCGGCCCCTGCTTGTCGCGCCACCGCCGCTCCAGCACGCGGACCGCCTGGATCAGGTCGAAGCTCTCCGGCGTGGCGATGAGCTGCTCGATTACAGTAGCGGACGGTATCCGGCGCGCGCGGGCCATGTGCACAGGGTTCCTGACTGTCCCTTGATCGTGGCGGTCAGCCGCGTGAAGGAATTGATGGAGGCATAGAGCCCGAAGAATTGGTCCAGCACCATGGCGAAGAGGAACATGGAGCTGCCGCTGAAATTGGCGGGATCGAACTCGATGCCGATGTCGATGCCGCGGCAGATGGCGTCGCCCCAGGCCACATCCCCCGGCCGCACCGGCGCGCGTGCGGTGCCGCGCTGGGCCGTCAGTTCCACGATGCCGTCGATCAGCCGGTAGCTCTCGGCGGAATCGCGGAAATCATAGAGCCGCAGGATTTCCTTCAGCGCCTCCAGGCCGTGAGTGCCGGAAATCGAGAGATGATTGAGCAGCAGATGCGAGACCAGCTGCCAGCGATGCCCCTGCCCCGGCCCGAGGCGCAGTGTGCGCGTGGGCGGGGAAATGCAGCTGATCTCCCCCACCGTGCCGATGCCGTGCACCGGCTTGAGATAGGGATGTCCACCGCCATAGGGCAACTTGGAGGGTAGATCGCGGTTGAGGCACAGGGTTTCCAGCGACACCACCCAATCCTGCTGGCCGGTCGGGTCGCGATCGAGATCGACGAAGGAGAGGAACACCTCGGTGCCCGGATCGCGCCCGCCCGCGGGCCGGCGGGATGCTGCCCAATAGGCCGGGGCGTTCACCTCGCGGCCGGCGCGGCGGCGGGCATAGAACGGCAGCACGGGCCGCTGCTCGCCATCGGCATCGGTGCCGATGACGGACAGGATGGAGTGCACCTCCAGCACGCCCTGCCGGCGGGCATCGGGGATGATGCGATGCTCATAGCGGTTCTGCGAGAGCACCATCGGCTCCGCGCGCTGGGGAAACAGATTGATGATGGGGGTGCAGCCGAGCGCGAACAGCTCGCGGGAGACGGTGCGCTCCAGCGTCACGTCGGTGCGGTCGAAATAGAAGAACACGTCCATCGCCGCGCCGGCGTCGCGCAGCACCTTGGCGGAAAGGTCGATGTCGAAGAACAGGAATTTCTCGGGGAAGACGAAGAATTCGGTCAGCAGGCGATAGGCATGCTGCGACTGCGGGGGATAGGGCAACATGTTGTCTTCGGGGCCGAACCCCACCGGGGAAACTGCGCTCGGCGGCAGGATCACCGGATTTTGGTCGCCCACCCCGTCCGCCAAGGCGATGGAGACGGTGTTGTTCAGGATGAATTGCTGGAGCGTGTAGACCTGATGCGGCTGGCCGCGCAGATAGACCCGCAGCTTGTCGGGCTGGAGCTGGGTGAAGGTGACGCCGGGCGTGGTGCAGGCGAGCGAGAGGCGCAGCACCGCCGCCGCGCCATCGGCGGCGGGATTGGGCGGCGCCACCAGGGGCCGCCCGGTCATCGAGGCGTCGTTCAGCACGATCGGCCAAAGCGTCACGGGATAGCGGGTGCGGAAGCGGCAGACCTCGCCCTGCACCGGCTCTGATTCCAGCTCTGTGTCGGCGGGAATGAGCTGCGGCCCGGTCATCTCCGCCTTGGGCTGGAACTGCACCGTCGCCATGGAGGGTATGGGCGCGAGATAATGCGGGTAGAGCACTTCCAGCAGCGCGTTCACCAGCTCGGGGAATTCATCGTCGAGCTTGCGGCCGATGCGGGCATTGAGGAAGGCGACGCCCTCCATCAGCCGCGCCACATGGGGATCGTCGATGGCATCGCCGGACAGGCGCAGATGGCCCGCGATCTTGGGATTGGCGCTGGCGAATTCGCTCGCCATCTGCCGCAGATAGGCGATCTCGCGGTTGTAATAGGACAGAAGATCGTCAGTCACTGCGCGCACTCGTGAGGGAGACCGTATTACCGAGCGGGTCGATCAGGGTATCGAAGATCATGGGTTCCGGGGAGGGCTCGATCATGATCTCCGCCTCGATGCGCATCCGCAGCGAACGGTCGCTGGAATCCACATTGGGCACCGCGCTGACCCGCATGTTCGCAAGCCGCGGCTCCCATTGCCGGATGATGTCGCCAATCTCCTCCACCACCTGCGCGCGCCGCTGCTCCGTCGACAGGTTGACGGTGGACAGGCACATGACGCCGAAATTGACCAGCGAGGTGTCCAGCTCGGTGAGATCGGCTGCCCAGCCGATCACCCGCCGATCGGTGTTCAGCAATTCCTCCAGGTCGCGCCGCAACCCGTCGCGGAACGCGGCCACCGTGGGCCGGTCCGCGTCGAGCAGCCGGTCCACCAGCGAAAGACCGAGCGGGGCGAGTTGCTCCGGGCGCCTCATGCGGCGGGAGCGTCCTGCTGCGCGGAAACCGCCGAGGTGAAGGCGAGCGCGCGCAGATCCAGGATCGAGACGCTCTCCTCGCCCACCAGGAAGCAGCGCAGGCCCTGGCCGGTCACGAAGCCGGCGCGGTCCTCGATCCAGTCGGTGGCGCGGCCGAGCCGCAGCGCCTCGCGCAGCTCGCCGGAGAGCACGGGATAGGTGGCGGGAACCACCACTTCGCCTTCCGGCCCGCCGCGCACGCTCATCTGAACCGTGCGCCAGGCACTGTCGAGCGGACGGCTCGGCACCGTGAACACCGCCTCGTCCACCTGCTCCAAGGGAATCCAGAAATATTTGCCGGTCACGGTCATCACTTCGAAGATGCCGGCGGTGAGATCGTCGAGGTCGCGGAAATCCTCGAACGGCACGCCATTATGCGTGCCGCCGACCACCGGGCGGGCCTCCTCGGCGCGGGCGAGGCAGGCGCCCGCTTCCTCGGCGCGGCCTTCACGCAGATGCATCAGCGCTTCGAGGCGCAGGGTCACATGCTCGGGCGGGGTGCCGGCGAATTCCGGCATGCGGCCCTCGCTCCACACCTGGCGGCGGGCCATGTCGGCGCGGACGAGCTGGCGCAGCGCCGCGACGCGCACGGCGGTGGTCGGATCCTGGGTGGCGATGGCGTCGAACTGGCGTTCGGCCCGTTCCAGATCACCGGCGACGCACAGCAACTCGGCCAGCAGGCTGCGCCGCTGGATGTCCTGCGGGGCGGCCTTGACCTCGGCGTTTCCGGCGGCGATGGCGTCGCTCAGACGGCCGGCTTCGAAAATCTTCAGCGCGGAATCGGTCATGGGAGAGTCTCCTGGACGTCGGTTCAGCCGGTCCGCGACGCGGCGATGGCCACGTCCGTGACGAGCTTGAAGGTGGTGAAGATCTGGTCGAGTTGGAAATGCGGCCGCAGATGCATGACGCAGGCGAACGTGCCGGGACGGCTCGGCACCGCCTTCACCTCGACGCTCGCCTCGCGCAGCGGAAAACGGGCCTTCATGTCGGGGCCGGCATCGTCATTGCCGAGGCAATAGGAGTGCAGCCACGTCTGAAGGTCGCGCTCGCACGCTTCGGCGTTCACATAGGCGCCGATCCGGTCGCGGATCTTCACCTTGGCATAATGGGCGAAGCGCGAGACGCACAGGATATAGCGCAGCATGGCGGAAAGGCGCGCGTTCACATTCGCCGCCGAATGCCCGCTCATCGGCACTTTCTGGATCGACGGGCTGGAATGGAACACCAGATAGGGCGTGTCCTTGCAGACATTCACCGTCATGAAGCCCATCTGCCAGAGATCGAACTCGGTCTGATTGGCGATCGCAAGCTCGCTGCCGAACCGGTCCACCACGCCCGGCGTATCGGTTTCCGCACTCGGCGCCTGGATGCCGGTGACGATGCCGTTGTCGATCTCGTCACGTCGCGTGCCGCAGATATCCGCGAACCAGCCGTGCAGGTCGAAGGCGCGGATCAGCACCTCGCCGAAGGGATAGATCGCGCTGCCCCAGCACATGTCGTCCTCGGTGAGACCGCGCAGATCCTCGCGATAGCGGAAGCCGACGCCGGCGACCCCGTCCTGGGTGTAAGGCTTGCGCATGAGCACGCGCGGCAGCACGAGCCCGAGGAAGCGCACGTCGTCGGTGGCGCGCAGCCGCTCGAAACGGGCGTATTCCGCCCCACGATACAGGCCGCTCAGGCTCGGCAGGTGGCTCAGCTCGGAAAAGCTGTCGAGGCCGAGCATGCGCGGGGATGCGCCGAGGATCGCCGGGGCGAAGGCGGCCGCGGCAACGCCCGCCAGTCCCGCCAGCCCGGCCACATCGTCGGTGGGATGATCGAGCGTCGGGCGGTGCTGCACCTGATAGTCGCACAGCAGCACGCCATAGGGCAGGCCACCCGGCATGCCGAATTCTTCATTATAGACCTTGCCGAACAAATGGCTCTGGTCGAAATCCGAGGCGCGGTCGAAATCGGCGCACACCTCGCTCCAGGACAGGTTGAGCACCCGCACCACCACCTTCTGGGCCGAGGCGGCGCAGGCGCCGAGATAAGCCAGCCCGCGCCAGGAGGCTTCGAGCGCGCGGAAGCGTTCGTGGTGCAGCACCGCATTCAGCTGGTCGGTGAGCAATTCGTCGAGAAACGCGATGTCGCGGTCGATCAGGCCGGCGAGCGCCGTGCCCTTGGGCATCTGCGCCAGATCCGC
>NCHM01000095.1 GCA_002257205.1 Rhizobiales bacterium 24-66-13 | reverse complement strand
CCAGGGCTTGCGGACATCCCACCATGCGAGCGAGGAAAAGCCGCCGTCGAAGCCGGCCGGCAGCAGGGCTTCGATTTGCGCATGTGTGAGGCCCGGCGTCCAGGCGAGAAACCGGACTGCGGCGTCGGCTTCCCGCCCGGCGGTGATGATTTTTCCCCACACCTCGGTTGGCACCCTCTGTGGGGCATCGCAGCGAAAGCCGGCGACGCCGCAATCCACCAAGGCGCCGACCAGATCGGCGAAATAGGCCGCGACCGCGCCAGCGACCCCGGCATCGGTGAAATTCACCTGCGCCCCTTCGCGCGTCGGCGGGCGGCGGGGATCGGGAACCGTCGGTTCGGCATCCCGGGGCAGGAACCATGAGGGTTCCATGGCCGGCAGCAGGCCGTCCGGCGCCATGCGGTCCACCACCAGGTCCAGGAACAGGTCGAGCCCCTGCTGGCGCGCCTCATCGGCTAATGCCGCGACGGCGTCGAGCGCATCGCCGGGCCGGTCGAAGCGCGCATTCAGCCGGTCGTGATCGGCGCTGAGGAACACGTTTTTGTCGCGGCCGGTGGCGAAGGGGGGGGCGAGCAGGATGGCGTCAAACCCGAGGGCGCCCGCATGCACGCAGGCCCGGGCAAAGGCCGGCTGCGGCATCGGATCGAGAAAATACAGCCGGGGCGCCCGGCGGCCCGAAACGGAACTTTGATGGCTGGCGCGCGGTTCGGAGAGGATCAGCATGGGCTCGTCACTGCGGCGGGAGAAGGCGAACGGCTCTCGTCCGGCGAACGGCCGGCTGAGCCCGTCAGGGAGGCAACGCGCCAAAGCGGCGGCGGTTCCCCTTCTTTCGCAGGCCATTGGGGCGAAGCAGGACGAACCGAAGGGGCGGGCGGGAACCAGCGCGGCGCGCCTTCCGTTATGACGATCGCGCCGCCGCACGTGCCAGACGGGGGCGAAGCGTAATGCGCCGGTCGCGCCGGGCTGCTTGAATGGCTACGGCGCGGCGCCAAAAGCCAGGGGAAGGACCATCCATGGATGCGGAAAAAGAGACCGGAGCGCTCCGGCCCCCGGCGTCCTGGTGGCAGACGGCGGTGATTTACCAAGTCTATCCGCGCTCGTTCCAGGATGGTTCGGGCGATGGCGTGGGCGATCTGCCGGGCCTGCTCGCGCGGCTGGATTATCTCGCCGACCTCGGCGTCGATGCCATCTGGATTTCGCCCATCTTCCCCTCGCCCATGGCCGATTTCGGCTATGACGTCAGCGATTACGTGGGCATCGACCCGCTGTTCGGGACCCTCGCGGATTTCGACCGGCTGGTGGCGGCGGTGCACGAGCGGGGCATGAAGCTGCTGCTGGATCTGGTGCCCAATCACACCTCAGATGCGCATCCCTGGTTTCAGGAGGCCCGCGCGTCGCGCGAAAATCCCAAGCGCGACTGGTACATCTGGCGCGACCCGGCGCCCGATGGCGGGCCGCCCAACAATTGGCTGTCCGAATTTGGCGGCAGCGCCTGGGCGTTCGATGCGGCGAGCGGGCAATATTATTACCACGCCTTTCTGGACCGCCAGCCGGATCTCAACTGGCGCAATCCGCAGGTGGTCGCGGCGATCCACGATGTCATGCGCACCTGGATGCGGCGCGGCGTCGACGGCTTTCGGGTAGATGTGATCTGGCACCTGATGAAGGACCTGGAATTCCGCGATAATCCGGAGAACCCCGCCTTCGCCACGGGAATGAACCCCTATGCCCGCCTCCAGCCGCTGCACACCACGGACCTCTCCGAGGTTCAGGATGTGATCGCCGGTCTGCGCGCCGTCGTGGATGAATTTCCCGAGCGGCTGCTGATCGGGGAAATCTATCTGCCCGTTGCGCGGCTCGTCGCCTATTACGGGGCGGAGCTGAAGGGCGTGCACCTGCCGTTCAATTTCGCACTACTCGAGACGCCCTGGAATGCCCGGGCGCTGGACCGGCTCATCGCCGATTATGAAGCCGCATTGCCGGCCGGCGGATGGCCCAATTGGGTGCTGGGCAATCATGATCGCCCGCGCATCGCGAGCCGCGTCGGGCCGGACCAGGCGCGGGTCGCGGCTATGCTGCTTTTGACCCTGCGCGGTACGCCAACGCTCTATTATGGCGATGAAATCGGCATGGCCAACGTGCCCATTCCGCCCGAGCGGGTGCAGGACCCTTATGAGAAAAACGTCCCGGGCCTCGGCCTTGGCCGCGACGGTGTGCGCACGCCCATGCAATGGGACGACGGCCCGTTCGCCGGCTTCTCCACCGTCGAGCCCTGGTTGCCCCTGGCGGCGGATTTTCCCGAGGTGAACGTCGCCGCCCAGCGCGGCAATGGCCATTCCATGCTGACCCTGGTGCGGCGCCTCATCGAGGTGCGGCGCGGGCGGGCGGAGCTGATGCTGGGCGCCTATCACGCCCTCGCGGCGCAAGGCGATCTGCTGCTTTATGTCCGCGCGCTCGACGGTGCGGGGCGGGTGCTGGTGGCGCTGAACCTCGGCGCGGAGCCGCTGGCCGCGACCTTGCCGGGTCTTGCGGGCGAGGTGTTGCTCTCCACCTTCTGCGATCGCGAGGAGGAGCGGATATCCGGCGAAATCGCGCTGCGCGCCAATGAGGGATTGATGGTGGCCCTGGCGGATGGGGCTGTGCTACCCGCGTGAGAGCGCGGCGCGGCGCGGGCGCGCTTATTCCGCCGCCTGCGCCATGGCTTCCAGATCGGCGCTGACGGCGATCCATTCCTCTTCCGCCTGCGCCAAGGCCTCCACCAGATCGCCGCGCTGCTTGTTCAGGCGGGCGGCGTCATTGGGGAATTTCTCGATCTTGGGATCGGCCAGGCGCTTGTCCACGGCGGCGATATCCTTTTCGATCTTCGCCACCTGCGCTTCGACATCCTTGAGGCGCTTGCGCAAGGGGCCAAGCTCCGCCGCTTCCTCGGCCGGCGCCTCGCCGTCGATGCGCTCTTTCTTGCCGTCGCCAGTCATGCGGCCGTTGGATTTGCTCAAAACCTCACGGCGATATTGGTCAAGGTCGCCATCATAGGGCTTCACCGTGCCGCCGCCGACCACCCACAGCCGCTCCGCGCAGGCTTCCAGCAGATGCCGGTCATGCGAGACCAGGATCACGGCGCCGGGAAAATCGTTGATGGCGTTGATCAGCGCCTCGCGGGCCTGGATGTCCAGATGGTTGGTCGGCTCGTCGAGGATCAGCATGTGCGGGCCGTTGAAGGCCGCGAGGCCGAGCAGCAGGCGCGCCTTCTCGCCGCCGGAGAGGGACGACACCTTCGTGTCCGCCGCCGCGCCGGAAAAGCCCATTTCGGCGGCGCGCGCGCGCACCTTCGCCTCGGGCGCGTCGGGCATCAGCTTGCGCACATGCTGGGCGGCGCTGTCGCCGGGGATGAGCTCGTCCAGCTGGTGCTGGGCGAGATAGGCGACCTCCAGCTTGTCGGCGCGCACCACATTGCCCTTCTGCGGGGCGAGGCGGCCCGCCAGCAGCTTGGCGAAGGTGGACTTGCCGTTGCCGTTCGGCCCCAAGAGCGCGATGCGGTCGTCCTCGTCGATGCGCAGGTCGAGATTGCGCAGGATCGGCTTGTTTTCCACATAGCCGACTTCGACCCGGTCCAGCACCACGATCGGCGGGGAGAGCAGCTTCTCGGGATGGCGGATGGAGATGGCGGCCTGGGTCTCGCCCACTTCGGCGGCGAGCGGCTCCATCTTGGCGAGCGCTTTCATGCGTGACTGCGCCTGCTTCGCCTTGGAGGCCTTGGCGCGGAAGCGGGCGACGAACGCTTCCATATGGGCGCGCTGGCCCTCCTGCTTCTTGCGGGCCTTCTGGTCCAGCAGCAGCCGTTCCCGGCGCTGGCGATCGAACGAAGTGAAGCCGCCGCGATAAAGGGTCAGCTTGCCGTTGAAGAAATGCAGGATGTGATCGACGCTGGTGTCGAGCAGGTCGCGGTCATGGCTGATGAGGATGACCGTGCGCGGATAATTCGCGAGATAATCCTGAAGCCACAGCGTGCCTTCAAGGTCGAGATAATTGGTCGGCTCGTCCAGCAGCAACAGGTCCGGCTCGGTGAACAGCAGCGCCGCGAGCGCCACGCGCATGCGCCAGCCGCCGGAGAATTCCGAGCAGGGACGGGCCTGCGCGCTCTCGTCGAAGCCGAGGCCGGCGAGGATGCGGGCGGCGCGCGAGGGCGCCGAATGGGCGTCGATATCCACCAGACGGATCTCGATTTCGGCGATCCGGTGCGGGTCGGTGGCGGTCTTGCCTTCTTCGAGCAAGGCGGCGCGTTCGGTATCGGCGGCGAGCACACGTTCCAGCAGGCTGTCGGGACCGGAGGGCGCTTCTTGCGCCACGCGGCCGATGCGGGTGCGGTTCGGCAGGCGCACGGCGCCGCTCTCCAGCTCCAGCTCGCCGACCAGCGCCTTGAACAGTGTGGTCTTGCCCGTGCCGTTGCGGCCGACCACGCCGACGCGCGCGTTCTCGGGGATGGCCGCCGACGCGTGGTCAATGAGCAGGCGCCCCGCGACACGGAGCGAAATATCGTCAAGAACGATCATGATGCCCGCCTTCTCGCAGGCGCGAAGGCGAAGGGCAAGAAAAAGCGCCGGAGAACACGAAAAAGCGCCAGGGAAACGCAGCGACCCGCGCAAAACCGCGTGCGGGCAGGTATCGTGCTCCGTGGCGGCACGGTAGATCGGAACCTTCGCCGTGCGGCGACGGTTGAACAGGCAAGGCGGGTGCAGCGCCCGCAGAACCTCCCGAACCGTCCGGGTATGACCAGCATGAACAGTTTCGTTCCCCCAGACGTCGCTTCGGATGCCCCCCGCGGCCATGCCATGCCGTTCGGCG
This sequence comes from Rhizobiales bacterium 24-66-13, assembly GCA_002257205.1. Lineage (GTDB taxonomy): Bacteria > Pseudomonadota > Alphaproteobacteria > Rhizobiales > Xanthobacteraceae > NCEH01. Next base: position 5,667 of record NCHM01000095.1, on the reverse strand, counting down.
CGCAGATCGAGGCGGGCGCGGTGCGGTTCCGCCTGTTTGCGCCGGCGCAGCAGCGTGTGACGCTGGTGCTCGATGAAATCCGCGCCTTGCCGATGCATCGCACCCCCGACGGCTGGCACCAATGCGTGACCCCCGCGGCCGGCGCGGGCACGCGCTATCGCTTCCAGCTGGAAGATGGCCTGCTGGTGCCGGACCCCGCCTCCCGCCACCAGCCGGAGGATGCCCACGGCCCGAGCGAGGTGATCGACCCCGCGCGCTACGGCTGGCGCGATACGGACTGGCACGGCCGCCCCTGGCACGAGGCGATCCTTTACGAATTGCACATCGGCGCCTTCACCTCCGAGGGCACTTTTCGTGCCGCGACGGAGCGGCTCGACGATCTGGTGGAACTCGGTGTCACTGCCGTCGAGATCATGCCGGTGGCGGATTTTCCCGGTGGGCGCAATTGGGGCTATGACGGCGTGCTGCTCTATGCGCCGGACAGTTCCTATGGCCGGCCGGAGGACCTGCGCGCCTTCGTGGATGCCGCCCATGCCCGCGGGCTCATGGTGATCCTCGACGTAGTCTATAATCATTTCGGCCCCGACGGGAATTACCTGCACGCCTATGCCCCGTGCTTCTTCACCGACCGCCACCAGACTCCCTGGGGCGCCGGGCTGAATTTCGACGGTCCCGACAGCGCCGTCGTACGCGACTTCATGATCCACAATGCCCTGTATTGGCTTGAGGAATTCCATATGGACGGGCTTCGGCTCGACGCCGTGCATGCCATTTTGGACGACAGCGCCGAGCGCTTCCTCAACGAGCTGGAACGGCGCGTGCGCGCCGCCTGCCAGGGCCGGCAGGTGCATCTGATCGTTGAGAACGAGGCGAACGAGGCACATCTCCTGGAGGGCGACCCTGCGACCCGCTTCACCGCCCAGTGGAACGATGATCTGCACCATGCGTTGCACACCGCCATCACCGGCGAGGCGCAAGGCTATTACGCCGATTATGCGGGCGATGCGGAAAAGCTCGGGCGGGCGCTGGCGGAGGGGTTCGTTTTCCAGGGCGAACACATGACCTATCGCGGCGCCGCGCGGGGCGAGCCGAGCGCGCATCTGGCCTCCATCGCCTTCGTCGGATTCCTGCAAAACCACGACCAGGTCGGCAATCGGGCCTTCGGCGAGCGCATCACCGCTTTGGCGCCACGCGAAGCGGTGCGGGCGGCGGCGGCGATCTATCTGCTCGGCCCGCAGATTCCCATGCTGTTCATGGGGGAGGAATGGGCGGCGCCCCAGCCGTTCCTGTTCTTCTGTGGCTTCGAGGGGGATCTCGCCGAGGCGGTGCGTGCCGGGCGGCGGGCGGAGTTCGCCCGCTTTCCCGCCTTTCAGGATCCCGACATGCGCGCGCGCATTCCCGATCCGGCCGCGCAATCCACCTTTCTCGCCTCCAAGCTCGAATGGTCGGACCGCGACCGCGCGGAGCATCTGGACTGGCTGGACTGGTATCGCCACGTCATCGCCGCGCGGCGTGAGCATGTGTGGCCGCTCCTGCCGCTGCTCACGGGGCGCCTGTCCGCCACGCGGGTGGTCGGTGCGGCGGCGGTGGAGGTGGCGTGGACTCTGGAGGACGGCCGCCGGCTATCCCTCGCCACCAATCTCGCCCCCGACCCCCAGGCCGGCTTCCACCCCCAGACGGGCGCCGCCTTGTGGACCGAGGGCGCGTTCGAGGACGGCCGCGCGGCGCCCTGGTCCGTCCGCTGGAGCGTTTAGGACTCAGGCGCCGTAGATCCACCCGTAATGGTCGATGAGCCGATCGGCGGTGATGCGCAGCAGCGCGTCGCGGGCGAATTTGGCAGGGCCGGAGAGATGATAGACCGTGCCGTTGGTGCGCGCATCGCGCTGGATGCGCGCGGTGCGCGGCTGACGGGCGGTCTCATAGGCGCGCAGCGCGGCGGCCACGCTGGAGGCGCGGTGCAACTCGGCGGCGAGCGCGGCGGCATCCTCGATCGCCTGGGCGGCTCCCTGGGCGAGGAACGGCAGCATGGCGTGAGCGGCATCGCCCAGCAGCGTGACGCGTCCTGAGCCCCAGCGCGGCAGGGGATCGAGATCATACAGGCCCCAGCATTGGAACGCGGGCGCGGCGGCGAGCAGCCGGCGCACCGGCTCGGCCCATTCGGCGAAGGCGGCATGAACGCGGCTCGCGTCGCCTTCCTCGCTCCAGCGGGTGACCGGCCGCGATTCCTGCACCACCGCCACCACATTGATGGCGCGGCCGGACCGCACGGGATAGGTGACGAGGTGGGCCTCGGCGCCGAGGAACAATTGCACCACGTTCGGCGCGCGCCCCTGCTCCACGGGCACTGTGGCCCGATAGGCCACGCGCTGCGCAAACACGGGCACCGCCGAAAGCCCGATCTGCGGCCGCACCACCGAGCGGATGCCATCCGCGCCCACCAACAGGTCGGCTTCGAGCGGCACCGGATCGCCGGCGCGGTTCGCCACCGCCGAAACCTGGCTGTCGCCGGCCTCCACGCCTTCGAGCCGGGCCCCCAGCAGGATTTCGGCACCGGCCGCGCGTGCGGCCTCGCTCAGCACGCGGTGCAAATCGGCGCGATGCACCACCAGGAACGGCGCGCCGAAGCGGGCGGTGGCGGCGTCATAGGCACAATGGGCGATGACCGAATCGCTGCGCCCGTCGCGCACTTCCAGCGCATCGGGGGCGATCGCCACCGCTTCCAGGGCCGGCAACAGATCGAGATCGCGCAGGACGCGTGTGGCATTGGGCGTGAGCTGGAGGCCCGCGCCGACTTCCTCCAGCACTTCGGCCTGTTCCAGCACGCGCACGGACAACCCCGCGCGCCGCAAGGCAATGGCGCAGGTCAGCCCGCCGATTCCTGCACCGACGATGATGGCGCTGCGCGCGACAGGGGATGTCATGGGCGATCAGGCGGCGACCGGCCGCTGCTCCCATACGCAGCCCTCGGGCTTGGCCTCGTCGGCGTGGAGCGCCGGATTATAGCGATAGAGGGTGGAGCAATAGGAGCACACCGCTTCCGTCTCATCGCCCATGTCGATGAAGATATGGGGATGGTCGAACGGCGGTCGGGCGCCGATGCACATGAATTCTTTCGCGCCGACCTCGACCACGGTCACGCCGAGATCGTTGCAGAAATGGGGAATGCTATGGGCTGCCATGGCTGTGCCTTGTCCGTCATCGCCGGCCTGAATCCGCGCGACATTAGCGCTTCGTCCCGGCCCCTCCAAGGGGAAAGGGGCGCGCTGGATGCGGCGGCGCGACACAAATTGCGGCGCTGCCGCTAAGGTGTCGCTGGCCGTGAAACAGGTGCGAGCCTTGCCCTTTTTATGCCGCTTCTCTAGCGTAGCACTCGCTCAACCGCGAACAGGGAGGCCCAGAATGAAGCAGTTTATTGCGCTCGGCCGCCGTTCGCCGATCCCCGAAACGACCGCCCGGACCTCGTTCCGCTAGCCTCGTTTCCCCGCCCGCCAGCGGGCCCCCCTCTCCCCATCGGATTTTGCGACATGCGCCCGTGCCGGCGCATCTCGTCCATTCCTTGCTTTCACCGGAGGCCGGTCCTGCGCGCTCGCGCGGCCGGAAGTCTGCCATGTCGTTTTTCGGTTCGCACAAGCGCGCGGATACCTTCCGCACCGTCTTCGCATTTCTTTGGGGCCATTGGCGCCGCCGCCCGACGCTGCTCGCCGCCATCATGACGGGCATGCTGGTGGCGACCCTTGGCGAGGTGCTGGTGCCGATCTTCGTCGGCCGCCTCGTGGATGCCCTGTCCACCGCGCAGGGCGGAGCGGAGGCCGCGCGCCTCGTCGCGCGTGCCGTGGCGCTGAACGCATTTCTGGCGATCCTCGCGCTCGGCGCGGTGACGGTGCTGGTGCGCCATTTCGCCTTCATGGGCATCGTCACCCTGACCCTGCGCATGATGTCGGACATCGCCGCCGACGCCTTTGCCCGCGTGCAGCGCTTCTCCTCCGATTGGCACGCCAACGCCTTCGCCGGCTCGACCGTGCGGAAGATCTCGCGGGGCATGTGGTCGCTCGACCTGCTGAACGACACCATCGTGATGGCGCTTCTGCCCTCGCTGGTGGTGCTGGCGGGCTCGGCGCTGGTGCTTGGGCTCTATTGGCCGGTGATGGGGCTGCTGGTAGGCACCGGGGCGGTGCTCTATGTGGCCATGACGCTGCTGCTCTCCACCGCTTATGTCGCTCCGGCGGCGCGGCTGTCCAATGCCTGGGACACCAAGGTGGGCGGCACGCTCGCCGACGCGGTGAGCTGCAATGCGGTGGTGAAGGGCTTCGGCACCGAGGCCCGCGAGGAGGCGCGGCTTGCCGGCGTGCTCGCCAAATGGAACGCCCGCACCACCCGCACCTGGCGTGCCGCCACCTGGAGCGGCACGGCGCAACTGGTCGCGCTACTGGCCTTGCAGACCGGCATCGTCGGCACGGCGCTGGTGCTGTGGTGGAACGGACAGGCGAGCCCCGGCGACGTGGCTTACGTGCTGACCACCGAATTCGTGGTGCACGGCTATCTGCGCGAGGTGGGCATGCACGTCCACAATCTCCAGCGCTCCGTCAACGAGATGGAGGAACTGGTGGAATTGCACCGGACCCCGATCGCCATCGCCGACAAGCCGGGCGCGGTGCCGGCGCGGGTGGAGCGGGGCGCCATCGCCTTCGAGGCCGTGCGCTTCCATTACCAGGGCCATGAGAAGCCGCTCTACGACAACCTCTCGCTCTCCATCGATGCGGGTGAGCGGGTGGGCCTCGTGGGCCATTCCGGCTCCGGCAAGACCACGTTCGTGAAGCTCATCCAGCGGCTGCACGACGTGACCGGCGGGCGGGTGCTGGTGGACGGGCAGGATGTGCGCGACGTGCAGCAGGGTTCGCTGCGGCGGTCCATCGCGGTGGTGGCGCAGGAGCCGATCCTGTTCCATCGCTCGCTGGCCGAGAACATCGCCTATGGCCGGCCCGACGCCACGCGCGCCGAGATCGAGCGGGCGGCGGCCCTGGCCAATGCCAGCGGCTTCATCGAGCGCCTGCCACGCGGCTATGGCACGCTGGTGGGCGAGCGGGGCGTGAAGCTCTCCGGCGGCGAGCGCCAGCGCATCGCCATCGCCCGCGCGTTCCTCGCCGATGCGCGCATCCTGATCCTGGACGAGGCCACCTCCAGCCTCGATTCAGAATCCGAGGCGCTGATCCAGGAGGCGATGGAGCGCCTCATGGTGGGGCGCACCACGCTGGTGATCGCGCACCGTTTGTCCACGGTGCGTTCGCTCGACCGGCTGCTGGTGTTCGACAAGGGGCGGATCGTGGAGGAGGGCGACCATGATGCCCTCGTCGCGCGCGAGAACGGCCTTTATCGCCGGCTGTTCGAACGTCAGGCGCTGGACCTCGTGAAGGGGCTGGCCGCCTGAGGACGGCAAAAATAACGGGGTGGCCGCGCGCCACCCCCTGACAAAGCCACAAATCTATCCCCATATCCCACCTATCTGCCGTTAGGTCACCTCTTGCGCAAGCGGAGGGGGCATGGTGGATGCGGGTGGTTCCTTTCGAGGGTGAAAATGAAGATTTTCAAGCGCATGCCGGTTCTGATGGGCGTTCTCGCCCTCGCCTCGGCGGTGACATTGACCATGGTGGATCATGCCGACGCGCGCCA
>NCHM01000094.1 GCA_002257205.1 Rhizobiales bacterium 24-66-13 | reverse complement strand
GAGCCCGCACCATTGCGGCCTCGATGGTGATCGAGGGGCCGGAGGCGATCGACGGCGCACCCCGAAGGGGCTCGACAGCAAAGGAGGGGCTTTCTTGTCTCGCGAGGAATGACGGCGCAGCCGGCAGGGGAAGAAAGTTTTGACGCCGCTGTTGCGCCATAGGCGGTCGAGGCTTCAGCCGGCCTTCGGCCAGATCAATCCATCGAAGAGGCCGTTGGGTGCGCTCGGTCCGACAGAGCCGACATCAAGGGAACGTGGCTATCCTCGAGTCACCGCAGAGGCTGGCTATTAAATTCGACGGTGTTGTGTCCCCGACCAGGCAACCGACGGATCTCCTGTTTCCGAAGCCAAGCTTCGGCTGCACGCCTCATTTCGCGCGACTCGTTGGCCGGGCCTCCCAGGCGTCGCCATCTGGTCCGTACCGGCTCAACGACCGCCACGACGCCCGGCACTCTGCGATGACGGGGTGAGCCTCGACGCCAGACCGCAGTCACCCCGTGTTCGATGACGAGGACGGTGGGCATACGGAATGCCTGATCCAGCCTCGCCCCGTCGACGTGATGGTGTCACCCCCGCTCGGTCGAAGCGACAGCGGCGGTCGAGCGCGCATGTTTCGACACGAAACCGAACAGCACGATCACCAGCAGCACATTGACGATGGCGACCGCGAAGAGCGTACCGAGCGCTCCATTCGCGCCCAATCGCTCGATCAGCACGGAGCCAAGTGATGGCGACGCGGCTTGCATGACCAGGCTCGGCATGGCGATCCGGCCGACGATCGCGGCGTAGCGGCGCGCCCCGAACAGCGCGAGCGGAAGCGTTCCCCTAGCGATCGATTCGATGCCGATCCCCGCCCCGTAGAACACGAGCGCCGCTGAAACGATCGGCAGGCCGGCCCATAGCATCGCTATTCCTGTTGCGACGAAGATCGTTGAGGCGAGCTTCGTCCAGATCGGGTGGTGGTTCCGGCTGATGACCATCTCGATTGCCCGCGCGCCGACCTGGCACGGGCCGACCATGGCGCCCAATGCGACAGCTGCCGCGAGCGTGATGCCGCGGGACTGGAGAATGGTGAGCAGATGGACGGAGAACAGAGCAGAGATCATCGAGCTGATCGTGATGACCAAGGCGACAAGCCCGAAGAGCATTCTCGATCCGCCTGGCGCCTCTCCGTCGGGTTTGCTGCCCGAAGTTCGGTTCGCCGAGAGCGGCACGCCCACCTCCTCATGCCGCCTCGCCTCCTTTGGAAGTGCAAAGACGTAGAGCGGCAGGAGGATTGTCAGATGAATCGCGGCATAGACAAAGCAGGTGCCCCGCCATCCTAGCTCCGACACCAACATGGCCGAGAGCGGCCAGCAGATGGTGCTGGCGAATCCACCGAACAGGGTCAACGTCGTGATGGCTGATCGGGCCTGCTGGCCGTAGAGTCGACCGAGTGTTCCGAACGCGGCGTCATAGAGACCAGCTCCCATGCCGAAGCCGAGCACGAGCCAGGACGCGATGTAGACGGGTAAGTTTGGTGCGAGCGCCAAGCCTATCAGGCCACACGCGAGGAAGATGGCGCTGGCCGCGAGGACGGGGCGACCGCCGTAGCGCTGGATGCTGTCGCCCACTTTGGGCGAAGCCAGACCGGCCGTGAGGAGGCCGAGCGATAATCCGCCGACCACCCATGCCAACGACCAGCCGGTATCGTCGGCAATGGGCTTGGAGAGCACGGCGAGCAGATAATAGGAAGACCCCCACGCGAGGATCTGCGTCACCCCCAGAACGGGGATGACGCATCGTTGAGTGGGCACTTCCCGCATCAGATCAGTGTTCACCGATCCGTTCCACGACCTGATCGGCCGCAGCGCCAGCACAGCAGGGAGCCGCCTTCTTGGCAGGCGGAGTATCGCAGCACCCGGATGGGGCGACGCTATCGTCGACCTGAAGCGAACAGACACCAGTTTCGGGAATGACGAGTTGCACATTCTGGGCCGCTGCGAAGTCGCCGGCCAGCGCCGCCGCGATCGAACGGACCTGCTCATAGCCGGTCAGCAGCAAGAAGGTCGGCGCCCGGCCATAGCTCTTGATGCCTGCCGTGTAGAAGCCGGGCTCCGGGTGCGACAGTTCGCGATACCCATGCGGAGGAACGGAGCCGCAGGAATGCTTGTTCGGATCGATCAGCGGGCCGAGCGCCTTCACGCTTTCGAGCCACGGATCGAGTTCGAGGCGCAGCTCCCGCGTCAACGCCAGATCCGGACGCTGACCCGTCGTGACGATGATGCGGTCGATCGGTCCTAGCGCCATGGGTCCGTCTGCAGTTTCACCTTCTGCAACGAGACGGTCGGCCTCCTTGCGCAGGCGCAGGATCGAGAAGCCGGGGGTAAGGGTCGTGCGTCCGGTCTCCACCAGTTCCCGCAGGCGCCTACCCAGATCACCGCGCGACGCGAGCTCGTCAGCGTCGCCGCCGCCATAGACACGAGCAAGGTTGGTCCCGCGCGTCGCCCACAGGAGACTCGTGCTAGGCTCTGCCTCGGCAAGCCGAGCCAGATCGAGCAGGACATTCGCCGCCGAATGCCCTGCGCCGACCACGAGCGTCGTCCGCCCTGCGTAGGCGGTCCGATCGCGTCCAAGCACATCGGGAATGCCATAGGCGATGCTATCGGCGTTCTGCGCCTCCCCGTCCGCCGGCAGGCCGCTTGCGCCGAGCGGATTGGGCGTGGTCCAGGTGCCGGACACGTCGATGACCGCACGGGCCAGATCCCGGCGCACCCCGTTTGACGTCTCGACGACCAGAACGAAGGGCCGGTTCTCCCGTCCCTGACTCACCACCTTATCGATGCCGAGACGTGAGATCGCCGTCACGCGCGCGCCAATCTCGATGACGCCGGACAGTTCGGGCGTTGCGGCAAGCGGCTCAAGATAACGGGTGACAATTTCCAGCCCGGTCGGAATGTCATCCTCGGGGGGCATCCGCCAGCCGTGCTTTTCAAGCAGGGTCGTCGCCGCGCTGTCTACGCAATAGCGCCATGGTGTGAAAACCCGGATATGCCCCCAGTCGCGAATGTTCGACGCAACAGACGTTCCGGCTTCATAGACCTTCACCGGAACATTCCTGGAAGCGAGGTGGGCTGCCGCTGCGAGCCCGATTGGGCCACCCCCGATGACGGCGATGGGGAGATCCTCAATAGATTGCTTTGTCATATTCTATCCTTCCGGAATTATCGAAATTTGAGGCAAACAAAAAGGAGACTTCAGGCGGCGGCTTCTCCGTCCGCAACAGCGCATCCGGCATCGACGCAGCATTCCTCGACAAGGAAGCCAACAAGAGTGCTCATCGCCGGATAGTTTGCGCGACAGATCAGCGTCGTCACTTGACGTTCCTGGGTCACGAGGCCCGTCAGGATCAGGCGGTGGAGGTGATGGGATAGCGTCGAAGCCGCGATCCCGATCTTCTCTTGCAGGTGGCCGACCGGAAGCCCCTCATCGCCCGCACGGACCAGCGCCCGATAAACCTGCAACCGGGTCGGGTTGCCCAGGGCCTCAAGCTGTTTTGCTGCTTGTTCGATATTCATGGAAATAACCTAAGCACCGCGCTCGTGACCGTCAAGAGATATTTCGACAATATTCGAAATATAGTCGATGCGTTAGATCGCGGCCAACTTGACCCGCTCGGCTAGCTTCGCCGCCGCCTCCTTGCGCTCGCTATAACGGCTGGTGAGGTAGGCGGAAGGGCCGCGCGTCAGCAGGGTGAATTTCATCAGCTCCTCGACGACGTCGACGACGCGGTCGTAATAGGGGGACGGCTTCATCCGGCCCGCTTCATCGAACTGCTCGTAGGCCTTGGCGACCGAAGACTGGTTCGGGATCGTGATCATACGCATCCAGCGGCCGAGAACGCGCATCTGGTTCACGGCATTGAAGGACTGCGATCCGCCGCTGACTTGCATGACGGCGAGCGTCTTGCCCTGTGTCGGCCTGACCGCGCCGATGGACAGCGGAATCCAATCGATCTGCGTCTTCATGATGCCTGCCATGGCGCCGTGGCGCTCCGGGCTGCACCAGACCTGCCCCTCCGACCAGGCCGACAGGTCACGCAATTCCTGGACCTTGGGGTGATCGGCGGGTGCATCATCCGGAAGCGGCAAGCCGCTGGGGTTGAAGATGCGGGTCTCGGCGCCGAAGGCTTCGAGAAGACGAGCGGCTTCCTGGGCCTGGAACCGGCTGAACGATCGGTCGCGCAGGGAGCCGTAAAGCAGCAGGATGCGCGGCGGGTGCGTCGGCGGCTCTGGGATCAGCGCAGCCGTCGTCGGGCGTTCGAACGCATCGGCATCGATGTTCGGCAAATCCACCAAATCGGGCGTCTGCATCAGCGCGCCTCTTTGACGACGCGCGGCGCTGTCTGGCCGCGTTCGTACCAGCCCTTCGAGCGGTTCACGATCCAGACGACGGTCAGCATGACCGGCACTTCGATCAGCACGCCGACCACGGTGGCCAGCGCCGCACCCGACTGGAAACCGAACAGGCTGATCGCGGCGGCGACCGCCAGCTCGAAGAAGTTGGAGGCGCCGATCAGGGCGGAGGGGCCGGCGACGCAGTGCTGCTCACCGGAAATCCGATTCAGCAGATAGGCGAGACCGGCGTTGAAATAGACCTGGATCAGGATCGGCACCGCGAGCAGCGCGATGACAAGCGGCTGGGCGATGATCTGCTCGCCCTGGAAGCCGAATAGCAGCACCAGTGTCGCCAACAGGGCTATGAGCGAGACGGGCTGCAGTCGGTCGAGGAAAGCTTTCAGCCTCGGTTCCCCGCCACTCGCGAGGAGACGCTGGCGCACGAGTTGTGCGGCAATCACCGGCACGATGATGTAAAGTGCGACCGACAGGACAAGCGTGTTCCAGGGCACCGTGATGGCCGAGAGGCCGAGCAGCAAGCCGACGATCGGCGCGAAGGCGAACACCATGATGGAGTCGTTGAGCGCGACCTGGCTCAGCGTGAAATGCGGCTCGCCCTTGGTGAGGTTCGACCAGACGAACACCATCGCCGTACAGGGTGCTGCGGCGAGGATGATGAGGCCCGCGATATAGCTGTCGATCTGGGCGGCGGGCAGATATGGCCGAAACAGATATCCTACAAAGAGCCAGCCAAGCGCCGCCATTGAGAACGGCTTCACGGCCCAGTTGACGAACAGCGTCACGCAGATGCCGCGCCAATGCTCCTTCACCTGGCCGAGCGCGGCGAAGTCGATCTTGATCAGCATCGGCACGATCATCAGCCAGATCAGCGCCGCGACAGGCAAGTTGACCTTGGCGATCTCGGCCGTGCCGATGGTATGGAAAGCGCCCGGCATGAAATGGCCGAGCGCCACACCGGCGACGATGCAGAGCGCGACCCAGAGGGTCAGATAGCGTTCAAAGGTGGACATAGGACTTCCTCACGCCGTTGCTACACGGCCGCCGTGCTCGTCCACCACGCGCTCGCCGTCTTCCTTGACGAAGTCGCCTCGCTGCGCCGGCAGCAGATCGAGCACCTGTTCCGAAGGGCGACAGAGCCGGACCCCCTTTGGCGCCACGACGATCGGCCGGTTGATCAGGATCGGGTGCGCCATCATGGCCTCGAGGAGCTGCTCGTCCGTGAGGCTGGAATCAGCCAAGCCCAGCTCGCCATAGGGCGTGCCCTTCTCGCGCAGCAGCGCGCGAACGGAGATGCCCATGCGCGCAATGAGCTGCTTGAGCATCGTCCGCGACGGCGGCGTCTTCAGATACTCGATGACATGCGGCTCGATTCCGGCATTGCGGATCATCGCCAATGTGTTGCGCGAGGTGCCGCAATCGGGATTGTGGTAGATGATCACGTCCATGATGCACCTCACGCTGCGCTCGGGCGATGCGATGTCGAGCCTTCGCTCTGGCCGATCTCACGCAGCTTCGTGCCGAGCGCGATCTTGTCGAGGCTCTTCAGCGGCAGCGCCGTGAACACCCCGATGCGGGTCTTCAGGTAACGAAACGCGGTGACGAAGGCGGCTTCCTTCTGGATGTCGGAGCCTTCGACCGCGGCCGGGTCCTCGATCCCCCAATGCGCCGTCATCGGCTGGCCCGGCCAGATGGGACAGGTCTCGCCGGCGGCGTTGTCACAGACGGTGAACACGAAATCCATGACGGGCGCGTCGGTGTTGGCGAACTCCTCCCAACTCTTGGAGCGGAAGCCGTCTGTCGGGTAGTCGAAGCTTTCGAGTACCTTCAGCGCGAAGGGATTGACCCGTCCCTTCGGATGACTGCCGGCTGAGAAGGCGCGGAAGTGTCCGGCACTGTCCTTGCGCAGGATGCTCTCGGCCAGGATCGAGCGCGCCGAGTTACCGGTGCAGAGGAAGAGCACATTGTAGATGCGGTCAGCCATGGGCGACCTCCTTGGAGGATGGTTTTTGTGGTGGGCAACAGAGCGTCAGGTCGGCGATCAGCGGCGCACAGAGTTCCGGCCGGCCACCGCAGCAATCCTTTACGAGGAAGCCGGCGAGCCCGCGCATGGCTTCGAGTTGGGCGCGATAGACGATGGAGCGGCTCTGCCGCTCGGCATCGATCAGCCCGGCGCGGGTCAGAATTGCGAGATGCGTCGACATGGTGTTGTGAGGCACGCTCATGCGGCGTGCGACCTCGCCCGCCGACAAGCCGTCAGGTTCATGCTCCATCAGGAGACGGAACACCTGCAGCCGGGTGGGCTGGGCGAGCGCCGAGAAGGCAAGGATAGCTTGATCAGAGTCCATATGTCGAGACTACTCGACATATGGACTAGATGCAAGAGTTCGATGGGAACGTCGACGGCTCAATTTTCGATGGCAGGGACCAGCGCCCCGATGATGCGGCAATCAGCAACGATGCCATGCTCGCAACGACTGATGACGTCGGTGAGTTCGCCACGAAGCGCATTTAGGTCCGCGATCTTGCGCTCGACCTCGGCCAGGTGCTGGCGGGCGATCACGTCCACCGCCTCGCATGAACGATCGCGTTGGTCGGCAAGGTCCAGCAGCTCGCGAACCTGGTCGAGGGGAAAGCCGAGGTCGCGGGCGCGCCGGATGAAGCTCAGACGCCCAAGATGGTCGTCGTCATAGGATCGGTAGTTGTTTCTCGTGCGCGCCGGAGCCGGCAGCAGGTCGATCCGCTCGTAGTATCGGATCGTCTCGACTTTCGTGCCGGTACGCTTCGCCAGATCTCCGATGCTCAGTCGTGACATGCCTTGACCCTATAGTGGCTACAGGGTCCATATAGGGGGTCACATCAAATTCCGCGAGGTGACGAGATGGCCGGCTGTTGCCACGACGACTGCTGCTCCTCTTCCAAGGGGAGCGAACTGAATAGTCCGCGCTGGCGCCGCGCGCTCTGGATCGCGCTGGCGATCAACACAGGCATGTTCCTGGCCGAGATCGTGGCGGGCGTGGCGGCCGGATCAGCATCGCTTCAGGCGGACGCCATCGACTTCCTCGGTGACTCGGCCAACTACGCGATCAGCCTCGGCGTTGCCGGGATGGCGCTGACGTGGCGAGCACGCGCCGCTCTCCTGAAGGGATGGTCGCTCGGCCTGCTCGGTGTTGCCGTGCTCGCCTCAACAGCCTGGCATGCGGTCGCGGGTACGCTGCCAACAGCGGAAACGATGGGCATCGTCGGCATCCTCGCACTCTTCGCCAACGGCGGCGTCGCGCTGATGCTTTACCGCTTTCGGACGGGTGACGCGAACATGCGTTCGGTGTGGATCTGCTCACGCAACGATGCGATCGGCAATCTTGCTGTGCTCGCGGCTGCCGCTGGTGTGTTCGGCACCGGCACGGGCTGGCCGGACCTCATCGTAGCCACCATCATGGCCGCGCTCGGGGTGAGCGGAGGCTGGCAGATTGTGTCGCGGGCACGCGCGGAGTTACGAGAACCCAAACTCACTAACGCAGCTGCGACCCGCTAGGCGCGGGCGGCTTTACGGACCGCAGCGAATTCAGTCTCACGTCTCGGCGACGACTTTCCCAATGTCGGTGATGTCGTATCCACCGATGCTCCTAAACTCGTTCTGAAATCGCTCCGAGCGTAGGATTTGCAGCATCGTGGCCACCTCCGGCGTATCGATCTGCTCCATTTTGATCACGAGGTCGTACCGTTCCTTCTTCAGCGGGACGAAGTCGACATTTTCGACTTGGCGGGCGATTTTCTCCATCCCTACCGCCACATCTGCATCGCCTCGGCCCACTGCGCTGGCTACGGCGAGATGGGACTGGTTCTCGTTGCCGTAGCCTTTGATCCGGCTGCCATAGAGGTCGACGAGCTTGAGGTTCTCGTCGAGCAGCACCCGCGATCCCGCGCCTTTTTCGCGATTGATCATGGTGACGTCCTCTCGCTCGAAGTCGTGCCACGAGCGGATGTTCTTGGGGTTGCCCTTGGCGACGTAGAAACCCTGCATGCGGTAAGTGACATTGACGACCACGCAGCGAACGCCCGGCAGCAAGGCGCGGACATAGGGCACGTTGTAGTCGTCGCTCGCGCTGTCCCAGAGGTGAGCGCTCGCGACCGAGACCTTGCCGTAATAGAGCGAGACGAGGCTGTCGTAGCTCCCGATATAGGCTCGCAGCGCCATGACGCCGTGCATACGCATGAAGTTCGACAGTATGTCGAGGATGAGATCCTGGCCGCAGATGATGAAGCCATCTCCGGCACGGCGCCCTGCCGACAGATCGAAATACTTGTCCTCGTCGTATGCTGGCGGTGCGTCGTGTTGGCGCGGGCGCGGCGCCTTGCCGGAGCGCTCAATGTAGTCGCGCACGTGAGCCTCGGTGAAGCGGATCTTGCGGCCCACCTTGTAGAATCCGATCCCGCCGTCCTTGACCAGCGCATAGATGCCGCTCCGGCTGACATTCAGCAGCTCGGCCACGTCCTCGACAGTCAGGGCATTACGCGCGTCCATGGAAAGTCCTGCATATCAATTCATCTATTTTCATCTATTTTGGCACATAATGTAGCATTAAATCCCGATCCTTGCATCACTCTACCTTTACAAATCGGACCTTATTCGCCACGATTTACGACGATATGAGAGAATTTGCCGTACTGACAGCCTTGTTCATACCGTTTCATTCTGTTTCGCGCACGCCGACGGCCGTGGCCATGGGAGCATGGCCTGAGCTTCAACCCTGTCCAACTAATCTCGGCCTCCGTCCTCGTGCGCGCCGGGCTCGATCTGGAGGGAACTGAATGGCTGTGGAGACAGACGATCCTGTCCGCGAGGGACTGGTGGCACGACCAAGCCTGTTCCGCTTGGCCGACATCTTTGTCCGCTACGGCAACATCACGTTGGGCGGAGGCAGCGCTACCGTTGCAGTCCTACGGCGTGAAATCCTTGATCGTCGCAAATGGATTGGCGAGGACGAATTCACCGTCTGTTTCGCTACGGCCAGGCTCACTCCTGGCACCAACTTGTTAGCCTTCTGTACCGGCGTAGGCTGGATCACACGAGGCCTTCCCGGCGCCGTCGTGGCCTTGCTGGCAGGTTCCATCCCGTGCGCCGCAATGGTCGTATTGGCTACAGCGCTCTTCAGTATCTGGCAGCACGTTGGCTGGGCCCAGGCAGCCATCCACGGTGCAGTCGCAGCCGCGGTCGCCGTGACCGTGAAAACATGCTGGACGATCGCGCATCCTTACGTTCGGCCAGGAACACGCCTCCGCGTGGCAGTCATCGCTGGGGCGGCCTTCTTATTGAACGTTCTCATCGGCCTCTCGCCGGTCGAGGTTCTACTCCTCGCGGCCGGCGTCGGAATTTTCATCCCCACGGTGCGCGCATGAGCTTCCTCGAACTCTACCTGCTACTGCTCAAGGGGACTGCCACCGCCTTCGCGGGTCTCGCCTCCCTGCCGGTTATCCAGGACGCGCTCGTGACCCACCGCCACGTCCTCACGGCAGAGCAGCTCAACGAGGCGGTGGTGATTACTCGTAGTACTCCGGGTCCCGTCGGCCTGTGGGTGGTGAGCGCTGGCTACTTCGCCGCCGGTGTGTCAGGCGCCATCGCCGGCTGGCTGGCTATGATCACACCCGCTCTGCTGGTCATCCCAACTGTCCACTTCGCTGGCCGGCGGATGAAGCATCCGCGCGTGCGTGCGATACTCGAGACCGTGGTCATCGCCAGCGCCGGGCTGCTGTTAGCCGCTGCCATCCCGCTTGGGCGCGAGGCTCTTACCGACCCCGTCACGATCGCCATCGGGGTCGCCGGCCTAGTCCTTCTGCTGACGACCAAGATCGAGGTGGCCTGGATCATCCTTGGCGCGGCCATCGTGGCCATGGGTGCTGATACTGTCGGTCTGCTGTATTACCTGACCTGACGTGCCGGGCCGTCGAGAACAGCCGAAGCCGATTTGGCAGCGCTAAAACGAGTTAATGCAGTCCATCGCCGCTTCTCGCGCCCCGCCCGGACCAGCCGGACGGAGCATTGGAGGCGGGGTCAGTCGCTCCGGCGGCCGTTGGGGCGGGACCAGATCAGGCTGTAGCCCTCGCCGTCCTCGTCGTCGAACAGGTTGGCGAAGAT
>NCHM01000733.1 GCA_002257205.1 Rhizobiales bacterium 24-66-13 | reverse complement strand
GGGCTCGGTGCCGTTCTTCGTCGGCGCCGGCGCCTATCGCCACCATGTGCCGGCGAGCGTGGATCATCTGATCCAGCGCTCGGAATTCCTCACCTCCTATACGCCCTACCAGCCCGAGATCGCCCAGGGCACGCTGCAATATCTGTTCGAGTTCCAGACCCAGGTGGCGGAACTCACCGGCATGGAAGTGGCCAACGCCTCCATGTACGACGGCTCCACCGCCGCCGCCGAAGCAGTACTGATGGCCCATCGGGTGACGAAGCGCGGCAAGGCGGTGCTGGCGGGTAATCTGCATCCCCATTACGCGCAGACCATCGCCACCGTCTCCCATTATGCCGAAGTACCGCTGCTGCGCCTCGCGCCCCAGCCCACGGGGCCGGACGATGTGAGCGCGGCCATCGACGAGACCGTCTCCTGCGTGGTGGTGCAGAGCCCGGACGTGTTCGGCAACCTGGTGGATTTGAAACCCATCGCGGAAAAGGCCCATGCCGCCGGGGCGCTCTTGATCGCCGTGTTCACGGAAGCCGTATCGCTCGGCCTCGTCGAGCCGCCGGGCGCGCAGGGGGCGGACATCGTGGTGGGAGAAGGCCAGTCCATCGGCAATCCCCTCACTTTCGGCGGCCCCTATGTGGGCCTGTTCGCCACCCGCGCGAAATTCGTGCGCCAGATGCCCGGCCGCCTCGCCGGCGAGACGGTGGATGCGGAAGGACGGCGCGGCTTCGTGCTGACACTGTCCACCCGCGAACAGCATATCCGCCGCGAGAAGGCGACGTCCAATATCTGCACCAATTCCGGCCTGTGCGCCCTGGCCTTCACCATCCATCTCTCGCTGCTGGGCGAAGCGGGGCTGACGCGGCTCGCGCGCATCAATCACGCCGCCGCCTGCGACCTCGCCGACCGGCTGGCCGCGCTCGACAGCGTCGCGGTGCTGAACGAGAGCTTCTTCAACGAATTCACCATCCGCGTCGCCGGCAACGCCGCCGAGGTGATCGAGAAGCTGGCGGCCAAGGGCATTCTCGGCGGCGTGCCCTATTCCCGGCTGGCGCCCGATGCCGGCCTCGACGATCTGATCCTGGTGGCCGCCACCGAGACATCCACGGACGAAGACCGCGCCGCCTATGCGGCCGCGCTGAAGGAGGTGCTGGCATGAATCGCGAAGGACGCGGCGCGACGGCGCCCCAGACCATCGGCGAGGCCCGCCCCGCCACCTTCACCGGCAACCG
>NCHM01000093.1 GCA_002257205.1 Rhizobiales bacterium 24-66-13 | reverse complement strand
GCCGCTCTCGCCTTCCTTCTTCAGCGCTTCCAGCGTCGGCGAGACGGTGGTCAGCAGCTGAATGATAATCGAAGCGGAGATATACGGCATGATGTTCAGCGCAAAGATCGCCATGCGCTCGACGGCACCGCCGGAGAACATGTTGAACAGGCCGAGAATGCCATTCTGCGCGCCGTGAAAGACTTGCGAGAGCGCATCGGGATTGATCCCCGGGAGGGGGATATAGGTTCCAAGGCGATACACCAGAAGGGCACCGAGGGTGAACCAGATGCGCTTTTTCAGCTCCTCGGCCTTGCCGAGAGCACCGAAATTCAGGTTCGCTGCGAGTTGTTCCGCCGCCGAGACCATGCCTTGCTCCGCTTGGGCCATCCGCGTGGGAACGGCCTATCCATGAGACGCGGGAGCGCGCGGCGTCAGGGCGAGAGCCGGCACGCACCGCATCTTTCCATCGGTCATACCCGCACTCGCCGCGGCAGACCATTGGCGAGATGACGCGCCGGGCCTACGCGATGAGGCGGAACGACCGCCTCTAATTTCGGCCCCATGCCCGGTGGGGCCTTAAATTCTTGAAACGAAATGATTTTTTAACACACCGCACAGGCAACGACGGCGAAGCAGCCCTGCCCCGCCGTCATCAGAAATCACGCAGCTTCTACCGCAACCGCAGACATGGTGACCGAGCCACCCGCCTTTTCGATCGCCTCAACCGCCGACTTGGTGGCATAGGCCACCTCAAGCGAAACCTTCGCCTTCAGTTCGCCCGACCCCAGCACGCGCACGCCATCCTTGGCACGGCGGATGACGCCAGCAGCCACCAGCGCCGCTGAATCGATTGTCGCGTTCGCATCGAGCTTTCCAGCGTCGATGGCGGTCTGCAACCGGCCCAGCGACACTTCGTTAAAGTCGAGGGCGAAGATGTTGTGGAAGCCCCGCTTCGGCAGGCGACGATGCAACGGCATCTGGCCGCCCTCGAAGCCCTTGATCGCAACGCCGGTACGGGCCTTCTGACCCTTGACGCCGCGACCAGCGGTCTTGCCCTTACCGGAGCCGATGCCCCGGCCGACGCGCATGCGCTTCTTGCGCGCGCCGACATTGTCTCTGATCTCGTCGAGCTTCATCTGATGGCCCTCACTCGCCCTCGACCACGCGGACGAGATGGCCGACCTTCGCGATCATGCCGCGCACGGCCGGCGTATCCTGGAGAGTGGAGCGGCGATGCCGCTTGTTCAGGCCGAGGCCGACCAAAGTCGCCTCCTGCGAGAACGGGCGGCGGATCGGCGAACCGATCTGCTCCACGGTTACGGTCTTGGCGGTGGAAGCCGCCGTCTTTTCGGTCGCCTTAGCCATGGCGCGCTCCTAATGGTTGCTGCCTGGCTCAGTCCGTCGCTTCCGCGTCTTCGACGCGGCGGCGGGACTGAAGCTGCGACACCTTGATACCCCGGCGCGAAGCGACGGAGCGCGGGCTGTCCTGATTGACCAGGGCGTCAAACGTGGCGCGCACCATGTTGTAGGGGTTGGAAGACCCGAACGACTTGGCGACGACATCGTGGATGCCGAGCGTCTCGAACACGGCGCGCATGGGGCCGCCGGCGATGATGCCGGTACCGGCCGGGGCGGCGCGCAGGATGACCTTGCCCGCACCGTGATGCCCGTGCACGTCGTGATGCAGGGTGCGGCCTTCGCGCAGCGGCACGCGGATCAGCGCGCGCTTGGCGCTTTCCGTGGCCTTGCGGATGGCTTCAGGCACTTCACGCGCCTTGCCATGACCGAACCCGACGCGACCCTTCTGGTCGCCGACGATAACCAGGGCGGCGAAACCGAAGCGCCGTCCGCCCTTCACAACCTTCGCGACACGATTGATGTGGACCAGCTTGTCCACGAACGTGTTGTCACGATCCTCGCGATCTCCGCGGTGTTCCCGTTCACGGGCCATTTCGCTACGTCCTTCGCGTCAGAACTGAAGGCCGCCTTCGCGGGCGCCCTCAGCGAGCGCCTTGACGCGCCCATGATAGATGTATGCGCCACGGTCGAACACGACCGCGGTCACGCCCTTCGCCGCCGCACGCTCAGCAACCAGCTTGCCGATGGCCTTGGCGGCCTCGGTGTCTGCGCCGGTCTTCAGGGTGCCGCGCAGGTCCTTTTCGAGGCTGGAGGCGGCCGCTACGGTCTCGCCCTTCGCATCGTCGATGATCTGCGCATAGATGTGCTGCGAGGTGCGGTGCACCGACAGGCGGGGACGCCCGTTGGCCGCAACGCGAATCGCACGGCGCACCTTGGCCTTGCGGCGCGCCAGCGCCTCCAAATCCTTAGCCATGGTTCGCCTCCGTTACTTCTTCTTGCCTTCCTTGCGGAAGATGAATTCGCCTGCGTATTTGACGCCCTTGCCCTTGTAGGGTTCGGGGCCGCGGAACTCGCGGATCTCGGCAGCGACCTGACCGACCTTCTGCTTGTCCATGCCCGAAACCAGCACTTCCGTGGGCTTCGGGGTGACGATCTGGATCCCTTCGGGGATCGCGTAGATCACGTCATGGCTATAGCCGAGAGACAGGTTCAGGTTCTTGCCGGCAGCCGCGGCCTTGTAGCCGACGCCGGTGATTTCGAGCTTCTTCTCGAAACCCTTCGTCACGCCTTCGACGAGGTTGGCGACCAGCGTGCGGGACATGCCCCACATCGCCCGATGCCGCTGCGTCTCGCCGCGCATGGAGACCTGCAGTTCGGCGCCGTTCAGCTCCGCCAGCACTTCTTCCACGAGAGTCAATTCGAGGGCGCCCTTGGGGCCCTTCACCTTCACCGTCTGACCGTCCACGCTGACATTGACGCCGGCGGGAATGGCGACGGGATGCTTGCCGATCTTCGACATGTTTCTCTCCGTCGCTCGCTCAGAACACCGTGCAGAGCACTTCGCCGCCGACATTCTTGTCGCGGGCGTCGTGATCGGCCATCACGCCCTGGGGCGTGGAAACAACTGCGATGCCGAGACCGTTCGCAACGCGCGGAAGGGTCTTGACGGACGCATAGACCCGGCGGCCCGGCTTGGAGACGCGCTTAATCTCGCGGATCACCGGCTGGCCGTCGAAATACTTCAGCTCGATCTCGAACTCGGTCCGGCCATTGCCGTGATCGGTCGAGGTATAGCCGCGGATGTACCCTTCGTCGCGGAGCACGTCGAGCAGGCTGGCGCGCAGGCGCGAACCGGGCGTCGAGGTCTTCTCCTTGCGCCGCATCTGGGCGTTGCGGATACGGGTGATCAGATCGCTGATGGGATCGTTGATGGACATGAGCCTCTCCTCACCAGCTCGACTTCACGAGGCCCGGGACAAGTCCCTGGGACCCGAGTTCGCGCAGCGCGATACGGCTCATCTTGAGCTTGCGGTAAAACGCGCGGGGGCGGCCAGTGACTTCGCACCGGTTGCGCACGCGGATCTGCGCGGAATTCCGCGGCATCTGCGCGAGCTTGAGGGTGGCGGCAAACCGCTCCTCGATCGGCAGGGTCTTGTCGTTCACGATCGCCTTCAGACCCGCGCGCTTGCCGGCCAAGCTCTTGGAGAGCCTGCGGCGACGCTCGTTTGTCTCGATCGCGCTCTTCTTCGCCATGTCTTGCTCCTGTTCTCCGCGTCTGAAGAGGCCAAAACCCCTCCACAGCCGGAAAATCACAACCTTCTCTTGATTTGAGAGGGAAACGCGCCCGGCAGGAATGTCCCGACCCAAGCGCGAATCGCCTCTTCTATACCGTCACTGGCGGAAGGGGAAGTCGAAAGCGCGCAGCAGGGCCCGCGCCTCATCGTCCGTCTTTGCCGTCGTGCACACGATGATGTCCATGCCCCAGATCTGCTCGACCTGGTCATAGTTGATCTCGGGGAACACGATGTGTTCCTTGATGCCCATGGCATAATTGCCGCGGCCATCGAAGCTCTTGGGGTTCAGACCACGAAAGTCACGAACGCGCGGCAGCGCGATCGTCACGAGCCGGTCCAGGAACTCAAACATGCGCACCTTGCGAAGGGTGACCTTCGCGCCGACCGGCTGGTTTTCGCGCAGCTTGAAGTTCGAGATCGCCTTGCGGGCCCGCGTCACAACCGGCTTCTGTCCGGCGATGCGCGCGAGATCCGCGGCAGCGGTCGTCACCTTCTTGGTGTCGGCAGTGGCTTCGCCAACGCCCATGTTGATGACGATCTTCTCGATCGTCGGAACCTGCAGCGGGTTCTTATAGCCGAACTGCTCGATCAGCTTCGGGCGCACGACTTCGTCGTAGTGCGTACGTAGCCGGGGGGTATAACTCACCTCAGCCATCGATCCTCTCCCCGGAACGCTTGGCCACGCGGACCTTCGTCCCGTCTTCCAGCACCTGGAAGCCGACGCGGGTCGGCTTGCCATCCTTGGGGTCGGCGACCGCAAGGTTGGACAGATGGACGGGCGCCTCCTTGGAGATGATCCCGCCTTCCTTGTCCGCTGTCTGGCGCTGGTGGCGCTTGACGATATTGACGCCACGGACGAGCGCACGCTCCTCCTTCGGCATCACTTGAATGACCTCGCCGGAGCGACCCTTGTCGCGGCCGATGAGAACGACGACCTTGTCGCCCTTTTTGATCTTCGCCGCCATCACAGCACCTCCGGCGCCAGCGAGATGATCTTCATGTGGTTCTTGGCGCGGAGTTCGCGCGGAACCGGTCCGAAGATACGAGTGCCCACCGGCTCTTTCTGATTGTTGATCAGCACGGCCGCATTGCGGTCGAAGCGGATCACAGAACCATCGACGCGGCGAATGTCCTTGGCCGTGCGCACCACGACGGCCTTCATGACATCGCCCTTCTTAACGCGGCCACGCGGAATGGCTTCCTTGACCGACACCACGATGATGTCGCCAACGTGAGCATACTTCCGCTTGGACCCGCCCAGCACCTTGATGCACATGACGCGACGCGCGCCGGAATTGTCCGCCACGTCGAGATTGGTCTGCATCTGGATCATGACGCACCTGTTCTCGTCATCCAGCGCCGCCGGCAAGCCGGCATTGCCCGTTCCACATACCGTGCCCGCTCATCGGTACACGGTTCTCACTGCGATGCGGTCTCCACTCAGTCCAGACGTCCCGAACTCGACGGACCCAGCATCGGAGCGCTTCGTTACTAGACCTCGGCCCGCTTCTCACCCTGGATCACGATCCAGTTCTTCAGCTTAGACAGAGGCCGATGCTCTTCGATCCACACGATATCGCCCACGTGATACGAATTCTCCGCATCATGCGCGTGATACTTCTTGGACCGACGAACGGTCTTCTTCAGCAGCGGGTGAGTGAAGCGACGCTCCACCCGGACCACCACCGTCTTGTCCTGCTTGTCGCTTACCACGACGCCTTGGAGCACGCGCTTCGGCATCGTTCCCTCACTTCGCCTTCGACGCGGCCGCGCCGCGCTTGGTGGTCTGCACGGTCTTGACCCGCGCGATGTCGCGACGGATCTCCTTGGACCGCGCCGTGTTCTCCAGCTGACCCGTCGCCTTCTGGAAGCGCAGGTTGAACTGTTCCTTCTTCAGCTTCAGCAGCTCATCGGCGAGCTGATCGGGGCTGAGGGCCCGAACGTCCTCGGCTTTCATGAGCCTCTCCTCACTCGGCGATGCGCTGAATGAAGCGCGTCTTGATGGGCAGTTTCGCGGCGGCGAGCGTGAGAGCCTCACGGGCCGTCTCGACGCTGACACCGTCGATTTCGAACATGATGCGGCCGGGCTTGATCTTGGCCGCCCAATATTCGGGAGCACCCTTGCCCTTACCCATACGAACTTCGGTGGGCTTGGAGGTCACGGGTACATCGGGGAAAACGCGGATCCACACGCGACCGGCACGCTTCATGTGACGGGTCAGTGCGCGACGCGCGGCTTCGATCTGGCGGGCCGTCACGCGCTCGGGCTCGAGCGCCTTCAGGCCGAATTCGCCGAAATTCAGTTCCGTGCCGCCCTTAGCGACGCCGTGAATGCGTCCCTTGAACTGCTTGCGGAATTTCGTGCGCTTGGGTTGCAGCATGGCTTATCGCCTTTCTCTCTGCTCGAGCGTCAGGCCGCGTCGCGATCGCGGTCACGACCATGGTCGCGATCACGTTCACGCCGGGGCGGACGCCCGCTCGGGCCGTCACTCTCAGCCAGGCGCTTGTCCTGGGCCATGGGATCGTGCTCGAGGATTTCACCCTTGAAGATCCACACCTTCACGCCGCACGTCCCGTAGGTCGTGAAGGCCGTGGCGGTGCCGTAATCCACATCGGCGCGCAGGGTGTGCAGCGGCACACGACCTTCGCGATACCATTCCAGGCGCGCGATCTCAGCTCCACCGAGACGGCCGGAGCAGTTGATCCGGATGCCCTCGGCGCCGAGACGCATCGCCGACTGAACGGCGCGCTTCATGGCGCGGCGGAACGCGACGCGGCGCTCCAGCTGCTGGGCGATGGATTCAGCCACCAACCGCGCATCGATTTCCGGCTTGCGGATTTCGACGATGTTGATGAAGACCTCCGACTTGGTCATATCGGCAACCTTCTTGCGAAGCTTGTCGATGTCGGCGCCCTTCTTGCCGATCACCACGCCCGGGCGGGCGGAATGAATCGTCACGCGGCACTTCTTGTGCGGACGCTCGATGACAACCTTGGACACCGCGGCCTGCTTAAGAAGCTTGAACAGCATCTTGCGGATCTTGATGTCCTCGTGGAGCAGCTGGCCGTATTCGCCCTTGTTGGCGAACCAGCGGCTGTCCCACGTGCGGTTGATGCCGAGCCGCAGCCCGATCGGATTGACCTTCTGACCCATCAGGCCCGCTCCTCAACTTCACGCACCACGATGGTGATCTGCGCGAACGGCTTCTCGATGCGCGAGGCACGACCGCGCGCCCGCGGCGAGAACCGCTTCATCACCAGGCCCTTGCCCACATGCGCTTCGGCAACGATCAGATCGTCGACGTCCAGCTCGTGGTTGTTCTCGGCATTGGCGATCGCGCTCTCGAGGCACTTCTTCACATCGCGGGCGATCCGCTTGCGAGAGAACTCGAGATCGGCGAGCGCCGTCGCCACCTTCTTGCCGCGGATCAGACCCGCGACGAGGTTCAGCTTCTGGGGGGAGACACGCAGATTGCGCGCGACCGCCTTGGCTTCGTTGTCCGCGAGAGCGCGGGGCTTTGCCTGCTTACCCATGGCCTATCACCGCCGCTTCGACTTCTTGTCGGCCGCATGCCCGTAATAGGTACGGGTCGGCGAGAATTCGCCGAACTTGTGGCCGACCATGTCTTCCGACACATAAACGGGGACGTGCTTCTGGCCGTTATAAACGCCGAAAGTAAGGCCCACGAACTGGGGGAGGATCGTGGAGCGACGGCTCCAGATCTTAATCGTATCGTTGCGACCCGAAGCACGCGCGGTGTCTGCCTTCTTGAGCAGATAGCCGTCGACGAACGGGCCCTTCCAAATCGCTCTTGACATAAGTCAGGCCCTCACTTCTTCCGCTTGTGACGGCTGGTCACGATGAACCGATCCGTCGCCTTGTTGTTGCGGGTCTTCTTGCCTTTGGTCGGGAGGCCCCACGGGGTGACCGGATGACGGCCGCCCGAGGTACGTCCTTCACCACCGCCGTGGGGGTGATCGACCGGGTTCATGGTCACGCCGCGGTTATGCGGCTTGCGTCCGAGCCAGCGGTTACGACCCGCCTTGCCCAGAGAGATGTTCATGTGGTCCGGGTTCGAAACCGCACCCACCGTCGCGTAGCACGCGCCGTGCACCAAGCGCTGCTCGCCCGAGTTCAGGCGAACGATCACATAACCGTGGTCGCGGCCGACGATCTGCGCATAGGCGCCAGCGGAACGGGCCATCTGGCCGCCCTTGCCGATCTTCAGCTCGACATTGTGCACGATCGTCCCGACCGGCAGGTTCGACAGCGGCCCGGCATTGCCCGGCTTCACGTCCACCTGCTCGCCGGCGATCACGCTGTCGCCCACCGCCAGGCGCTGCGGCGCCAGGATATAAGCCAGATCACCGTCTTCGTACTTGACCAGGGCGATGAAGGCCGAACGGTTGGGATCGTATTCGATCCGCTCCACCACGGCCGCCATGTCGCGCTTGGTGCGCTTGAAGTCCACCAGACGATAGGTCTGCTTATGGCCGCCGCCACGGAAGCGAACCGTGATGCGACCGTTATTGTTGCGGCCACCCGAGGAGCTCTTGCCCTCGGTCAGCGTCTTCACCGGCTTGCCCTTGTAGAGGCCGGAGCGGTCCACGATCACGAGCTGGCGGAGGCTCGGCGTGACCGGCTTGAAATGCTTCAGCGCCATGGTCTTATTCCCGTCCCTCTGCTCACAGACCCGTGGTGACGTCGATGGTTTGGCCCTCTTCGAGGGTCACGACCGCCTTCTTCACGTCGGACTGCACACCTTTGCGGCCTTTGAAGATCTTCACCTTGCCCTTGCGGACCAAGGTGTTGACGCTCTTCACCTTCACGTCGAACAGCTTCTCCACCGCCTCCTTGATCTGGGGCTTGGTGGCGGTGCGGGCGACCTTGAAGACGACCTTGTTGAATTCGCTCGCCGCCGTCGCCTTCTCGGTGATGACGGGAGACAGGATCACGTCGTAATGACGTGGCTCGATGTTCCGCTGCGGGCTCATTTGAAGCGCGCCTCCAGCGCGTCCACGGCTGCCTTGGTCAGGACCAGGGTGTCACGCCGCAGGATGTCGTAAACATTGATGCCCTGGATCGGCAGCACGTCCACGTAGGGGAGGTTGCGCGCCGCCATGGCGACGTTCGCCTCCACTTCGGAGCCGTCCACGATCAGCACCGAAGCCCAACCGAGCTTCGCGAACTGTTCCTTCAGGGCCTTGGTCTTGGGGTCGGTCAGCGACATGTGGTCGAGAACGACGATCTGCTCCGCCTTCGCCTTGGACGAAAGCGCATGCTTCAGCGCCAGGGCGCGCACCTTCTTCGGCAGGTCGATGGCGTGGGACCGCACGACCGGACCAAAGGCGCGGCCGCCGCCACGGAACTGCGGCGCAGACGCCGCGCCGTGACGCGCATTGCCCGTGCCCTTCTGCTTATAGAGCTTCTTGGACGTGCGGTTGATTTCCGAACGACCCTTCGTGCGATGCGTACCGGCCTGGCGGCGCGACAGCTGCCAGGTGACACACCGATGCAGAATATCCGCACGGGGTTCGAGACCGAAAATCTCGTCCGAGAGCGTCACCGAACCTGCGTCGGCACCATCGAGCGTCTTGACGGCGATTTCCATCACGCGCCCTCCCCGTTCGTCGCTTCAGCCTGCACCTCGGCCGCGCCGCCATTGCCGTCGCGCAGCTTGAACGCGCCGGGCTTGGGGGCTTCGGTGGGCAGACGCTTCTTCACCGCATCACGCACCGTGATCCAGCCGCCGGCGTGGCCGGGAACCGCACCTTCGACCGCGATCAGGCCGCGCTCGACGTCGGTCATCACGACCTTGAGGTTCTGGGTGGTGACGGTGACGTCACCCATATGCCCCGGCATCTTCTTGTTCTTGAAGGTCTTGCCGGGATCCTGGCGCCCACCGGTCGAACCGATGGAGCGGTGGGAAATCGACACACCGTGGGTGGCCCGCAGACCACCGAAATTGTGCCGCTTCATACCGCCGGCAAAGCCCTTGCCGATGGTGGTGCCGGTGACATCCACATACTGGCCCACAACGAAGTGGTCAGCGGTGATCTCGGCACCGACCGGGATGAGGCCTTCGGCATCCACGCGGAATTCCGCGAGCTTGCGCTTGGGCTCCACCTCGGCCACAGCGAAGTGGCCCCGCTCGGCGCGGGTGGTGTTCTTCGGCTTGCGACGGCCAGCACCGAGCTGAACCGCGACATATCCGTTGCTATCGAGCGTGCGGTGGGCAACCACCTGGCAGCTCTCAACTTTCAGCACAGTGACCGGGACATGTTCACCAGCATCCGTAAAGATGCGTGTCATGCCGACCTTCTGGGCGATGACGCCTGACCGCATGGTCGTGTCTCCTCGCCTCACTTCAGAGCTTGATTTCGACGTCAACGCCGGCGGCGAGGTCGAGCTTCATCAGCGCGTCCACCGTCTGGGGCGTCGGATCGACAATATCGAGCAACCGCTTGTGAGTACGCATCTCAAACTGCTCGCGCGACTTCTTATCGACGTGCGGAGACCGGTTGACGGTGAACTTCTCGATCCGCGTCGGCAGCGGAATCGGGCCGCGCACCTGCGCGCCCGTGCGCTTGGCCGTGGCGACGATCTCGCGTGTTGACGCATCGAGGATGCGATGATCGAACGCCTTCAGGCGGATTCGAATGTTCTGGCCGTTCATGGCTCTAGGGCTCCACGAAAGAGGGACGCATGGGCGAACCACGCGCCCCCGTTCAAACTTCTATTTCACTCGATGATGGAAGCGACGACGCCAGCGCCGACGGTCCGGCCACCTTCACGGATGGCGAAGCGCAGCTTCTCCTCCATGGCGATGGGGACGATCAGGGCCACGTCCATCGAAACATTGTCCCCGGGCATCACCATTTCGGTGCCCTCGGGA
>NCHM01000732.1:787-2020 GCA_002257205.1 Rhizobiales bacterium 24-66-13 | reverse complement strand
GAGCCGTGGATGCGATACAGGCTCGATCCCAGATACATGGCGCGCGCGCCGAGCGGATTGTCGATGCCGCCGGGCATGTAGCGCGGAAGATCAGGACGGCGCTTCAGCATTTGCGACGGCGGGGTCCAGGAGGGCCATTCCTTCTTGGCGCTCACGGTCTTCACGCCGGACCATTGAAAGCCCTCGCGGCCGACGCCGATGCCATACCGGATCGCCTGGCCCGGCGCCGTCACGTAATACAGGCGCCGCTCGTTGGTGCGGATGATGATCGTGCCCGGCTTATACTTGCCGTCGATCGCCACCATCTGGCGCGGGATGGGCGAGGTGCCGGCCGTGACGCCCATGGACGAGGTGCCGAACAGCTTGGTGAAGCCGAAGATGTCGAAATTGTCGTTGGCTTTTGCGGGCATCGCGCCGATGACGAGGGCGGCGAAACTGGCGACGGCGAAGGTCTTGAAAGCCATGGGGACCCACCTCGGTCAATAATGTCGCCGGGAACGCAGCGTCCACCGGCGTCATAGGGGATGTCGCCTCAAATGCGGCGCTCATGCAACCGATTTGTGGCAGCGAGGTTCCCCACGGAACGCACCTGTGATCGAACGTCGCAATCGCGGGCATTGCTTACTTTGGGGAATGTCTTGCCACGTCGATGAACCCCGCGAGCAGGGCATTGAAGGCTTCCGGCGCCTCCAGAAATGGCGCGTGGCCGCAGGTTTCAAACACCACATGCTCGGCGCCTCGGGCGTGTTCGGCGATGCGGTCCGACATGGCGGGGAGAATCACTTGGTCCTTGCGCCCGTGCACCGCCAAGACCGGGCGGGTGAGGGCGGCGAGCTCCGGCGCGTAGTCCGCCGGGCGGCCGCCCATGCTCGCGCGCACCTGGGGCGGCACCATCATGTTCGCGGCGAGGGTGATTTCGAAGCTCTCGGCATCGAGCGGGATCTCGAAGCATTTGCGCAGGAAGGCACGGGTGGCGGCGATGTTGGTCGCGAGATCCTCGCTACCCATCAGGCGCATCAGATTGTTGCAGGTGCCGAACAGCGCCCGCTCGGTGGCCACCACCGCATCCACGAACACCATTCCGCCCAATGCGGAATCGCCGTGATGGCGCAGATAATCGCAGATCACCCGCCCGCCATAGGACCATCCCACCACCACCGGCCGCTCCAGCTCGAGCTGGTCGATGAGCGCGGCGATGTCGCCCGCCCAGCGGCTATCCTGCTGATAATGCGC
>NCHM01000732.1:0-756 GCA_002257205.1 Rhizobiales bacterium 24-66-13 | reverse complement strand
CCGAGCGCCGTGCCCCATTCCTGGACCGCCAGGGACACGCCGTCCGGCGCGATCACATGGGTGGAGCGGTGGGGCAGGAGGGTGACGGGATCGCGCATGGGGCCTCAGGACAGGAAATGGCCCATGGCGATGCCCGCCAGGGCCGCGCAGGTGGCGACGGACAGGGTTTCGAACGCCGTTCGGGCCACCGGCCGCTTGGCCACGAGGCCGCGCCCGATGCCGAGCGCCAGCAGCAGCAGAGCGGTCACCGCGAGAGAGACGATGCGCGCCTGTTCCATGGGCAGCAAGGCGAAGGGAATCACCGGGGTGAAGCCCGCGAACAGGTCCGACACGAACATCCAGAAGGCGTGCGCGGCCGGAGAGGCGTCGTCGTTGGCGTCCGGCGCGAGGGCAGCGCGCAGGGCCGGCACGGCCTGCGGGCTGCGGCTGATGGCGGCGCTGATCTGGTCAACATCGGTCGGCGCGACACCGGCGGCGCGCAGGTTGTTGCGGATGGCGGTGAGGCTTTCGGCGAGCGCGGCGCGGCGCTCGGCGGGGGCCGCCTGGGCGCGGGCGCGGCGGGCATCGCGCACCGATTCGGCATCGAGATAGGACCCCGCCATCATGGAGACGGCAGCGGCAGCGGCCCCTGTGGCGCCGGCGATCAGCACCGTCTTGGCATCATTGGTGGTGAGGGCGACGCCGAACACCAGGCCGAAGATGGAGACCGTGCCGTCTTCCATGCCGAACACGATTTCGCCGATGGAGGCCTTGAAA
>NCHM01000092.1 GCA_002257205.1 Rhizobiales bacterium 24-66-13 | reverse complement strand
GAGGTGTCGCCGATCACCGCCGTGCAATGGGCGGCGGTGGCGCGCGCCACTTGCCACCACATCTCGCGGTTCATCGCCGTCATTCCGCAATTGACGAAGATGCGGTTGCGCCCGCTGGAGAATTCGAACGCAAGGCAGCTCGCGTGCGCCTCCCAGCCGGCGGCCAACGGCGGGGCGACACCGGTGTCGGCGATCAGCACGCTGCCCTTGGCGTCGAGCCGCTGGAAGCCGGAATGGGGCGCATTGGCCACCGGCGCGCCGCGCGCGTCATCATAGGCGAGGATGGTCGCGAGCTGATCGGCGGCGGTGTGCCCCATGCCGTGGAAATGGGCGAACGCGCCGTCTCCGTGCCGAAAGAAGCGCAGCATGGGCATCATACGATCGATGGCGTTCATCAGCGCCTGCGGCGCCGGCTGGTTGCGCGCGGCAAAGGCGTGGCGCAGGGGCAGAAGATCCAGCAGCAAAGCGATCAGGCTGTCGGGATTGCGGGTGATGATGCCGCCATCGGGCAGGATCTGCCGGTCCAGTTCCTCTTCCAGCCGGCGCTGGGAGACCTTGAGCAGCCGGCTCTGGTCGGACATGCACAGGCCCGCGAACACCAAAGCGATGGTGGAGATGAGGCGGGGATAGCCGTCCGGCGCGGCGATCGCGCTGCGCCGCAGGTGGCGCACCTGCCGGGCGAGGCTGCGCATGAAGCGGCGGTAGAATTCGTGGTCTGCGTCCTGGAGGATGAACGGCGCCTGGGTGAGCCAGGAGATGAGGATTGCGGATCCAATCGCCCACGATGGCGCGGGCATTGGCGCGGGCGATGGTGGTGCTCGCCGCCCGCAAATGGCGCAGCCAGCCGAAGCCGTGCAGCGTCTGCGCCCATTCGTGGGAAGGCGGCTCCAGCTCGAACGGGGTGCGCCCGTCCAGCAGGGCGATCTTGCCGGCGAAGGCGAATCGCCCGGCATAAATCTCGCTGGCGCGGGTGGCGTCCCCGGTACGCAGGTCCTGCGGGGCGATCAGCAGGCGCTCGGGCACCGGAATGCTCACCCGGCCGAGCGATAACGGCAGGCCGGGCAGGTGCGCGAGAAGCAAGCGCCAGCCCTGCCCCGCGACGAAGGCCGCGAGGCGCATGCGTTCTGCCAGGGCTCCGCGGGTCATGCCTGGTGACTACCCCCGACGGCGCGTGCCGCCTTTCACTATCCGTGCGGCAAAGAAGCCGTCGAGGCCGGACCGCTCCGGCTCTCCCCGCACCCAATCACTGGGCACAGTGCGCAAATCACCTTGAGGAGTGATGAACGGCGCGAGCTCCGGCGCATCTTCTGCCCTCAGGGGCGCTCTTTCGGCCTCCGGGCGAGCGGCCAGCAGGCGCGCGATCTGGGCTTCGCCCTCCTCCGGCTCCAGCGAGCAGGTGGAATAGACTAGCACGCCGCCGGGCTTGAGCAGGTCGAGCGCGTGGTCCAGCAGCCGGCCTTGAAGCTCGGCTAGGCCGGCGATGTCGCCGGGCCGCTTGTTCCAGGCGATGTCGGGGTGACGGCGCAAGGTGCCGGTGGCGGTGCAGGGGGCATCGAGCAGGATCGCGTCATAGGGGCCGCCGGAAAAATCCGCCGCATCCGCCTCCACCACTTCGGCCGAGAGCTTGAGGCGGGCAAGATTCTCCGAGAGGCGCACCAGGCGCTGGCCGGAGCGGTCGAGCGCGGTGACGCGGGCCCCCGCAGCGGCAAGCTGGGCGGTCTTGCCGCCGGGCGCCGCGCACAGATCCAGCACGTTCAGGCCGCTCACATCGCCGAGCAGGCGGGCGGGCAGGGCGGCGGCGGCATCTTGCACCCACCATTCGCCGTCCTCATAGCCGGGCAGGGCCCGCACCGGGCCGGCATGGAGAATGCGCACGGTGCCGGTGGGCAGCACCTCGCCCCCCAGCTTCAGCGCCCAGCCTTCGGGATCGGATTTCACCGTGAGATCAAGGGCCGGCTCGTGCGCATGCACGGCGCAGATCGCGGCCGCGCGTTCAGCGCCATAGGTCTTCGTCCAGCGCTGGCGCAGCCAGTCGGGCGTGTCGGCGGCGAGGGCGTCGATCGCGGCGAGGCGCTCGGCACCCTCGCGGGTCAGGCGGCGCAGGACCGCATTGATGAGGCCCGCGAAGCCCGAGGTGGTGCCGTCGCCGCGCGCGATTTCCACCGAAAGCCCGACCGCCGCATGGTCCGGCACGTCCATGAACAGGATCTGCGCGGCGCCCACCAGCAGCACGGTTTCGACCTTGGGCGCGGACTTCGGAAAGCCGCGGTCCAGCATCGGGCCGACCACCGCCCGCAAGGTGCCGAGGCGGCGCAGAGCGGTGGCCACGATGCGGAAGGCGAGCGCCCGGTCGCGTGGTTCGAGGCCGGCGGCATTGTCGAGCGCATCTTCCAGCGCGGTGCCTCCGCGCAGCACGCGGTCCAGGGCATCGGCTGCGACCAGGCGGGCGCGCAGGCCGGCGGCTTCCGGCGGGCGCCGCTCGGGCGAGCGGGGGGCGGTTCGGGCGGCGGATCTCGGGCGGGACGGGGTTTTCATTGCGCGCACCTAGAGCCATGCGGGGCGCTTGGCAACCTCGCCACGGGTTTCCGTACCTGTCGCACCCTCAATTCCACCTGATCCGCGTGTTTTCCGCCCGTCCCATCAGCCCCAGGGTCCGCGGCGCTGGGTGCTGCCGGTGCCTCCCCAGGGACCGCGCGGCGGTTGGCCCTGCGGCGCTTGGCCGTGGGGCGTCGCTGCGGCGGGCGCGCTCGCGAAACCGCGCGCGCCCATCTCTTGCGCCAGCTGGCGCAGCGCGGCGATGCGGTTCTCGGTGGCCGGGTGGGTGGAGAACAAATTATCCATCCGCTCACCCGACAAGGGATTGATGATGAACATATGTGCGGTGGCGGGATGGCCCTCGGCCTCATAATTCGGGATCCGGTGCGCGGCGCCGGAGATTTTCGCGAGCGCGGCGGCAAGCGCCATGGGATGGCCGCAGATTTCCGCGCCGGTCCGGTCCGCCACATATTCGCGCGAACGCGAGATCGCCATCTGCACCACCATGGCGGCGATGGGGGCGAGGATCGCCATGAGGATGGTACCGACCATGCCGAACGGCGAATTGTTCTCGCGATTTCCGCCGCCGAAGAACAGGCCGAAATTCGCCAGCATGGAGATGGCGCCGGCGAAGGTGGCGGTGATCGTCATGGTCAGCGTGTCGTGATGCTTCACGTGCGCCAGCTCGTGCGCCATCACGCCGGCGACCTCCTCGCGGGTCAGCATCTGCAGCAGACCGGTGGTGGCGGCGACCGCGGCATTCTGCGGATTGCGGCCGGTGGCGAAGGCGTTCGGCTGGGGATTGTCCATGATATAGACCTTGGGCATGGGCAATTGCGCCCGCGCCGCAAGCTCGCGCACCATGGACACCAGTTCCGGCGCGGTGCGATCGTCCACTTCCCGCGCGCCATACATGCGCAGGACCATCTTGTCTGAATTCCAATAGCTGAACACGTTCATGGCGGCGGCCACCAGGAATGCGATGAACATGCCGCTGGTGCCCCCGAGGGCGAAGCCGACGGCCATGAACAGAGCGGTCAGGCCCGCCAGCAGGATCGCCGTCTTCAGATAATTCATTCTCTCCTCCACGCGGCGGCCGCGCCGCCCGATATCCTGTCATAGGATGGGAATGCGGCCCATGTCCCGCAAGGTCAGCCGGAAGGTGCAGAACAAAAGGGCATAGGGCGCGGGTCAGCGATTCGCCCCCGCTTCGTTCCCGGCGCGTTCGCCCGTTGGGTCCGTCCGTTCGTGTCGGCGTGCCGATTTGGCACGGCCCTTTCAGTTTGCGGCCCGGCACCTTATCTTAAGGACCAT
This sequence comes from Rhizobiales bacterium 24-66-13, assembly GCA_002257205.1. Lineage (GTDB taxonomy): Bacteria > Pseudomonadota > Alphaproteobacteria > Rhizobiales > Xanthobacteraceae > NCEH01. The sequence continues at coordinate 7,515 of NCHM01000092.1, read as the reverse complement.
ATATGCGGCGCAGGCCGCCACCCTTTCGCGCAAGGATGCGAACCATGTTCATCCAGACGGAGCCGACGCCGAATCCGGCGACGCTGAAGTTCCTGCCGGGCCGCGACGTGCTCGGCGAGGGCACGCTCGACCTGAAGACCTCCGAGGAGGCCGGCCGTTCCCCGCTCGCCCAGCGCCTGTTCGACGTGGACGGCGTGGGCGGCGTGTTCCTCGGCTCGGATTTCATCACCGTGACCAAGACCGGCGGGGACTGGGCGCACATGAAGCCCGCGATCCTCGGCGCCATCATGGAGCATTTCATGTCCGGCGTGCCGGTGCTGGCCGATGGCGCGGCGGCGGATGGCGATGATGCCGACGAATTCTTCGCCGAAGCCGATACCGAAACGGTCGCCACCATCAAGGAGCTGATCGAGACGCGGGTGCGCCCGGCGGTGGCCAATGACGGCGGCGACATCACCTTCCGCGGCTTCAAGGAAGGCGTCGTATTCCTGAACATGAAGGGTTCGTGCTCGGGCTGCCCGTCGTCCACCGCCACGCTGAAGAACGGCATCGAAAACCTGCTGCGGCACTTTGTGCCCGAGGTGGTCGAGGTGCGTCCGGTCTGAGCTATGCCCCGCTGATTTGCGGTGCGGACCGGGGATTTAGCACTATCCCCTTCCGTTAGATGCGGTTTCGATGGATTGTGGGCGCGGGATTCGGGCGTCCACACTCATCATGCTAGTTCTTGCCATAGATACCGCGCTGACCGCCTGTTCGGTGGCCGTGCTGGACGCGGAAAGCGACACCATCGTCGCGGGCGATTCGCTGCTCATGGAGCGCGGACACGCCGAAGCTTTGATTCCCATCGTCGAACAGGTGATGGCGGATGCCGGGCTGGATTTTCCCGCCCTGGGGCGCATCGCCGTGACCGTCGGTCCGGGCAGCTTCACAGGGCTGCGGGTGGGCCTCTCGGCCGCACGGGGCTTCGGGCTCACGGCGCGCCGTCCGGTGGTGGGCGTGACCACCCTTGCCGCCCTGGCGGCACCGTTCCTGGCCATGGACGACAGCATGCCGGTGGTCAGCGCGATCGATGCGCGGCACGGCCATGTGTTTCTGCAGATGTTCGGCGCCGGCGGGCGCACCCTGATCGCGCCGCGCATCATGGCCGCCAAAGACGCGGCGCGCTCCGCCGCCATCGGCGCCATTCGCCTTGTCGGCTCGGGCGCCGCTTTGGTGGCCGAGGCCTGGCCGCCGGGCGAGACGCTGCCCTTCAGCGTCGATCTGCAACCGGCCCCCGACGTGGCCTGGGTCGCGCGGCTCGGCGCCGTGGCGGACCCGGCGCGGGCCGAGCCGCGCCCGCTGTATCTGCGTGCGCCCGACGCCAAGCCCCAGGATGGGGCAAGGATCGCACGGCGGTGAGCTTTCTGGACCTGTTCTCGCGGCGGCCCCGGCCGCCTTATATCCGCGCGGCGGAGGCGCGGGACAGCGAGCATCTGGCGCGCATCCATGCCGCCGCGTTCCATCGCGGCTGGGGCATTGACGAGTTCGAGCGCCTGCTGAGCGAGCGCGCGGCGCGGGGGCACCTGCTGTGCGCGGCGCCCAAAACGCCGCCGATCGGCTTCGTCCTGTCCCATGTGGTAGCGCCGGAAGCGGAGATTCTCTCGCTGGCCGTGCTGCCCTCCGCGCGCGGCAAGGGGTATGGCGCGCTGCTGCTGGACCATCATCTGCGGCGGCTGGTTTGCGAGGGCGTTGCGGTCTCCCATCTGGAGGTGGAGGAAAGCAACCAGCCTGCGTTGCGACTCTATCGTGCCCTCGGCTATGTGGAGAGCGGCCGCCGCAAGGGCTATTATGCCGGTGAAACCGATGCGCTGGTGATGCGCCGGGATCTGTGACCCGAGGTTGCACGGGGCATGCCTTGCGAGGACCGGCGCGGGCGGCGATAAGAGCGGCGAATTGAGTGAGGATTGGCTCTTGAGCGACATCATCAGTGCCATCGAGCACGCCTGCGCCGCCAAGGGCATGCGCATGACCGACCAGCGGCGGGTGATCGCGCGCGTGCTCACGGCAGCCGAGGACCATCCCGACGTCGAGGAATTGTATCGCCGCGCCAGCACCATCGACGACAATATCTCGATTTCCACCGTCTATCGCACGGTGAAGATGTTCGAGGATGCCGGGATCATCGAGCGCCACGAGTTCGGCGACGGCCGCGCCCGCTATGAGCCGGTGCCCGAGGAACACCACGACCATCTCATTGATCTGCGCAGCGGCAAGGTGATCGAATTCCGCTCCGAGGAAATCGAGCGGCTTCAGGAAGAGATCGCGCGCCGGCTTGGCTATCGCCTTGTGGGGCACCGCCTTGAACTGCATGTCCTGCCGCTGGACGAGGACCCGTCGTGAGCGCCCCCCGGGACGATCTCAATATTTTCGACGAGCTGGCGGGCGGGCGCATGAAGCGCGGGCGCAAGCATCGCTCGTTCTTCGGCCATTCGGCAGAGCCGATGCCGCGCTCCAGCTTCGATGCCGAGCCCATGCCCGACCTCGGACCGGACCAGCCGCGCCTCGGCCGCTTCTTCGATACCGTGCGCGTGGGCGTGATCCTGACGCTGGTGGGCCTCGTCACGGCGATTGGCATTCCCTTGCAGTGGGTGTCGCTGAAGCTGCACCTGCCCAGCCGGCGCATCATCCCGCTGCTTTACCACCGCATCATCCTGTTCCTGATCGGCGTGCGCCGGCATGTGAGGGGTGCCCCGGCCGCCGGACGGCCCTTGCTGCTGCTGTCCAACCATGCGTCCTGGCTCGACATCTGCGTGCTGGGATCGTTGACGCCGCTGGTGTTCGTCGCCAAAAGCGAGGTGTCGCGCTGGCCGCTGATCGGCCTGCTGGCCGCGTTCCAGCGCACCATCTTCGTCGATCGCCAACGCCGCCACGCCACCGGGCAGGTCAATTCCACCATTGCCGCGCGCCTCGCGGAGGGCGATCCGGTGGTGTTGTTCGCGGAGGGGACCTCCAGCGACGGCAACCGCATCCTGCCCTTTCGCTCGGCGCTGGTGGGGGCGGTGCGCGAGACTTTCGAGGCTAACGGCAAGGTGCTGGTCCAGCCGCTGTGCGTCGCCTATGTGAAGATCCAGGGCATCCCCATGGGGCGGTCCCATCGCGGCATCGCCGCCTGGTTCGGCGACATGGATCTTGCGCCCCATCTGCTGGAAGTGCTGCGGCAGGGCGCCATTGATGTTGAGGTCACGTTCGGTGAGCCCGAGGCGCTCGACGGCGCGGCGGATCGCAAGGCCGTGACCAAGGCGAGCGAAGAGGCCGTGCGCCGGCTCAGCGAGACGAGTTTGATGGGCCGTGCCCCTGCGGTCTGAGTTCCCAAAACGCCAATTTGCCGGTAAAGACGAACGTTCCAGGTTTTCAATCGGGGGCGGACTGCGCGGGCGTCACGGGAGCGTCGCGCCCATGCGCGATGGTGGAGTTGGCAGAACGCGAAACATGCACGAACCCCGCAAGCTTTATGTGAAGTCCTTCGGCTGCCAGATGAACGTGTACGATTCCAATCGTATGGCGGACACCCTGGCGAATGAAGGCTATGTAGAGACGAATGATCCGGCGGACGCCGATCTCGTCATCCTGAACACGTGCCACATCCGCGAGAAGGCGGCCGAGAAAGTCTATTCCGAGCTGGGCCGGCTGCGCAAAGCCAAGGCCGAGGACGGGCGCGACACGCTGGTCGCAGTGGCCGGCTGCGTCGCCCAGGCGGAAGGCGCCGAGATCATGCGCCGCTCGCCGGTGGTGGATCTGGTGGTGGGGCCGCAGAGCTATCATCGCCTGCCTGAGCTGCTGGCGCAGGTGAAGGCCGGCGTGCGCGCCGTGGACACCGAGTTTCCGGTCGAGGACAAGTTCGACCATCTCCCCGCGCCAAGCGATGCCGCCACCCGCAAGCGCGGGCCGACCGCCTTCCTCACCGTGCAGGAAGGCTGCGACAAGTTCTGCACCTTCTGCGTGGTGCCCTATACCCGCGGCGCCGAAGTCTCTCGCCCGGTGGCGAAGATCCTGGCGGAGGCGGAGCGCCTCGCCGACCAGGGCGTGCGCGAGCTGACCCTGATCGGCCAGAATGTGAACGCCTTCCACGGCCTCGGCCCGGAGGGCGGGGTATGGACGCTGGCGCGCCTGATCCATGCGCTTGCCGAAATTCCGGGCATTGCGCGCCTGCGCTACACCACCAGTCATCCCCGCGACATGGGCGAGGATCTCATCGCCGCCCATCGCGACCTGCCCGCGCTGATGCCCTATCTGCATCTGCCGGTGCAGTCGGGCTCCGACCGGGTGCTGGCGGCCATGAACCGCAAGCACGGCAAGGATGTGTTTCTCGATATCGTCGCCCGCATGCGCGCCGCGCGGCCGGACATGGCGCTCTCGACCGATTTCATCGTCGGCTTCCCGGGTGAGACCGACGCCGAGTTTGAGGAGACCATGGACCTAGTGCGCGAGGTGGGCTTTGCCGGCGCCTATTCCTTCAAATACAGCCCGCGCCCCGGCACGCCCGCCGCCGATCTGGACGCCCAGGTTCCCGAAGAGGTGAAGACCGAGCGCCTCGCCCGCCTCCAGCAGGCGCTGGAAGTCTCCAAGCGCGCGTTCGACCGCTCCCTGATCGGCCGCACCCTGGATGTGCTGCTGGAAAAGCCGGGCCGCCAGGACGGCCAGATGATCGGCCGCTCGCCCTATCTCCAATCGGTGGTGGTGAACAACCCGCCGGTGGGCATCGGCGCCTTTGTCACCGTCACCATCACGGACGTGGGGCCGAACAGCCTCGCGGGCCGTGTCGTTGCTGTTTCCCCGTCCGCGCACGCACCCGCGTTCGCCGCCATGGAGGCTTGAGCTTGCGAAAGTCCGGCGCCGATAAAGACCGTCCTTCTCCTTCGGCGCAGGCCCCCGCTCGGGCGGCCATCAGCGATCCCTGGGCCATCAATGGCGACGACACCCCCGCCCAGGTGGTTCTCGCGTTCGACGACAATCGTCTGGCGACGCTGCTATTCGGCCATTACGGGCGCAACCTCGCCCTGATCGAGCGCAAGCTCGGCGTGAAGGCGGATTCGCGCGGCAATCACGTCAGCCTGGAAGGCGGGCGCGAGGGCTGCGAGCAGGCCCGCAAGGTGCTGGAACATCTCTACGAGGCGCTGAAACGCGGCCGCGACATCAGCGTCGGCGACGTGGAAGGTGCGATCCGCGAGGCGGTGGCGCAGGGCTCGCTGTTCGATTTCGACCCGGCCGAGGGCCAGGCCTTCGACGAGATCCAGCTGCGCCGGCGCCCGGTGCGGGCGCGCACGGCGGCGCAGGATGCCTATATCCGCGCCCTCAAGCGCAACACGCTGAACTTCGGCACCGGCCCGGCCGGCACCGGCAAGACCTGGATCGCCGTCGCTTACGCCGTCCATTTGCTGGAGCGGCGCATGGTGGACCGCATCATCCTGTCGCGTCCGGCGGTGGAGGCGGGCGAGCGGCTCGGGTTCCTGCCCGGCGACATGAAGGAAAAGGTCGATCCCTATCTGCGTCCGATCTATGACGCGCTCTACGATTTGATGGACCGCGCCTTCGTCGAGCGGGCGCTTCAGACCGGCGAGATCGAGATCGCGCCGCTGGCCTTCATGCGCGGCCGCACGCTTTCCAACGCCGCGGTGATCCTGGACGAGGCGCAGAACGCCACCTCCATGCAGATGAAGATGTTCCTCACCCGCCTGGGCGAGAATTCGCGCATGATCGTGACCGGCGACGCCAGCCAGACCGATCTGCCCGTGGGCCAGACTTCAGGCCTTGCGGAAGCGGTGCGTCTTCTTGAGGGGATCGAGAGCGTGGGCATCACCCAGTTCAAGGCGGCAGACGTGGTGCGGCACGAATTGGTTGGGCGCATCGTCGGTGCCTACGAAGCCCACGAAGCGGCACGCATTGCCGCCAAGGGGGCCTGAGATGGGGCGTGGCGCGACATCGGTGTCTTCGCCTGCGCCGGACCGGTTCGCCGTCGACATTCTGGTCGAGGACGCGCGGTGGGACGGCGTGCCGGATGCTCCGGCGCTCGCGGAACGGGCCGCGCAAGCGGCGCTCGCCGCCTGCGGGGATGGGTTCGCGCGCGCGGCGGAGATGAGCGTGACCCTGACGGATGATGCGCGCATCCGCGTGCTGAACCGCCAATGGCGCGAAAAGGACAAGGCGACCAACGTTTTGTCCTTCCCCGCCGCCGAAGTGCCGGAAGATGTCACGCCGGAGCCATTGGGCGATGTCATCGTGGCGCTGGAAACCGTGCTGGCCGAGGCGCAAGCCGAGGACAAGCGGCCGCAGGATCATCTGGTGCATCTCGTCGTGCACGGCACGCTGCATCTGCTGGGCTTCGACCATGAGGACGATGCCGAGGCCGAAGAGATGGAAGAAATGGAGCGTGGCATACTGGAGGGGCTCGGCATCTGCGACCCCTATGCGTTGCCCGCGGAAACTTGAGGCCGACCCCAAAGGGAGACCATGTCCAACATCGACCAGTCGAGCGACCCCGCCTCAGCGGAGCCGCAGAGTTTCATCGATCGATTGCGTGCCCTCCTCGGGACGTTCCGACCTCATGGCTCCTTGCGCACAGACCTTGTCGAGGTGCTTGAGGAGGCAGGCGGAAGCTCCGGGGAGGTGAGCGAGTTTTCGCCATCCGAGCGCAAGATGCTGCGCAACATCCTCCATCTGAAGGAAGTCGGCATCGGCGACATCATGGTCCCGCGATCGGAGATCGTGGCCATCCAGAAGGATGTGTCGCTGGGTGAATTGATGGTGGCTTTCGCAAACGCCGCCCATTCCCGCCTTGTGGTGTTCGATGATGATCTCGATGACCCGGTCGGCATGGTCCATATCCGCGACCTTCTCTCCTTCATGACGGGCCCGCTGCCGGAAGGCGCCGAGGACCATCCCGCCGACAAGGAAATCGACCTGTCGAAGGTCGATCTGCGGCAATCCCTGACCGATGCCGGGCTTGTGCGGCGCCTGCTGTATGTGCCGCCGTCCATGCCGGCGGTGGATCTGCTGGTGTCCATGCAGGCCGCGCGCACCCATCTCGCCCTGGTGATCGATGAATATGGCGGCACCGACGGCCTCGTCTCCATCGAGGACGTGGTGGAGGAAATCGTCGGCGAGATCGAGGACGAGCATGACGACGAGGCGGCGCTGATCCAGCGTCAGGGCGACGGCAGCTTCGTCACCGATGCGCGCACCCCGCTGGAAGACGTGCTCAATGTGCTGGGCGAAGATTTCGCCCCGGCCCATGTGGCCGAGGAGGTCGACACCCTCGGCGGGCTGATCGTGACCATCGCCGCGCGGGTTCCGGCCGTGGGCGAGATCATTACCCTGCCGGGCGGTCACAGCGTCGAAGTGCTCGACGCCGATCCGCGCCGGGTGAAAATGTTGCGGATTCTCCCGCCCGCGCAGGCGGCGAACGACGCGGCAGAGGCTTCGGACGGCGATCAGGCGTGACGCGCCCTGTTCTGACGCGTGGTGTTCTAACGCGTCTTG
>NCHM01000731.1 GCA_002257205.1 Rhizobiales bacterium 24-66-13 | reverse complement strand
CGTCGCCCGGTTGAAATCTATTCCGCCGCCTGGCGGTACGGCTCGCCCACCGCGCCGGACTGCTTCACCGCCGCGATCCGGTCGGCATCGAAGCCCAGCACATTGGCCAGCACGTCGTCGGTATGCTCGCCGAGCAGGGGCGAGCGTTCCACCGGCACGTCATTGTCCGACAGCTTGATGGGGTTGCCGACGGTCAGATAGGTCCCGCGCACCGGGTGTTCCACCTCCACCAGTGTGCCGGTGGCGTAGAGCGACTTGTCCTCGGCGATCTCCTTCATGGAGAGGATCGGGCCGCAGGGGATGTCGTATTTGTTGAGCGTGTCCATGGCCTCGAACTTGGTGTGGGCCATGGTCCAGGCTTCGATGCGGGTGAAGATCTCGTTGAGATGGGGCAGGCGCGCGGCGGCGGTCGCATAGTCCGGATTGGTCTTCCAGGTGGGCTCGCCGATCACGTCGCAGATCTTGTCCCAGACCGGAGCCTGGGTGATGAAATAGAGATAGGCGTTGTCGTCGTGCTCCCAGCCCTTGCAGCGCAGGATGCGCCCGGGCTGCCCGCCGCCGGAATCATTGCCGGCGCGGGGCACGGTGTCACCGAACGGGATGTCCTCGCCGAACTGGCTGTATTCGCGCAGCGGGCCGCGCGCGAGGCGCTGCTGGTCGCGCATCTTCACGCGGCACAGGTTCAGCACGCTGTCCTGCATGGCGCACAGCACCTTCTGGCCGCGCCCGGTGTGCTCGCGCTGGAACAGCGCGGTGACGATGCCGAGCGCGAGATGCAGGCCGGTGCCGCTGTCGCCGATCTGCGCGCCGGTCACCAGGGGCAGGCCGTCGCGAAAGCCAGTGGTGGAGGCCGATCCGCCGGTGCATTGGGCGACGTTCTCATAGACCTTGCAATCCTCGAACGGGCCGGGGCCGAAGCCCTTCACGGACGCCACGATAAGGCGCGGATTGAGCTCCTGGAGGCGCTCCCAGGTGAAGCCCATGCGGTCGAGCGCGCCGGGAGCGAAATTCTCCACCAGCACGTCGCACACCTTCACCAATTCCTCGAGGACGGACTTGCCCTCTTTGTTCTTGGTGTCGAGCGTGATGGACCTTTTGTTGGAATTCAGCATCGTGAAATAAAGGCTGTCGGCATTCGGCACGTCGCGCAGCTGGGTGCGCGTCACGTCGCCCTCGCCGGGACGCTCAACCTTGATCACATCCGCGCCGAACCAGGCGAGCAGCTGTGTGCAGGTC
>NCHM01000091.1 GCA_002257205.1 Rhizobiales bacterium 24-66-13 | reverse complement strand
GCGGCGATGGCGTGGCCCTGCTTGCCGGAGGAGCGGTTGGCAATATAGCGCACCGGATCGATCGGCTCATGGGTGGGGCCGGAGGTGATGAGAATGCGCCGGCCCTTCAGCAGCACGGTCTGGTCGGAGAAGCGGGCCTCGATGGCGGCCAGCAGTTCCAGCGGCTCGGCCATGCGCCCTTCGCCGAATTCGCCGCGCTCGGCCATGGCGCCGGAATTGGGGCCGATGAGATAGACCCCGTCCTGCTTCAGCCGCGCCACATTGCGCCGGGTGGCGGGATGCGCCCACATGCGCGGGTTCATGGCGGGCGCCATCAGAACGCTCTTGTCGGTGGCGAGCAAGGCGGTGGTGGCGAGATCGTCCGCGAAGCCGTTGGCGGCCTTGGCCATGAGATCGGCGGTGGCGGGCGCGACCACGATCAGATCGGCATCGCGCGATAATTGGATGTGGCCGATGTCATGCTCGGCGGTGAGGTCGAACAAGTCGGTGAACACCCGTTCGCCAGTCAGCGCGCCGACCGAAAGCGGGGTCACGAAATGCTGGGCCGCTGGCGTCAGGATGGCCCGCACCGTGGCGCCGCGCTCTTTCAGGCGGCGGATGAGGTCCAGGCATTTATAAGCGGCGATCCCGCCGCCGATGATGAGCAGAATGCGTCGTTCGTGAAGCATGGCGGTCTCCGGGCGCGGGGTGGACTGGGATAGCAGGAAATGACCGGAAAGGGCACCGTGCATCGCCGATGCCGAGCCGTGTCCAGCCCCCAGTCTGCGCCGTATCTTCCGTCCTGGCCTGCGTTCCCCGACCGGCTATTTCAGCGCGATCACCAGCAGCGACAGTGCGATCACCCACAGCGCTGCATTGCCCCAGAACGCGCGCCGCGCTTCCGCCTGGCCGATGCCTTCCAGCGTCTTGGGCGAGAGGCTGAGGCCGTCGCGGGTGGCTTCGTCCAGTTGCGTCACAACCCGCCCCGCCCGGCCCAGCAGGTCCGGCACATCGGCGAGGAAACTGCCCACTTCGCCGATCGCCCCGCCCGCTTCCTGGATCCGGCCGATCGGGCCGAGATTGCGGGCGATCCAATCCTCCACCACCGGGGCGGCGGTGGTCCACATGTTCAATTGCGGGTCGAGCGAGCGCGCGACGCCTTCCACCACCACCATGGTCTTCTGCAGCAGCAGCAGTTCCGGCCGGGTCTTCATGTCGAACAGCCCGGTCACCTCCAGCAGCAAGGAGAGCAGCTTGGCCATGGAGATCTGCTCGGCACTGCGGGAATGGATCGGCTCGCCGATGGCGCGGATCGCCTGGGCAAAATCCTCCACTGAATGGTGGCGCGGCACATATCCGGCATCAAAATGCACCTGGGCGGTGCGGCGCCAGTTGCGGGTGATGAAGCCGTAGAGGATTTCCGCCAGGAACCGCCGCTCGCGCGCGCCGAGCCGGCCCATGATGCCGCAATCGACGATCACGAGGCGCCCTTGCGCGTCCACGAACAGGTTTCCCGGATGCATGTCGGCATGGAAGAAGCCGTCGCGCATGGCCTGGCGCAGGAAGGATTGCATGACGATGCGCGCCAGCGCCTTCAGATCGTGGCCCGCGGCCTCCAGCGCCGCGCGATCGGACAATTTGATGCCGTCGATCCATTGGGTGGTGAGCACTTCCCGGCCGGAGCGCTCCCAATCCACGGCGGGGACATGGATCTCGGGATCGTCCTGAGTATTTTCGGCCAGTTCCGCATAAGCGGCGGCTTCCAGGCGCAGGTCCATTTCCATGTTCACGGAGCGGGCGAGGGTCTCGACCACCGCTTCCAGGCGCAGCCGGCGCGCTTCGGGCGAGGCGCGCTCGGCGAAGGCGGCGATACGGCGGAAGGTCGCCATGTCGGAGCCGAAGCGGCGGCCGATGTCGGGCCGCAGGATCTTCACCGCCACGTCGCGGCGCGTCCCGTCCTGTTCCACCACCTCGGCCTTGTGAACCTCGGCGATGGAGGCGGCGGCGACCGCCGGGCCGAACACCGCGAACGCGGCCGAAACCGGCCGGTCCAGCGCTTCGGCGACCATGGCCTCGGCGATGTCCTGCCCGAACGCCGGCATGCGATCCTGGAGCACTTCGAGATCGCGGGCGATGGCCGTGCCCACCACATCCGGCCGGGTGGCCAGGAACTGGCCGAGCTTCACATAGGACGGGCCGAGCCGGCTCAGTGCCGCAGAGAGGCGGGCCGCGCGGGTGCCGGCGTCGGGCCGGGCGATCAGGCGCGCGAGCTTGAGCAAGGGCCGCGCCGGTGGCGGCAGCGCCAACGGCGGCACGAAGCTCAGCACCCCTTCGCGGGCGAGCACATAGGCGGCCCGCGCCAGGCGGGCGGCATCGGCGAGAAGAAAGATCACGCGCATATCCTTTGGTCCTTCCCGCTCCCGGAGGGAGGCGGAAGAACGAACCCGTTCAAATCCGGAAACCCGAATGCAGCGCCACGACGCCGCCGGTCATGAGCGTGAAATCCACGCGGCCGAACCCGGCCTCGCGCATCATCTGCGCGAAGGTTGCGGGCGGGGGGAAGCGGCGGATGGATTCCACGAGATATTGATAGGGCTCCGCCTCCCCGGCGACCCGGCGGCCGAGTTCGGGAATGACGCGGAAGGAATAGAAATCATAGATCTTGTCGAGCAAAGGCACGTCGACGCGGGAGAATTCCAGCACCAGAGCCCGCCCGCCCGGCTTCAGCACCCGCTTCATCTCGGACAAGGCGAGGGGAATGCGCGGCACGTTGCGGATGCCGAAGGCGATGGTGACGGCGTCAAAGCTCGCATCCGCGAAGGGGAGCGACTCGGCATTGGCATCGACGAATTCGACCTTGTCGGAGAGGCCGCGCTTTTCGGCGCGCTCGCGGCCCACGGCCAGCATCTCGCGATTGATGTCGGCGACCACCGCTTGGGTCCCCGCCCCGCCCGCGCCGACCACGCGGAAGGAAACGTCGCCGGTGCCGCCGGCCAGATCCAGCAGGCGGAACGCACGCGCGCCCTGGGGCGGACGCACCTTGGAGACCATGGCGTCCTTCCAGGCCCGATGCAGCCCGCCGGACATGAAATCATTCATGATGTCGTAGCGCCGGGCGACCTTGTGGAACACCTCGTCCACCAGGGTCTGCTTCTCATCCAGCGGAACGGTGCGATATCCGAAATGGGTGTCCGGCTGGTCTTGGGGCGAGGCTTGCATCAGGGGATCCGGCGAACGTGGGGACGGCGATTGCGCCGAACCTTACCGGATCGTCCCGCCGGACGCCACGCGCCGCGCATGTGGCGACCCGCCTCAAGCGGCCACCCGCCGCAGCCCCCCGCCAAACCCGCGGGAGGCGAGGAAAATGCTAGCTGCCACGGCGGCGGCGCGCCTTGCGGCCGAGCAGATGGAGTTCGTCCACGGGCAACAATTCCAGCTCCAGGAAGCCGTCCTCGTCGCGCGAGCGAGCCTTCGGCGCGCCGGAGACGGACACCCCCGAGGTGCCGCCGCGCTGCTTGCGCAACATGATTTCCCGCCGCAAGGGAAAGATCGGAACATGAATCGTGAAGGTCATGGCGATCTCCAGGTACGTTAAGGGAACCGAAACGGTCTCAAACCTGCCCCGGCAAATATTTCCGAATGTTTCACACTTCTGTGCAAACACCCGCTTGCTGGGACACCCCAAGAACGCCTGCGGATCGGGGCGATTATTTGTCCGAGATGGGGGCGAAGCAAGATCATCCCATGGCGTCGTCCACCATTGGGGATATTCATCAAATATTAAGGATGAAATCTATTCTGCGGCGGCGCGCGACAAACGCCATTGCGCGAGGATTGCGCGCAACGCCGCCGGCTTCAACGGCTTGTGAAGCACCGCCATATCGACCGCCGCGGCGGCGTCGCGCACCTTGCGGCTGCGATCGGCGGTGATCAGGATCGCCGGCATCTTGCCGAGCTTCCAGCGCAGGCTCATCACGGCATCAATGCCGTGGCCGCCGTCGAGATGATAATCGATCAGGAACACGTCCGGGCGCGCCTTGGCGACCCGCACCTCGCGCAGGGCGGTCTGCACGTCCCCGGCCTTGATCACCTTGCAGCCCCAGCCGGTGAGCAGCAATTCCATGCCGTCCAGGATCGCCGGCTCGTTGTCGATGGCGAGGATGCACAATCCGTCGAGCGGCGCGGTGGCGCGGGCGGGACGCGATTGCTGGACGTCCTCCTCCGGCAGCGGCACCGCCACGGGCAGTTCCACCGTGAAGCTCGATCCGCGCCCGGCAGCCGAGCGGATCGCCACCGGATGGCCCAGCACGCGCGCGATACGCTCGACGATGGAAAGGCCGAGCCCGAGCCCGCGCGCCTCCCGCGCGCCCTGGTCGAGGCGCTGGAATTCCTGGAAGATCAGCTTGTGCTTGGTGCGCGGAATGCCAAGGCCGGTGTCGATGACCTCGATCCGCACCTTGCCCCTGCGCCGCCGGCACCCCACCAGGACCCGGCCCTTGGGCGTGTATTTGATCGCATTGGAAATGAGGTTCTGCAGCAGCCGGCGCAGCAGCCGCCGGTCCGAGCGCACGGCGAGCGAGGACGGCACGAAGGTGAGTTGCAATTGCTTCTCGGCGGCGAGGGGGGCGAACTCCAGCTCCAGTTGCTTCAGCACATCACCGATGCGGAACGCGGCGATCTCGGGGCGCATGGCGCCGCTGTCGAGGCGCGAGATGTCCAGCAGCGCGACCAGGATCTCTTCCACCGCCTCCAGCGAGGAATCGATATTGGCGGCAAGCCTGCTCTCCTCCGGGCCGCGCGCGCGTTCCACGAGGCTGGTCACATAGAGGCGCGCCGCGTTCAGGGGCTGGAGGATGTCGTGGCTCGCGGCGGCGAGGAACCGCGTCTTGGAAAGATTGGCGTCGTCGGCATTGGCCTTGGCCTTTGCCAGCGCCTGGTTGAGATCCTCCAATTCCTCGGTGCGCTCGCGCACGCGCCGTTCCAGCGTCTCGTTCGCGCGTTCGAGGGCCATTTCGGCATGTACCGAAGCGGTGATGTCGGTGAAGGTCACGACGACGCCGCCGTCGGGCAGAGGATCGGACCGTGCCTCGATCATCATGGCGCCGTGGCGCAGCCGCTCCTGGCAAGGGCCGCTCTGGGCGGCGTAGAGCACCAGGCGATGGTCGAGGTCGCTCGGCGCATCCTCATCCTCCATCTGGGAATGGGTGAGAATCTCGCGCAGCGGCACACCGACCGCATAGCATTCCGGCGGCAGGTCCAGCATCTCGCCGAACCTGCGGTTCCAGCACACCAGGCGCAATTCGCGATCGAACACGGCGATGCCCTGCCCCACATGATCAATGGCGGTCTGGAGCAATTCACGGTTGTATTGGATGGCGGCGGACGCATCGTCCAGCAGCCGCAGCGCGGCCTTGGTGGAGACCGCGCGCTTGCGCAGCAGAAGCGACAGCACGAGGCGCGAGGAAGCCGCGCCGATGGCGGAGGCAAGCAGATGCTCGGTCTGGCGGACTAATTGCGCATCGGCCTCGCGCTTGGGCTCCAGCGACAATCCCTGCTCGCGCGCGAAAGTCGCGAAGGCGGAGCGGGCGCGCTCCTCGCCCAGATAGCGTGCAACCGTGGCGATCAATTCCTCGACCGTGACCGAGGAGCGCCAGCGGCGGAAAGCCGGGCGCACCAACGTCTGGTCGCGCGCCATGAACAGGCCGGCCTGCACCTGCTCGATGGCCGAGGGCTTGGTCGCCAGCGACACCACGAACAGCAGCAGCGTGTTCAGCCCGAGGCTCCAGGCGACGCCATGGGCGAGCGGCGAGGCGGAAAGCCCGAGCAGGCTGGTGGGCCGCAGCAGCGCGATATCGAACGGCCCGTGCGTGATCAGCGCCTGCGAGAACAGCCCGGCATCCGCAAGACTCGGCACCAGCAGCGTATAGGCCCACACCACCATGCCCGCCACGATGCCCACGATCGCGCCCGCCGCCGTCGCCCGGCGCCAGAACAATGCGGCGGCAAACGCCGGCCCCACCTGGGCGATCGCCGCGAACGACAGCAGGCCGATCTGCGCCAGCTGCACGTCGCCGGTGGTGCGATAATAAAGATAGACCAGCAGCAGCAGCACGAAGATGGCGGCGCGGCGCACCAGCAGCAGCACCCCCACCATATCGTGCGGCGATTGCTGCGCCGAAGGACCGGACGCCCGGCGCCGCAGCAGCAGCGGCATGACGAGATCGTTCGAGATCATGATGGACAGCGCCACGGTCTCGACAATCACCATGGCGGTGGCAGCGGAAAGGCCGCCGACGAACGCCAGCATCGCCAGGAAATCGTGCCCCGCTGACAGCGGCACCGCGAGCACGAACACGTCGCGATCCACCGTGCCGAGGGGAAACAGCGTCATGCCCGCGAGCGCGATCGGCACCACGAACAGATTGATGAGGATGAGATAGAGCGGGAACAGCCAGCGGGCGCGGCGGATTTCGGCCACGCCCTTGTTTTCCACCACCGCGACATGGAACTGGCGCGGCAGCAGCAGGAAGGCGCCAGCCGAAAGCACCGTCATGGTCACCCAGTTTTCCAGGGAGATGCCGCGCTCGAAGGGCGCGGTGACGCCGCTTTCACGGGCCGCGTACCACAGCGCCATGGGTCCGTCGAAAATGATGAAGGTGACGGCGAAGCCGACCGTGAGAAAGGCCACCAGCTTGACGATGGATTCGGTCGCCACCGCCAGCATCAGCCCGTCCTGATGTTCGGTCGCGTCGGTGTGGCGGGTGCCGAACAGCACCGCGAAGGCGGCCATGGCGAAGGCCACGAACAGCGCCAGGTCGCCGCCCACCGGCAGCGCCAAAGGCGCGGTGCCGAGCGGCCCCATCACCGCCAGCAGCGAGGCCGAAACCGCCTTCAGCTGGAGCGAGATATAGGGGATGGAGCCGACGATCGCGACCACCGAGACCAGCGCCGCGATGCCCTGGTTCTTGCCGTAGCGGGCGGCCAGGAAATCGGCGATGGAGGTGATGTTGTGCGCCTTCGCCAACTCCACCACGCGGATCAGCAGCGGGCTGCACACGGCGATCACGAGGATCGGCCCGACATAAATGGTCAGGAAGTCGAAGCCCTGGAGGGTGGCGAGCCCCACCGAGCCGAAGAACGTCCAGGAGGTGCAATAGACCGCGAGCGACAGGGAATAGATGAGGGGCCGCACGCCACGCGGCTTTCCTTGCCACAGCCGCAGGAACCGGCCGCCGGTGCTCCCCGGCGCTGCGCCGCCGCCCTCCGGCATCGCCGCGCCGGACAGCGCGCGGCTGCGCCGCCGGTCCCCGAAACTCGCCACGGCGAACAGGAAACCGATATAGCCAAGCGCCACCAGAACGACGACCCAGACCTGAAGCATATCCCCCATCCAACCGCGCTTATTCGTGTTGCGGCATTCTTATGTCTTATGTGTCGAGCGTCTTCCCCG
Organism: Rhizobiales bacterium 24-66-13; assembly: GCA_002257205.1. Taxonomy (GTDB): domain Bacteria; phylum Pseudomonadota; class Alphaproteobacteria; order Rhizobiales; family Xanthobacteraceae; genus NCEH01. The sequence continues at coordinate 3,186 of NCHM01000091.1, read as the reverse complement.
TCGAGCGTCTTGCGTATCGCGGCCGCAAGGCGGCGCGGATCCAGCCGCGGCAACCGGCCTGCCGAACCTAGCTGTAGGACGCCTCCTCGCGCTGCGCCTGCTTCTCGCGCCGGCGCTGGACCGAGGAGGCGATGTTCATGCTCTCGCGATATTTCGCAACCGTGCGGCGGGCGATGTCGATGCCATCGGTCTTCAGCTTCTGCACCAGCGTATCGTCGGAGAGCACGTCGCTCGCGTTTTCCGCGTCGATCAGGCTCTTGATGCGGTGGCGCACGGCCTCCGCCGAATGGGCTTCTCCCCCGCCCGAAGCGTTGATGGAGGAAGAGAAGAAGAATTTCAGCTCCAGCACGCCGCGCGGGGTGGAGATATATTTGTTCGACGTCACGCGCGAGACCGTGGATTCGTGCATGCCGATGGCATCGGCCACGGTGCGCAGGTTCAGCGGGCGCAGATGGCGCACGCCGTGCACCAGGAAGGCATCCTGCTGGCGCACGATCTCGCTCGCCACCTTCAGGATGGTGCGGGCGCGCTGATCGAGCGAGCGCGTCAGCCAGCCGGCGCTTTGCAGGCAATCGGCGAGGAACGTCTTCTCCTCGGACGAGCGCACCGCCTTGGCCACGGAGGCATGATAGGTCTGGTTCACCAGCACGCGCGGCAAGGTGTCGGAATTCAACTCCACCAGCCAGGAGCCGTCGGACGCCTCCTTCACGAACACGTCCGGCACCAGCGGGTGCAGCACGCCGCTGCCGAAGATCAGGCCGGGCTTGGGATCGAGCGCGCGGATCTCGCCGATCATCTCGGCCAGGTCTTCCGCATCCACCCCGCAGATGCGCCGCAGGGCGTTGCGGTCATGGCGCGCGAGCAGTTCGAGATTGGCGAGCAGTGCCTCCATGGCCGGGTCGCACCGGTTGCGCTCGCGCAATTGCAGCGCCAGGCATTCGGACAGGGTGCGCGCGCCGACGCCGGTGGGCTCGAAGGTCTGGATCAGGCGGAGCACGCTTTCCACCTCTTTCGGCGAAACCTTCATCTGCTCGGCCAGCGCCGCCGTATCCCCCACCAGATAGCCGGTCTCGTCGATCATGCCGATGAGATTAAGGCCGATGATGCGGCGGACCGGATCGGTCTCGGCCAGCGAAAGCTGGGCCTCCAGATGGTCGGCGAGCGTGCTCTCGCTGGCAAGAAAGGCTTCCGGATTATAGTCCTCGCCGCGCTCCCCGCCGCCGCCGCTGCCCCATTCCACCGCGCTGGAGGTGCCCGTCCCGACGCCGCGCTCGGCGGGAACGTCGTCGGGAAAGACATTGCCGAGGTCGGTGTCGAGCTGATTCTCCATCTTGGCGCGGCTCGGCTCGGCGTCACCGTCCAAAAAGTCGCCCGAAACCGGGATCTCGCGCTCCTCGGCCGCGGCGGCGGCGGGCGCCTCCGGCTCGGGCTCGGCGGCGCCGCCTTCCGGCTCCGCCACGCGCTCCAGCAGCGGGTTGCGCTCCAGTTCCGCCTCCACATAGGCGGTCAGTTCCAAGTTGGACAATTGCAGCAGCTTGATGGCTTGCATCAGCTGCGGGGTCATAACCAGCGACTGACTCTGCCGGAATTCCAGTCGCGCGGAGAGGGCCATCAGCCGCACTCCCCGCAGCGGCGGGCGCCGCAGGGCGCCTTGGGTCCAGGCATGGGGCGCGACCGGTTCACAGGCGGAACTCCTCGCCAAGATAGAGCCGGCGCACCTCGGGGCTGTTGACGATGGAATCCGGATCGCCCTCCATCAGCACCGCGCCGGTGTGAATGATATAGGCGCGGTCGATGAGGCCCAGAGTCTCGCGCACGTTGTGGTCGGTGATCAGCACGCCGATGCCGCGCGTGGTGAGGTGGCGCACCAGCGCCTGGATGTCGCCCACCGCGATCGGATCGATGCCCGCGAACGGCTCGTCCAAGAGCATGAAGGCCGGCCGGCTCGCCAATGCGCGCGCGATCTCAAGGCGCCGCCGCTCGCCGCCCGAGAGCGCGATCGAAGGCGACTTGCGCACATGGGTGATTTTGAATTCCTCAAGGAGCTTGTCGGTCTCCTCCCGCCACAGCTTGCGGTTGGGTTCGGTGACCTCCAGCACGGCGCGGATATTGTCCTCCACCGACAGGCCGCGAAAGATCGAGGCCTCCTGCGGCAGATAGCCGATGCCGAGGCGCGCGCGGCGGTACATGGGCATGGGGGTCACATCGTGCCCTTCCAGCTCGATGCGGCCGGCATCGGCCTTCACGAGGCCGGTGATCATGTAGAAGACGGTGGTCTTGCCGGCGCCGTTGGGGCCGAGCAGGCCGACCGCCTCGCCGCGCCGCACGTGCACGCTGACATCGCGCACCACCTTGCGCCCGCCATAGGATTTGGCGAGGCCGAACGCGGCGAGGGAGTGCTGAACCTGATCGGCGTGCGGGGTGCCGTAGCCGAGATGGGCACTGGCCTCCTCCTCGGCATCGTCGGCCGGGGCACCGCCGGCCGGGGCAGCTGAGGCGGGGGCAGCTGAGGCGGGGGCGGTGGAGGCGGCATAGGCCTCGTCGAGGACCGCGTCCTCGTCCCACGCGGCGTCCTCGTCGCCCTCAATCGTATCGTACGGCGCATCGGACCCGTGGTGCTGGTCCACCTGCTGGGCAGGACGCTGCCTGCTTTTGCCGAACATGGAAAAGACGTTCACCCGATACCTCCGAGACGGAGCCCCTCCGACCCGGCTAGTCTTCTCCCGTCAGCGCCGCAATGCAACATGCAAAATTCAGGCCGCGAACGAAACTTGCGTCAAAATGCTTGATATTCTCGCCCCCAAACTCTTAACGCTTTGGCGCAGCTGGCGTTTCCTGTTTGACGCTACCGGGCAGGATCAGGCTTTCCACGCGCCCACCATCGAAACGCGACACGCCTGTCGTCAAATCGACCGTCAGCTTCTGTCCACGAATGACATTGGGCCCCTGGGTCAGGATCACCGGCTTGCCGGTCAGCGTAACAGTATTGCTCTTCACGTCGAACACGCCGGTATCGCCGGTGGCGGTCTGGTCCTTGGTCTGCACCACCACCCCGCCGGTCGCCTCAAGCCGGCGAATCTGGTTCGACTTGCTCGGCTGGCCGTCCGCCGGCGCCGCCGAACCATCGTAGAAAACCAGCAATTGCGGGCTTCTCAAGGTGGTGTCGCCCTGGGTGACCACGACATT
>NCHM01000730.1 GCA_002257205.1 Rhizobiales bacterium 24-66-13 | reverse complement strand
TCGATGCCTGTCGCCGTCGCCAAGCCCGTCCCCGACTTCTTGAGCCGCGCCTATTGGAACGGCACCATCAAGATGAGCTTGTCCAAATTCTTCATCCTGAGCGTGCTGCACCACAAGCCGATGCACGGCTATGACGTCGCCCGCGCGGTGGAGCGCACCACGAACGGCTGCTGCTCGCCGACCGAAGGCACCATCTATCCCGTACTGCGCGAGTTCGAGGAGGGCGGCTATCTCACCTCGGCGAGCGAAGTGGTCTGCGGCCGCGAACGTAAGGTCTATACGCTCACCGCCAAGGGCCGCGAGGCCTTCAAGGTGGCGGTGGAGGCCTGGATGGACGTCACGCGCTGCCTGATCGATTCCGAGCGGATGGTGAACGCCGACGCGCCGAAATCCGACTGCTGCCCATGAGCGAGCTGGTGGAAGGCGCGCCGGGCTTCACGCCGCTGAGCGGGCGCAGCCTGTTCATTACCGGGCTGGGCATCGGCCAGATCTGTTCCTGGGGCTCGCTCTATTACAGCTTTCCCCTGATCGCCGAGGCCATGGGGCGGGATCTCGGCTGGACGAAGCCCGAAATCTATGGCGCGGCAACCCTGGGCCTGGTGCTCGCCGGCCTTGCCGCCTATCCGGTCGGCGCCGCGATCGATCGCGGCCATGGCCGCCTCGTCATGGGGCTGGGATCATTCCTGGCGGGAGTGTGCCTGTTCGGCTGGTCGCGGGTGGAAACGCTCGGCGCCTTCTACCTCTTCGCCGCCGGGGTCGGCGTGCTGCAAGCGGCGACGCTCTACGAGCCCGCGTTTGCAGTGGTTGCCCGGCGCAGCGGAACGCGCGGGGCGCGGGCCGGCATCACCGCTTTGACATTGTGGGGCGGCTTTGCCTCCACGGTGTTCATTCCGCTGGTACAAATCCTGATGGACGCCTGCGGCTGGCGCGGCACTTTGATGGTGCTCGGCGCCATCAATCTTGTTCTGTGCGCCGGCCTCTATGGGCTGATCATCAATCCGCGGGCGGATTTCCCCCAGCGGGTCTCGACCAAGCGCCTCGCCTTTTCCGGTAGCACCGCCATTCGCGCGGTGGTGCGCCAGCCGACCTTCTGGGCTCTGGCCCTGGCCTTGACCGCTTATTACGGGACGTTCTCCGCCTTCACGTTTCACTTCTACCCGCTGCTGGTGGAGCGCGGCTTCGATACCGCAACCGTGGTCGCGGCGATGGCGATCATCGGCCCCGCGCAGGTGGCCGGG
>NCHM01000090.1 GCA_002257205.1 Rhizobiales bacterium 24-66-13 | reverse complement strand
GAAGTCTACGGGAAGACGCAGGCGCAACGTATTGATGTCGGGCAGGTGTTCGATATGGATATCCTTGCGCGCCGAATAGGAGCCCTGGATATTGTTCCAAAGATACTGGCCTTCCTTCGACAGCATGAATTCGGTGAAAATCTTGGAGGCGTTCGGCCGCTTCGTCGTTCCGAAGATGCCGATGACCTGGTTCACGGCGGGAACGCCGATTTCGGGGAAGACGGCCTCGACCGACTGCTTTTTCCGCACAGATTTCACATATTGGAAGATGCTGACGCGGCCGCCGATCTTGAGATCACCCCGCTCGATGTCCTGGGAGATCTGGGTGGACGAGGCATAGGCGCGCGGGTTGTTCTTGCCGAGATTGTCCCAGAAGTCCTTGGGCAGCACATCCTTCATGGCGAACCAGAAGCCATAGGAGGTTCCCGCGGCGGAATTCTGGAAGCCGATCTGCCCCTTCCATTGCGGATCGAGCAGGTCCGTCCATGTCTTCGGCGCGATTTCCTTTTTCACATAGCGCGGATCATACATCATCGGCCCGACATTGACGTAATAGGTCGTCCAATAGCCGGGCTCCGCGCTGCGATATTCGGGCGCATAGGCGTCGATATCCTTAGGGATATAGCGCAACAGGCGATTCTGGAGCCGCAAATTCTCCATGATGCCGGAATCGGAGGTGATATAGACATCTCCGGTGGTCTGACCGGCGCGGAATTCCGCTTCCAGCTTGGGCAGAGCGGCGCCCGGCAGCAGGCGCTGCTGCACTGCATCGACGCCGGTCTTTTCCTTGAAGATCCGCAGGAATTCGACGACGTCGGCTTCCTGGTCCGCGTGCCAGACCACCACCGGCCCCTCGGCCTTGGCCGCCTCCACGCTTGGGGGCTGGCTGGCCTCGGCATGCGCACGAGACACCAGATGCGGCATCGCGGACCATAGAACGCCGCCTGCGCCCGTAACGAGCAACTGGCGACGCGTCAGGCCATTGCGACGAAACCCGGCTGTGAGCTTCATCTTCTCTCCTCCCCGATGTTGTGCGCTTGTGCGCATCTCTTCGGACATAGTTGTCTAATGATTAGACAACTTCAACACCTTTTCGACACTCCGGGCGCAATTTCCGGGAAAATGCATCCCCGCTCGGCATGCGAAATCCTGACAGGACAAAGACTTGGGGCCATTCGGCGCATTGGCGCTTGCCGAACAGGTCCAAGACCACCCTTGAGCGAAGCGAACCGGATGGACTTCAGAAAATACAGTTAATTCAATAAATTAAGTCGTTTCCCCAGGCGTGGGATGGGCGATATCTTAAGCGGAAATGCCCTCGAACATGCGCCGACGGGCGTTTTCGATATGGGCGCGCATGGCGTCCCGCGCGCCAGGGGCATCCCCCTTCACGATCGCCTCATAGACCAGCTTATGCTCGTCCTGGACTTGGCGAACGCGCGATTTCGGCTTCTGAAGCGACAGGCTGCGCGCCAGATTCATGCCGAAATCAATGTGCGGCCGCAGCAATTCCATCGCGGAGGCAAAGAATTGGTTGCCGGTGGCCCGCGCCACCGCGAGATGAAAGTCGTAATCCGCCGCAGCCCCAAGGCTGCCGGTCTTCACGATTTCCTCAAGCACCTCGAGCGCCCGCGCAATTTCGGCGATCCTGTCGGCATCGCGGCGGGTGGCGGCGACATGGGCCGCCTCCCCCTCAAGCGCGACGCGAAACTCGAAGCATCGCTGCACGTCGGCGATGCTGCCCACCGGGGCGAACCCCAGGATCGCCTTGCTCGGCTGGCGCTGGACGAAGGTGCCCGCCCCTTGCCGGGAGACCACGATCCCGTCGTCGCGCAGCCGCGCCAAGGCCTCGCGCACGATCGTCCGCGACACATTCAGCCGGTCGGACAATTCCACCTCGGTCGGCAGCTTGCTCTTCTCGGGGAATTCCCCACTGACGATCAGTTCGAAGATCCGGTCATAGATCTGGTCGCTGAGCTTCACCGGCTTCGGCGCGAGGAGGGTCAAGGTTTCGGTCGACATGGGGATGGCGGTCTGTGCGCTTTCGGTCATGGATCCATCATGGAACAGCTTGCGGGAAAAGTCCACTTGTCATACCAATGTGGCAAGACAGAGCAGCGGGGCCCACCGGCCTCCCAGCACAAGGGTGGACCATGGAGGATACCGCGTTCAAGGAGGTGCCGCTTGGCACGTCGTCCGTTTTCACCAAGACCGTCTCGGAATCGGATGTTTATCTCTATGCCGGCATCTCCGGCGACTTCTCGCCGAACCATATCGACGAGGAATATATGAGCGGCGGCAAATACGGCAGGCGCGTCGCCCACGGCACCCTGCTGCTCGGCTTCATGTCGGCGAGTTCCGCCAACCTCTATCTGGGGCGCACCGTTTCTCTCGGCTATGACCGGGTGCGCTTCATCAATCCCGTGTTCTTCGGCGATACCATCCGCACCGAATACAAGATCGCGCGCTACGACATGGAGAAAAAGCGCGTCTTCGCCGACGTGACCTGCACGAATCAGCGTGGCGAGATTGTCGCGGTCGCCACCAATATTCGCACCTATGTCGGATGATCGGGAGCGCGGCATGAGCATTCTGCTTCAGGACGAGACCGACGGCGTCGTCACCCTCACACTCAACCGGCCGGAAGCTATGAATGCGCTTTCGAGCGAATTGTCGCGCGAGCTGCGCGCGGCGATCGGCGAGCTCGCGCAGCGGCCGGAGGTGCGGGTCGTCATCATCGCCGGCGCCGGTCCGCGCGCCTTCTGCGCCGGGGCGGACCTCAAGGAGCGGCGCACCCTCGATGCCGACGAGAAATGGGAGCAGCGCACGCGCGGCTGGGAAGTGAACGAGGCCATCTGGCGGATGCCGCAGCCGGTGATCGCCGCGGTCCACGGCTATTGCCTCGGCGGCGGCTTCGAGCTGGCGCTTTACTGCGATCTGCGCATCGCGGCGGAGGATGCCGTGTTCTCCTTTCCCGAAATGACCCTCGGCGCCTATCCCGGCGCCGGCGCGGCGGTGGTGCTGCCGCGTCTCATCGGCCGGGGCCGCGCCAAGGAAATTTTCTTCACCGCCCGGCGGGTGAAGGCGGATGAAGCCCTCTCCCTCGGCATCGTCGAGCATGTGGTTCCGCCCGACCGGCTGCTCGCCAAGGCGCATGAAATCGCCGATGCGATCAAGAAATCGAGCCCGCTCGGGCTCGCCGGCATCAAGCAGATGATGAATTTCGGCGCCGACCTCCCGTTCGAGCAGGCCAACGCGCTGAACGACGCATTGCGACGCCCGCTTGAGGGCACCCAGGATTATCTCGAAGGCATCACCGCCTTTTTCGAGAAGCGCCCCGCTCGATTTATCGGCAGGTGACACGTGGCAGGTGAGAGATGAACCTTCAGGGCAAGACAGCCATCGTAACCGGCGCAAGCTCACCGGATGGGGTCGGCGGCGAGACCGCCAAGGCGCTTGCGGCGCGCGGCTGCAATGTGGCCGTGAACTATGCCAGCAATCGCGCGGGGGCCGATGCGGTGGTCGCGGCATGCGCCGCGCATGGGGTCGAAGCCTTTGCTTTCGAGGCGGATGTCGCGCGCGACGCCGATTGCCGCCTGCTCGCGGATGCCGTGCACGCGCGCTGGGGGCGCCTCGATATTCTCATCAACAATGCCGCCGTCACACGCCCCATCGCGCTCGGCGCGTTGGAGGATCTCGACGCCGCGGAGTTCCACCGCCTCTATGACGTGAATCTCATCGGTCCGTTCCAGATGGCGCGCGCGGCCGCCCCGCACCTGCGGGCCACGGGCAATGCCGCGATCGTCAACATCTCCTCCGTGGCGGGCATCACCGGAAACGGAAGCTCGATCGCCTATGCCGCGTCCAAGGGCGCGTTGAACACCTTGACGCTCTCCCTGGCCCGCGTGCTGGCGCCGCAGGTGCGCGTCAATGCCATCTGCCCGGGCGGGCTGTTTGGCAATTGGACCAAAAAGCTCATGTCCGAAGACCAGTACCAGAGCAAGTTGCACGAAGCCGAGACAGGTTTTCCCCTGAAGCGGGGCGTGTGGCCTTCCGATGTGGCGCGTCAGGTCGTCTTTCTCGTCGCAGACGCGACCACCATGACGGGAGAACTCATGCAAACGGATTCTGGCCGGCATCTTTATTAACACCACCCGTCCAGGGCGGGCCCATTCGGAGTGCAGAGGCATATCATGCACAAGCCTTCCAGCCGCGCGCGTGCGGCATCTCAAATTCTCGTCGATGCGCTCGAAGGTCACGGGCTGCGCCACGCCTTTGGCGTGCCGGGGGAAAGCTATCTGCCCGTGCTCGACGCGCTGGCGGATTCTGGCATCGATTTCGTGGTCTGCCGCCAGGAAAGCGGGGCCGCCTTCATGGCCGAGGCGGCGGGCAAGCTCACGGGCCTGCCCGGCCTGTGCTTCGTCACGCGCGGCCCGGGCATGACCAATGCCAGTGCGGGCGTCCATGTGGCGCAGCAGGATTCGACGCCGATGATCCTGATCTCGGGACAGATCTCGCGAGGCTTCCGCCATCGCGAGGCGTTCCAGGAGATCGACCCGCGCGCCGTGTTCGGCACCATGGCCAAGCTGGTGATTGAAATCGACGATGCCGCCCGCATCCCGGAATTCGTCGCCCGCGCGGTGCGGGTGGCAACGCAGGGGCGTCCGGGTCCGGTGGTGCTGACGCTGCCCGACGACATGCTCGACGACCAGGTGATGGTCGAGGACGTTCCCGCCTTCGCGCCCTTGGAGATCGCGCCGGGGCGAAGCGACATGGCACAGCTTGGCGCGCTCATCGCGGCGGCGGAGCGGCCGTTCGCGATCGTCGGCGGCTCGCGCTGGAACGAGGAGGCGGTGGCCGCGCTGGTGCGTTTCGCCGAACGCTTCGATATTCCCGTCGCCGCCAGCTTCCGCCGGCAGATGCTGTTTCCAAACCATCATGCGGCCTATGCCGGGGACCTTGGGCCGGGCGCCAATCCCACGCTCGTGCAGCGCGTCAAGGATGCCGATCTGCTCCTCGCCTTCGGCGCCCGCCTCTCCGAAATGCCGACCCAGGGCTATAGCCTGATCCCCATTCCCAACCCTGGCGTCCCCTTCGTGCATGTCCATGCCGGCGTCGAGGAACTGGGCCGCGTGTTCCAGCCCACCCTTGCGATCAACGCCACCCCAATGGCCTTCGCGGCGGCGCTGGACGATCTGGAGCCGCCGGCCGACACCCGCCGGCGAGCCTGGCGGGAGGCGGTGCATGCGGATTATCTCGTCTGGTCCGAGCCGCTGCCTCAAGTGCCCGGGCCGGTGCAGATGAGCACGATCATGCACTGGCTGCGGCAGAACCTTCCCGCCGACACGGTGATGTGCAGCGGCGCTGGGAATTTCTCCATCTGGCTGCATCGCTTCTACCGGCACCCCGCCTTCGGCACCCAGCTCGCCCCGATTTCCGGAACCATGGGCTATGGCTTTCCGGCCGCGATCGCGGCGGCGAAGCTCAATCCCGGCCGCACCGCTTTGTGCTTCGCGGGCGACGGCGATTTCCTGATGACCGGGCAGGAACTGGCGACCGCCATGCAATACGGCCTCGCACCGAAGGTGTTCGTGATCGACAACGGCACCTACGGCACCATCCGCATGCACCAGGAGCGCGAATTCCCCGGCCGGGTGTTCGGCACCGACCTGAGAAATCCCGATTTCGCCGCTTATGCCCGCGCGTTCGGCGCCGATGGCTTCACCATCGCCGACGACCGGGACGCGATCCCGGTCATGGAGGCCGCCTTTGCCTCGCGCAACGCCGCGGTCATCCACGTGAAGCTCGATACCGAGGCGATCTCTCCGGGCACGACGATTTCGGCGCTGCGCGAGAAAGCCCTCAACCGGGGATGAGCCGCGCCGCGGGATACACACCACGCGGCCATTAGGCCCGCCGGGCGGAGGCATATCCGCCCCGGCGCTCCGTTCCCGGCGCACCCCGCGCGCGCCGGCAAATCGCGCCAACGCCCGTTCACACAAGGCTGGCCCCATGACGCCTCAGCGCAAGTCCCGTGAAACCCTCCGCAGCGCCCGCTGGCTGGCGCCCGACGATCTGCGCGGCTTCGGCCATCGCTCCCGCGCGATGCAGATGGGATATGACCCGCAGGACTGGGTCGGAAAGCCGGTGATCGCCCTTCTCAACACCTGGTCGGACTTCAACCCCTGCCACGCCCATTTCAAGCACCGGGTCGAAGACGTGAAGCGCGGGGTGTTGCAGGCCGGCGGCTTTCCGCTGGAACTGCCGGTCCATTCGGTCTCGGAAACCTTCCTCAAGCCCTCCTCCATGCTCTATCGCAACATGCTGGCGATGGAGACGGAGGAGGTGATCCGCTCGCATCCGGTGGACGGGGTGGTGCTGCTCGGCGGCTGCGACAAGAGCACGCCCGCCCTGCTGATGGGCGCCACCAGCGCAGGCGTTCCCGCCATCTATCTTCCCGCCGGCCCGATGCTGCCGGGCAATTGGAAGGGCAAGGTGCTCGGCTCCGGCTCGGACGCCTGGAAGTTCTGGGACGAGCGGCGCGCAGGGAATATCGACGCGGCGCAATGGCAGGAGATCGAGGGCGGCATCGCCCGCAGCTACGGCCATTGCATGACCATGGGCACCGCCAGCACCATGACCGCCATCGCGGAAGCCATCGGCATGACCTTGCCTGGCGCCTCCTCGATCCCGGCGGCGGACGCCAACCACATGCGCATGAGCACGCAGACCGGGCGGCGCATCGTCGACATGGTGTGGGAGGATCTGACGCCCGCGCGCATCCAGACGCGGGCGGCGTTCGAGAATGCGATCACCGTGGCCATGGCCATGGGATGTTCCACGAATGCCATCATCCACCTCATCGCCCAGGCGCGCCGGGCGGGATGCGACATCGGGCTTGAGGATTTCGACCGCGCCAGCCGCCACGTCGCCGTCATCGCCAATGTGCGGCCGAGCGGCAGCACCTATCTGATGGAGGACTTCTATCTGGCGGGGGGCCTGCGGGCGCTGATGAAGCGGCTCGGCGACCTGCTGCATCTTGATGCGCTCACGGTGACGGGAATGAGCGTCGGCGAAAACATCGCGGACGCCGAGGTCTATGACGACGACGTCATCCGCACGCTGGACAATCCCATCTATCGCGAAGGGGCGCTGGCGGTGCTTCGGGGCAATCTTGCGCCCGAAGGCTGCGTCATCAAGCCGAGCGCCTGTGCGCCGCATCTGCTGAAGCACACCGGCCCCGCCTTGGTGTTCGACGATTACCCCACCATGAAGGCGGCGATCGACGACGAGGCGCTCGACGTCACGGCGGACCATGTTCTGGTGCTGCGCAATGCCGGCCCGCAGGGCGGCCCCGGAATGCCGGAATGGGGCATGCTGCCGATCCCGAAGAAACTCGTGCGGCAAGGGGTGCGCGACATGATCCGCATCTCGGATGCGCGCATGAGCGGCACCAGCTACGGCGCCTGCATCCTGCATGTCTCGCCCGAGAGCTTTGTCGGCGGACCGCTCGCCTTGCTGCGCACGGGCGATGAGGTCCGCGTCGACGTCGCGGCGCGGTCCATCGACATGCTGGTGCCCCCGGAGGAACTGGCGCGCCGCCGGGCCAGCTTCGTGCCCCCGCCACCGCGTTTCGAGCGCGGCTATGGCTGGATGTTCTCCCGCCACATCGGCCAGGCCCACGTGGGCTGCGACTTTGATTTCCTGGAAACCTCGTTCGGCAGTCCCGCCGGCGAGCCCGACATCTTCTGACCCGAGGATAAAACCGTGGAATTGCCCATCAATACGTTCAAGCGCGGCATCTATGCCGGCCAGCAACAGATCGGTCTCTGGAGCAGCCTTGCGAGCCACATCACGGTCGAGATCATCGCCGGATCGGGGTTCGACTGGCTTTTGCTCGACACCGAGCATTCGCCGAACGAGCTCCCCATGGTGTTCTCCCAGCTCCAGGCCTGCATGGAGAATTCCGCCCACCCCATCGTGCGCCCGCCGGTGAGCGACCAAACGCTGATCAAGCGCTATCTCGACGCCGGCGTTCAGACCTTCCTCATTCCGATGATCGACACCGCCGAGCAGGCGGCGGCGGTCGTGGCCTATACACGCTATCCCCCCCACGGCGTGCGCGGCTTCGCGGCCGCCTCGCGCGCCTCGCGCTTCGGCCGGGTGAAGGATTATTACGGGCGCGCCCAAGAGGAAATCTGCGTGCTGGTGCAGATCGAATCGGAAGAGGGCATGCGCAATCTCGAAGCCATCGCCGCCGTGCCGGGTGTGGACGGGCTGTTCGTCGGGCCCGGCGATCTCTCCGCCGCCACCGGCTATCTGGGCGACCAGAACAACGAAGCCGTGGTCACCATGATCGAGGACCTCATCGGGCGCATCGGCGCCGCGGGAAACCGGGCCGGCATTCTCACCAGCGATCAGAATCTGGCGCGGCGCTACATCAAGGCCGGGTGCGTGTTCACGGCCGTCGGCTCCGACGCAGGCATTCTCGCTCGCGGATCGGAAGCGCTGGCGAAGTCGTTCAGGGCCTGACGGCGCCGCGCTGCGGGCGCGCCGTCCCCTTGAAGCGGGGCCTCGAGAAGGCCTCAGGGGCGCCCTGACCAGAATGTGCGCCGGCGCACCGCAGCGCCGGCAGGCACCAATATTGACGCCGCGACGGCAATACGCGCCGCAGGGCCGCGCGAATGCGGCCCCACGCTCAGCTGCCTGTCCATAGAGGATCAACCGGCCGCAAGGCCCTGAAGGAGCTCCCCCCTACGAATTCATCTGCAAACAGTGGAGGATCGAGCCCGAGAGATTCAAGCTCGATCCACCCCATCAAGGGCCGGGATCAAACAGCTGGAGCGGCAATCGATCAGGTTCAGTCAACCTGGGGCGGATCCGGCTTTAGCGCCGATAGTCGGTGAGGAAGCTCGCAAGGCTCCTCGCATCCAGCGGCGGGCTGAGCAGATACCCCTGGATCTCGTCGCAGCGCAATTTGCTCAGCAGGTCCATCTGCTGGCGGGTCTCCACCCCTTCGGCGATCACCTTCAGCCCGAGCGAATGGGCGAGCGAGATGATGGCGTCCACGATCATCATCGTGTCGCGCCGGGGCGTCATGCCGGAGATGAAGGAGCGATCAATCTTGAGCGCGGAGACCGGGAGCTGCGCCAGATATCCCAGAGAGGAATGGCCGGTGCCGAAATCGTCGATGGCCACCTGAACCTCGCGCGCCCGCAATTGCTGAAGCTGCGCCACCGTGCGTTCGATGTCCTCCATGGCCGCGCTTTCCGTCAGCTCGATTTCGAGCCAGGGCGCGGGCCAGCCGGATGCGGGCGGGGGCGCCATCTTGTCGAGGATGGCGAGCACCTCCTCGACGAAGTTCGGCTCGCGCATCTGCACCGACGACACATTCACCGCCACCGGAAGATAGGGCAGCCCCGCCGCGAGCCACGAGGATTGATCCTCCATGGCGCGGCGGATCACCCACAGGCCGACATCCACGATCATGCCGCTTTCTTCCAGCAGAGGCACGAACTGGCTCGGCTGAACCATGGTGTTTTCGCTGTCCTTCCAGCGCAGCAGGGCTTCCAGGCCGATGATGTTGCCGGTGGAGATTTCCAGCTTCGGTTGATAATGGAGCTGGAACTCGTCGCCTGAAATGGCCTGGGCGAGGCGCATTTCCACCTGCATGCGCCGGGCCATCTCCTCGTGCATGCGCGGCTCGAAGAAGGAGATGCGGGCGCCCGAATTGCGCGCGCGGCGCAAGGCGGTCTCCGCATTGACCAGCAAAGTGTCGGCGTCGTCCGCATCGTCGGGATAGATGGCGACGCCGGTCTGGATGGTCAGGGTGACCTCGTGCGTGCCCACCTGGAACGGCTTGGAGAAGGCTTCGTCCAGCGAATGGTCCATGCGCAAGGTCGGCTCGCTCGCGCTCGTCTTGTTCGGCAGGAAGCTTGCGAACAGATTGCCGGAGACGCGCGCCACCCGATCCGGAAAGCGCGAGGCCGCCTTCAGCCGGTGCGCCACCTGGCGCAGCACATCGTCGCCGGCGGCGCGGCCCAGCGTGGTGTTGATCGAGACGAAATTGCGCAGTTTGCCCACCACGACCAGTAGCTGTTCTCCTTCCTCCTGGGCATTGTGCATCGCTTGGCGCAGGCGTTCGAGGAACAGGGCGCGGTTGGGCAGCCCCGTGAGGCCGTCATATTGGTTCAGCTGCGTCAGCCGATTCTGGGTCGAAAGATGGGTCAGCGCGAAGGAGATGTCCGCCACCAATTGCTTGAGCAGGAGCATTTCCTCGGCGGTGAAGAAGCCGCAGACCCGCGCCCGGAGCACCAGCACCGCAATCAGCCGCGGGCCTTCCGCCAAAGGGAGGGCGACGCAGGAGGCCTTGCCCCCCAGCGCATCATTGTCGATGGCGGGCGCGGCGGCGGCGATCGCCTCGGTGACCAACTGGGCGGTATCGATCGGCGCGAGGCCTGGTGCATCGCTCGTGCCGGGGGGCGCCGTCCGCTCGCCCTCGGCGCAGGCGGCGACGCGGCGGACCCGCGGCCCGCCGTCCGGCGCTCCGCCGTCCAGCAGGACCACTTCGGCCTTGGCGAACTCGCCTTCCTCCACCGCGATCTGGCACGCGCCCTCCAGC
>NCHM01000729.1 GCA_002257205.1 Rhizobiales bacterium 24-66-13 | reverse complement strand
GACACCGTCCTTGCGCAAGGTGACGGTGTCTCCCACGCTCACGCCGCCCTTATCGAGCGCGGCGGGCAGGCTGACGCCCCACAGACGTTGCGTCGATCCTTCTTCGGTCCGGACATCGGCGTAGGGGCTCGGAGCGACATCGGCGCCCTCACGGAATTTCGCCTGACCCGTCTCGACGAGTTCACCCCTGACGCCGGCGGCGTGATCGACCCGTGGCTTGCGCGCCCATTCGGCGCGGAGCTCGAAATCCTCGTGCGTCGCATAGAGGTCGGCCCGATCACGGTGCCGGCTCATCGCCACATAGATCAGATGCTGGTCCATCATGCTGGTGGCGAGCACGAAGGTCCGGTCGACCGTCGCGCCCTGCGCCTTGTGGATGGTGGCCGCATAGCCGTGGTCGACATTGCGATAGGTGTCCTCACCGAAGACGACCTCGCGCCCATTGTCGAGACGAACCGTGAGGAGGGTCCGACCCCTCCTGTCGGTGGTGGACGTCACCGAGCCGAGCATGCCGTTCTTGACGTGCTGTGGTCCGAGCTGCTTCGCCCGTGGCTCCACGAACCGCGCATTCTCGAGGAAGATGATGCGGTCGCCGGCGGCGAATTCCCGCGTCCCGCGTTCGGTCGCGAACGTGCGGCTCTGCGTCAGCGTCCCGTCGTCGATCAGCACCTTCCGCAAGGCATCGTTCAGGCGCTTCACATCGTCATTGGTGTGGGCGAGCACGAGCACCGCGTCTCCGCGCAGCGGTCGCCGCTCGCCCTCAGCCGACGTCCTGCCTGCGAGCGCACGCCGGGCCTCGGTCCAATCGGTGACGATCCGACCGATGGCGTCATCCCGGGTCTGCGTCTCGACGATATGGCCATGCTGTGCATAGGCATCGAGCGCCGTTTCGACCTCGCCGCGCGCAAACAGCCGGGACGCTTCTCGGGCCCATTCCTCCCGCTGCCGACGCACACCAGCGAGTTCCGCGAAGCCGATGCGTTCCGCGATAGCGCGGAAGGCTGCGCCCGCCTGGATGG
Source organism: Rhizobiales bacterium 24-66-13 (assembly GCA_002257205.1). GTDB lineage: Bacteria > Pseudomonadota > Alphaproteobacteria > Rhizobiales > Xanthobacteraceae > NCEH01. Next base: position 221 of record NCHM01000729.1, on the reverse strand, counting down.
GCTGGAGCTGCATCGCATCACCCACCAGGACGACCTTTGCCTCGGCGTCCTCAGCGACCTTCAGCACCCGCGCCATCTGCTGCGAGGACACCATCCCAGCCTCGTCGATGACGAGCACATCGCCCCGATTGAGCCGGTCGCGCTCTTTGGCCCAAGCCAGCTCCCAGGATGCAAGCGTGCGTGAGGCGATGCCGGAACTGTCCTCCAGGCCCTCCGCCGCC
>NCHM01000089.1 GCA_002257205.1 Rhizobiales bacterium 24-66-13 | reverse complement strand
TCCTGTTGAACCGGCCCAATATCGGGCTCTTTTAATCATCCCCACCCGGGATGAGATCGTCATGACCCCGGCATTGTCGGGGTAGGGATGGCGGCAGCAGATCATCATCAGGGCTTTGCCCGCGGCGCACGGATGCTGCGCACGGCGCTGGGTCCGGCGATCGCCCGGCATCTGGAAGACCCGACCGTCGTCGAGGTGATGCTGAACCCGGACGGGCGGCTGTGGATCGACCGGCTCTCGGAGGGACTGTCCGACACGGGTAGGCGGCTCTCGCCCGCTGACGGCGAGCGCATTGTTCGGCTCGTCGCGCATCATGTCGGCGCCGAGGTGCACGCTGGCGCCCCGCGTGTTTCGGCCGAGCTGCCCGAGACGGGAGAACGTTTCGAGGGCCTGCTGCCGCCGGTCGTGGCAGCCCCGACTTTCGCCATCCGCAAGCCCGCCGTCGCGGTGTTCACGCTTGAGGACTATGTCCGCGCCGGGATCATGTCGGCCGGGCACGCTGGCGCTTTGCGCCAGGGTGTTGCCTCTCGCGCCAACATATTGGTGGCCGGCGGCACCTCGACGGGCAAGACCACGCTCACCAATGCGCTGCTCGCTGAAGTCGCGAAGACCTCAGATCGGGTCGTCCTCATCGAGGATACGCGCGAGCTGCAATGCGCGGCGCCGAACCTCGTCGCCCTGCGCACCAAAGACGGCGTCGCCTCGCTGTCCGACCTTGTGCGCTCGGCGCTTCGGCTGCGTCCCGACCGCATCCCCATCGGCGAGGTGCGCGGCGCAGAGGCGCTCGACCTCTTGAAGGCCTGGGGCACCGGCCATCCCGGCGGCATCGGCACCATCCATGCCGGCAGCGCGCTCGGCGCGCTGCGCCGGATGGAGCAACTCATCCAGGAAGCCGTCGTCACCGTCCCGCGGGCGCTGATCGCCGAGACCATCAATCTCGTGGCCGTGCTCTCGGGGCGCGGCGCGGCGCGCCGGCTCACCGAACTCGCGCGTGTCGAGGGCCTCGGCCCCGATGGCGACTACCGCGTCACCCCTGTCCTTACCGGAGATCCCACATGATCCGATCGCTCCATCGCGCCGGCAGCGCGGCCCGACTGGCCGTGTCTGCCACCTTCATCAGCCTGATGGCCACGGCCAGCGCTCATGCCTCCGGTTCCTCCATGCCATGGGAGGCGCCGCTGCAATCCATTCTGCAGTCTATCGAAGGCCCCGTCGCCAAAATCATCGCCGTGATCGTCATCATCTCGACCGGGCTGGCGCTGGCCTTCGGCGACACGTCGGGCGGTTTCCGTCGGCTGATCCAGATCGTGTTCGGCCTGTCGATCGCCTTTGCCGCCTCGAGCTTCTTCCTGTCCTTCTTCTCCTTCGGCGGCGGAGCGCTCGTCTAATGGCCGAGACGGTTGAGGTTCCCGGCTTCAGCGTTCCGGTCCACCGGGCGCTGACCGAGCCGATCCTGCTCGGCGGCGCGCCGCGCGCTATCGCCATCGTCAATGGAACGCTCGCCGGGGCCGTGGGCCTTGGCCTGCGCCTGTGGCTGGTCGGCCTCGCCATCGGAATGATCGGCCATGTCGCGGCGATGTGGGCGGCGAAGCGTGATCCGCTCTTCGTCGAGGTGGTGCGCCGTCATCTGCGCATCCCCGCGCACCTCTCGGTCTGAGCAAGGCGCGCGCCGATGATGAACCTCACTGAGTATCGCAGCCGCAACCGCCGCCTTGCCGATTTCCTGCCTTGGGCGGCGCTGGTCGCGCCCGGCATCGTGCTGAACAAGGACGGCTCATTCCAGCGCACGGCGCGCTTTCGCGGGCCAGACCTGGATAGTGCTGTGCCCGCCGAGCTGGTCGCGGTCGCCGGGCGGCTGAACAATGCCTTCCGTCGCCTCGGCTCGGGATGGGCGATCTTCGTCGAGGCACAGCGCCATACTTCAGGGACCTATCCGGCGAGCACTTTCCCGGATGCTGCTTCCGCTCTGGTTGATGCCGAGCGGCGGGCCGACTTCGAACAGGCGGGCAGCCATTTCGAGTCGAGCTATTTCCTGACCTTCACCTTTCTGCCGCCCGCCGAGGATGCCGCGCGAACGGAAGGCTGGCTCTATGAAGGCCGCGACCAGGCGGGCCTTGATCCGCATGAGACGCTGCGCGGCTTTGCTGACCGCACTGATCGGCTCCTCAACCTGATCGACGCCTTCATGCCGGAATGCCGCTGGCTCGACGATGGCGAGACGCTGACCTACCTGCACAGCTGCGTCTCGACGCATCGGCACCGTGTCCGCGTGCCGGAGACGCCGATCTATCTCGATGCGCTGTTGGCCGATCAGCCACTGACGGGCGGGCTGGAGCCGCGCCTTGGTGACCAGCATCTGCGGGTCCTGACCATCACCGGCTTTCCCACGGTGACGACGCCCGGCCTGCTCGATGAGCTGAACCGGCTGGCCTTTCCCTATCGCTGGTCGACCCGAGCGATCATGCTCGACAAGACGGATGCGGTCCGGCTGCTCACCAAAATCCGGCGCCAGTGGTTCGCCAAGCGCAGATCCATCGCGGCGATCCTGAAGGAGGTCATGACCAACGAGCAATCCGTCCTCGTGGACTCCGATGCCGCAAACAAGGCTGAAGATGCCGACCTCGCGCTTCAGGAGCTCGGCGCGGATCACGCCGGCATCGCCTATGTCACCGCGACGGTGACGGTGTGGGATGCCGATCCGCGCATCGCCGACGAGAAGCTGCGGCGGGTCGAGAAGGTCATCCAGGGCCGCGACTTCACGGCGATGACCGAGACCATCAACGCCGTCGACGCATGGCTCGGCAGCTTGCCCGGTCACGTCTATGCCAATGTCCGCCAGCCACCAATCTCGACGCTCAATCTCGCCCATATGATCCCGCTGTCAGCAGTGTGGGCCGGCGAGAGCCGCGACGTGCATTTCGACGCGCCGCCGCTGCTGTTCGGCAAGACCGAGGGCTCGACCCCGTTCCGCTTCTGCCTCCACGTGGGCGATGTCGGCCACACCCTCATCGTCGGGCCTACGGGCGCGGGCAAGTCCGTGCTGCTGGCGCTGATGGCCTTGCAGTTCCGCCGCTATGCGGGCTCACAGGTCTTCGCCTTCGATTTCGGTGGCTCGATCCGCGCTGCGGCGCTCGCCATGGGCGGGGACTGGCACGATCTCGGTGGCGGGCTTAGCGAGGGGAGCGCGGAGACTGTCGCGCTCCAGCCGCTGGCGCGCATCGATGAAGCCGCGGAGCGCGCTTGGGCCGCCGATTGGCTGAACGCCATCCTCACCCGCGAAGGTGTTCCCATCACGCCGCAGGTGAAGGAGCATATCTGGACGGCATTAACCTCGCTCGCCTCTGCGCCCTGCGAGGAGCGCACGCTTACGGGGCTGTGCATCCTCCTGCAGTCCAACGACCTGAAGCAGGCACTGCGTCCCTATTGCCTTGGCGGGGCCTGGGGCCGGCTGCTCGACGCCGAGACCGAGCATCTGGGCTCGGCCACCGTCCAGGCGTTCGAGACCGAGGGGATGATTGGCACGCAGGCCGCGCCTGCGGTGCTCGCCTATCTGTTCCACCGGATCGAGGATCGGCTCGATGGATCGCCGACCCTCATCATCATCGATGAAGGCTGGCTGGCGCTGGACGACGAGGCCTTCGCGGGCCAGCTGCGGGAATGGCTGAAGACGCTGCGCAAGAAGAACGCCAGCGTCATTTTCGCCACGCAGTCGCTCTCCGACATCGACGGCTCGGCGATCGCACCCGCCATCATCGAGAGCTGCCCGACACGCCTTCTGCTCCCCAATGAGCGGGCCATCGAGCCGCAGATCACCGCCATCTATCGCCGCTTCGGCCTGAACGATCGGCAGATCGAGATCCTCGCGCGGGCGACCCCGAAGCGCGACTACTATTGCCAGTCGCGGCGCGGCAACCGGCTGTTCGAGCTGGGCCTGTCCGACGTGGCGCTGGCGCTGTGCGCTGCGTCCTCCAAGACGGACCAGCAGGCCATCGGCAAGATCTTCGCCGCCCATGGCCGCGACGGCTTCCTGGACGCCTGGCTGCGTCATTGCGGCCTAGGCTGGGCCGCCGACCTCCTTCCCAACCGCACCAATCTGGAGACGCAGCCATGACGCTGTTCCGTCCGCGCCTATCCGCGTTCGCCGTCGCGCTGCTGACCGCGCCGCTCGCCCTCGCACCCATGCTGTCCCCGCCCGCGCAGGCACTCACGGTCTATGACCCCTGGAACTACGCGGAGAACATGATCTCGGCCGCCCGCGCGCTGGAGCAGATCAACAACCAGATCACCTCGCTGCAGAACGAAGCGCAGATGCTGATCAACCAGGCGCGCAATCTCGCCAGCCTGCCGCACTCCTCACTGCAGCAGATCCAGCAATCGGTCCAGCGTACCCAGCAGCTTCTGGGACAGGCGCAGAGCATCACTTTCGATGTTGGCCAGATCGACCAGGCCTTCCAGCAGCGCTACGGCAACATCCCGCTCTCGGCCTCCGATGCCCATCTCGTCGCCGGTGCGCGCGCGCGCTGGCAGACCACCGTCGGGGGCCTGCAGGACGCGCTGCGGGTGCAGGCCGGCGTTGTCGGCAATGTCGACGCCAACCGCGCCGAGATGGCGACGCTTGTCGGCCAAAGCCAGGGTGCCACGGGTGCGCTTCAGGCCACGCAGGCCGGCAACCAATTGCTCGCTTTGCAGTCGCAGCAGCTTTCCGACCTGATCGCGGTGATGTCCGCCAATGGCCGCGCCGAGGCGCTGTCCGAGGCGGAACGCGCGACCGCCGCCGAGCAGGGCCGTGAGCAGCGCCGGCGCTTCCTCACTCCTGGCGCCGGCTATCAGGCCGGCACTGCCCGCATGTTCAGCAACTGAGGGAGGCGAACATGGATGGAGCCATGCTGGCCCGGATCGGCGCGGTGATCTTTGTGGCCATCGTCGGCACGGCGGCGGTCCTGGAGATGAGCCGGGAAGAGAAGGCGCCGGTGCCTTCACCCAGTCGGACGGTCGAGGCCGAGCGCGATCCGCTGCGCGATGAACAGCGGCGGTGTCAGCAGTTGGGAGAGACTGCCGCCCAAGACGCCGCGTGCCTGAAGATCTGGGCGCAGACGCGGGACCGGTTCCTCGGGCGCACCGTGCCCAACGAAGGTCGCTGAGCCATGAACGGCACCGGCGTCATCGACACTTTCCTGGGGGTCTTCACCTCCTATATCGACAGCGGCTTCGGGCTGCTCGGCGGCGAGGTCGCCTTCATCGCCACCACGCTCATCGTCATCGACGTGACGCTGGCGGCGCTGTTCTGGTCCTGGGGCGCGGATGACGACATCATCGCCCGGCTCATCAAGAAGACGCTGTTCGTCGGCGTCTTCGCCTACATCATCGGCAACTGGAACAACCTCGCCCGCATCGTCTTCGAGAGCTTTGCCGGGCTGGGGCTGAAGGGATCGGGCACGGCATTTTCCGTCAGCGACCTGATGCGTCCCGGCAAGGTGGCGCAGACCGGGCTGGATGCCGGTCGGCCGCTGCTCGAGTCCATCTCCGATTTGATGGGCTGGGTCGCCTTTTTCGAGAACTTCATCCAGATCGCCTGCCTGCTGTTCGCGTGGGTGCTGGTGCTGCTCTCCTTCTTCATCCTCGCCGTCCAGCTCTTCATCACCCTGATCGAGTTCAAGCTGACGACGCTCGCCGGCTTCGTGCTGATCCCCTTTGGCCTGTTCGGCAAGACCGCCTTCATGGCCGAACGGGTGCTGGGGAATGTCGTGTCCTCCGGCATCAAGGTCATGGTGCTCGCGGTCATCATCGGCATTGGGTCGACTTTGTTCGGCCAGTTCACCGCGGGCTTCGGTGGCCAGACGCCCACAATCGACGACGCCATGGCCATCGTGCTGGCTGCTCTTTCCCTGCTGGGTCTCGGCATCTTCGGCCCCGGCATTGCCGCCGGCCTGGTTTCCGGAGGCCCGCAGCTGAGCGCCGGGGCGGCCATCGGCATCGGCCTTGCCGCCGGTGGTGCCCTGATGGCGGCTGGCGGTGCCGCCAGCCTCGCCGTCCGGGGCGGCGGGGCGGCGCTCTCCGCGACGGCGGCCGCGGCGCGGGGTGGCGCAACGGCCTATAGCCTCGGTTCCGCCGGCAAGTCCGGCATGGCGGCTGTCGCCTCCGGTCTCGGTGGCATGGCGCGAGCCGCAGGATCCGCAGCCGTGTCCCCGCTGACGAACGCCATCAACGGCACGGCCTCGGCCTCCTCGGCCGGTGACGTGCCCGACTGGGCCAAGCGCATGAAGCGCGGCCAATCGCTTCGCCAAGGCGTCTCCGCCGCCGCCCATGCTGTGCGCTCCGGTGATAGCCATGCCGGCGGCTCTTCCGTCTCCCTGTCTGAGAGCGACCGCTCATGAGCCTGTTCAAGCGACCCGCGACCCATTACGGAACGTCGCCCGAGCCCGTCACGCCCTATCAGAAGGCCGCGCAGGTCTGGGACGAGCGCATCGGCTTGTCCCGTGTGCAGGCGAAGAACTGGCGGCTGATGGCCTTTGGCAGCCTGTTCCTCTCGGCCGGCTTTGCCACTGTGCTGATCTGGCAGTCGACGAGGGGCACCGTCGTGCCCTGGGTGGTCGAGGTCGATCGCCTCGGCCAGACACAGGCCGTAGGGCCCGCAACTGGAAACTATCGCCCAACCGATCCGCAGATCGCCTGGCATCTCGCTCGCTTCATCGAGCAGGTGCGCAGTCTGCCGGCCGACCCCGTCATCGTGCGGCAGAACTGGCTTCGAGCCTATGAGTTCACCACCGATCGTGGCGCCGCCGCGCTCAACGACTACGCCCGCGCCAATGATCCCTTCACCCGGGTGGGCAAGCAGCAGATCGCCGTCGAGGTCTCCAGCGTCATCCGGGCCTCGCCGGATTCCTTCCGCCTCGCCTGGGTCGAGCGGCGCTACGAGAACGGCCAGCTCGCCGCCACCGAGCGCTGGAGCGCCATCCTCACTTTGGTGATCCAGCAGCCGCGCGATGCCGAGCGCCTGCGCACCAATCCGCTCGGCATCTATGTCAACGCCATCAGCTGGTCGCGGGAGATGAGCCAGTGAACATGTCTTTCTGTAAACCCGCATCTCAGGCTCTGCGCCGATCCGCCTTTGCGGCTCTCCTGCTCTCCGCAAGCGCGCTTGGCGGCTGCGCATCGGCACCGAAGCCGCCGCAGATCAGCTATGACAGTGACGTTCCGGCGCTGCCGACGGTGCCCGCCGTCATCACGGATGAGCGGCCGCGCCCGCTCCATACGCCTCCCGCCTGGACGCCGGCCAAGGGCGGCACGGATGCGAAAACCCCGGTTGCCCGCGTCGAGAACGCCAACGCGGCAGCGCGGGTCGAGCCGCGCCGCGAGGGCTATTACAACGCCATCCAGATTTATCCCTGGAGCGAGGGTGCGCTCTATCAGGTCTATGCCGCGCCTGGCCAGATCACCAATATCGCGCTGGAGCCGGGCGAGAGCCTGACCGGCAGCGGACCCATCGCGGCGGGCGACACCGCGCGCTGGATCATCGGCGACACCGAGAGCGGCGAAGGTGCAAACCGGCGCGTGCATGTACTGGTGAAACCGACGCGGGCGGACATCTCCACCAACCTCGTCATCACCACCGACCGGCGCAGCTACATGATCGAGCTGCGTGCCGGCGAGAAGCCCTATATGCCGGCCGCCGCCTGGGCCTATCCGCAGGTTCCGGGAGCACAGCGCCCCAGTGTTCCGCCGACGCCGGTCATCCCGGCCTTCGCGGCCCGCAATTATCGCTACGCGCTCACCGGCGACACGCCGCCCTGGCGGCCGATGGCCGTCTATGACGATGGGCGTAAGGTTTATGTCGAGTTCCCGCGCGGCGTCATTCAGGGCGAGATGCCGCCGCTCTTCGTCATCGGGGCGGATGGCGAAGCGCAGATCGCCAATAGCCGCATCTACCAGAACATCCTGATCGTCGACCGGCTGTTCGGTGCGGCCGAGCTTCGCCTCGGCGGCGGCGAGCGTCCGCAGAAGGTGCGGATCGAGCGCACCGACGGGAGGCCGGCATCATGAACAGCCCCGACAATCATGACCTCGAGGCGGATCTCGGCGCTCCGACCACCGATCACGCCGCGGCGATGCGGCTGCGTCCCGAGCCGCCGCGCGTCACGCGTCTCTCGCGCAAGGTCCTCGCCGGCGCCGGGCTGGTCGTCAGCCTCGGCATTGGTGGCGCGCTGATCTATGCGCTGCAGGGGCGAGACAAAGGAACCGGCGGCGAGGAACTTTATTCCACCCAGAACCGCTCCACCGCCGATGGCCTTGCCGGCCTGCCGAGGGATTACACTGGCCCCATCCTGGGTCCGCCTCTTCCCGGCGATCTCGGCCGGCCGATCCTTGAGGCGCAGAACCGCGGCCAGCCCGTCGTGCCGCCGACAATGACAGCGCCACAGGCCGATCCCGAGCAGCAGCGGCGTCTTGCCGAACAGGAAGCCGCGCGGACCAGCCGCGTATTCTTCCAGGCTGCGCAGGCGCGCGCGACGGCGTCGTCAGTGACGGGTGCTTCCGGCTTCAGCGGCCTTGGCGCAGCGGGACCGGGTGGCGTCCCCTCGACCCAGGATCGCCAGCTTGCCTTCCTCAATGCCGCCGTCGATCGACGCGTCGTGGCGTCCGATCGCGTCATGGCGCCGGCATCGCCTTATGTGCTGCAGGCCGGCGCCGTCATCCCGGCCGCGCTGATCACCGGTATCCGCTCCGACCTGCCCGGCCAGATCACCGCGCAGGTGACCGAGAACGTTTATGACAGCCCGACCGGCCGCATCCTGATCATCCCGCAGGGCACGCGGCTGCTGGGCCAATACGACAATGGCGTCGGCTTCGGGCAGCGCCGCATCCTGCTGGTCTGGAACCGGCTGATCTTCCCCAATGGCCGCTCCATCGTGCTTGAGCGCCAGCCCGGCACCGATGCGCAGGGCTATGCCGGCCTCGAGGACGGCGTCGACATGCACTGGTGGGATCTCGCCAAGGCGATCGGCCTCTCGACGCTGCTCTCCGTCAGCGCCGAGCTCGCCATGGATGATGAGGACGAACTGATCCAGGCGCTGCAGAGCGGGGCGCAGGACACCATCAACGATGCCGGGCAGGAGATCATCCGTCGGCAGTTGCAGGTCGCGCCTACACTGACCATTCGGCCCGGCTTCCCGGTGCGGGTCATGGTCACCCGCGACCTGGTGCTCGAACCCTACAGGTATTGACCATGGCGAAGCTGAAGCTCGGTCCCATCGCGAACGAAAAGCCGGTGAAGGTGGCGCTCTCGCTACCCGGCGCGCTGCACCGCGATCTCGTCGCCTATGCCGAGGTGCTCGCGCGAGAAACCGGCGAGCCTGCCCCGGATCCTGTGAAGCTCATCGTGCCGATGCTGGAGCGCTTCATCGCCACCGATCGCGAGTTCGCCAAGGCGCGGCGCGAGGCTGGCGGCGCTGTGAGCATCAGCGCGTCGCTGCCCGCTCCTGGGCCATCTTCCGTGTGAGGCTCAGCAAGGTGCGCACCGCCGGGTTGTCGTTCTTCGGCGAATAGATCACCGAGAACGGGATTACCTCGCCGGCGAGCGGCCGGTACACCACTTCCGGCAGGCTGATCACCGCCTCGGATTCCAGCACAGGGACGATCCCACGCCCCGTGGCGACGAGACCCAGAAGGCTATAGCGCGCGACTTGCTGCGTGCTGATGCGCGGCGAGATGTCGAGTTCCCGGAATTTGCGTTCAAGGAAACCCCGCACCTCGTTGCCCGAACCTTGGGTACGCACCAGGAAGGTCTCATCCACGAGATCGCGCCAGGAGAGTGTCACGCTCTGGGCCAGCCGGTGCAGGCGCGGCAAGGCGAAGAACAAAGGTTCGCTCCACAGAGGGATAGCATCGCAGTCCCCCCAGCCTTGCCGGCCGAGGATGTAAGCGGCATCGAGATCGAACCGCCGGATCGCGGCCGCATGGCTCTCCGCAGGGGCCTCCACGAAATCGATGTGCACACCGGAATAGCGCTGGTCGTACCTTTGAAACAGGTCGGCCAGGAAGCCTGAGGCCAGCTTCGAGAACAGTCCAACCCTCAGGTGCCCTTCTTCCGCCCGGCCGAACGCTGCGGCCTCCTCGCCGGCTTCGCGAATCTGATCCAGCGCCTGCCGTGTCCGGCTAAGGTACCTTTGCCCCGCCAGAGTGAGGTTCACCCCACTTGAGTGCCGGATGAACAGCGACACGCCGATCTCGTCTTCGAGATCGCGCACGCTACGGCTGATGGACGATTCCTTGACCTCAAGCGCCACCCCCGCCTTGCGGAAGCTTCCGTGCTCGGCGGCCGCCACGAAATAGCGCAGATGGCGCAATTCGATCGAGGTGGAAAACGGCGCAGCCATTCGGGCTCCGGCGTGTTGAGTAGCTTCTGGATATTGATACTCAAAGTTGCGGCTACGTCGAGAGTTGCAGACGGGCTTTGCATCGCGGCCGTTCCGGGCGCCGCCACGCGCAGCGCATCGGTGCAGCGCCGCCGCTTAGAAAGCTGCCGAACGCACGCCATGGCATCCGGGAATTTTCTTCCGGGAGCATAGATTCTGCTCAGAATGTCGCGTTCGAGGGCGAATCTAAGCAGAAAACGCCCCGAAGGGCGTTTGCTAACTATCAGAGAAAACGCCCCGAAGGGCGTTTGCTAACTATCAGATTTTATTGGGAAAATTTGGAGCGGGCGATGGGATTCGAACCCACGACCCCAACCTTGGCAAGGTTACCTATACTCTACGCTAGGTTATCCGAAAACGCTAAAAACTACTTATTTTCATAGTATTAGCTTGACGAACCTACGCTAGCGGAGCTACGATTTCGCCATCATATCCGACCTCTGTGGTAGCCCCGTGGTAGCCACAGATGGCGAGACTGAGATAACGATGGCCAAGCGAAATAGTGTTCTCCTAACAAAAGACGTCGTTGACCGTGCCAAGCCTGCCGGCCAGCGCTATGTCATCTGGGACAACGAGCTGCCAGGGTTCGGGGTTCGTGTCGGCACCACTGGTATGAAGACCTTTGTTGCCAAATATCGAACGAGCGGCGGCGGTCGCACTGCCACGCAGCAGTGGCTGATCATCGGGCGCTTCGGGCCACTCACGGTCTTCGAAGCAAGGAAATTGGCAAAGATCAAACTCGGCAGCGTCGCAGTTGGAGCCGACCCAGCCGCCGAACTAAAGGCAAAACGCCGAGAGATGACCATGGACGTGCTCATCGATCTCTACGAGAACGAGGGATGCATCGTTCAGCGCGGCAAGCGTCAGGGGGAGCCGATGAAGCCGCGCACCAAGGCCTACACGCTTGCGCGCCTTCGTCATCATGTCATCCCCCTTTTGGGCAAGAGAAAAGCTCCCGAACTCAATCCAGGCGACATCGAACGGTTCGTGGCTGACGTCACTGCCGGCAAGACCGCAAGAGACGAGAAAGTTGGGCCCCGTAGGCGGATCATCGTGCGCGGTGGGCCCGGCGCCGCCCGCAAGGTCGTCCGCGATCTGTCAGCCGTCTTCAGCTTCGCCTTGCGCAGGGAGATTGTACTGCGCAACCCTTGTGACCATGCGGCCGTCCGTAAGACCGACAATCAGAAAGATCGGTATTTGACCTTTGAGGAGGTAGCGCGTCTTGGTGCCGCGCTCGATGAACTCGAGGCGGAGGGCGTCAATTCGAAAGCCGTTAACATTGCCCGTTTGTGGGCGCTCACGGGCTGCCGGCGCGACGAAATCGCTGGCTTACGTTGGTCCGAAGTCGATCTCGATGAAGGCTTGCTCCTACTCGCGGATAGCAAGACAGGAAAGTCCAGGCGCCCGATCGGCACGGCTGCTATCGCTCTGCTCAGGAGCATCCATAAGGTGGAGGATACGGACTTCGTCTTCCCTGGAGAGCGCGGCGATGGCCACTATCAGGGCACGAAGGTCATCTGGCCTAGGGCCATCAAGAAAGCGAACCTGCCTGGCGTCACGCCGCATACGCTTCGTCATACGGTGGGCTCCGCCGCAATTTCGAGTGGGGAAGCCATGGCGTTGACAGGCGCGATCCTCGGACACGCCAACCCGCGCTCAACGGCGATCTATGCACACGTGCAAGCCGACCCATCGCGAAGAGCCGCGAACCGCGTCAGCAAAAAGATCGCTGACGCTTTGGCCGGCAACGCGCCGCCTGGAAAACGACACACGTTTCCCGCTCGGCCAGACCAGCACGCGGACGCCGACGAAAATCTGCTTCAAGCTCTTACCGATCGCCTCGCCGAAGGCGGACAACTTGCATCCGAACTCCGCAGAACGATCTCAGGCCTGGTAACGCCGAAGGACCGCTGAGACGGGATCAATTTGCCGGTTGTCACAGACGCCTACGCCCGTCGCATCATTAGATGGCGTGTTTGCCTGACGGAACATGTGAACTTGGTCATTGGCACGTCGTGACCTGAGCCCCATTTATCCTCCGGTTCAGGAGAGAGTCCGCAGGCTGGTGATCCGAGACCATTTTCTGGACCGCCGGAAGCTGGAGTTTCCGGTCTGCGTCACGGCGGCTGGCTGGCTACGCCGCCGGGGTTCTGCAACGAGATCGGAGGCTTATGGCCCATGGCCCCGTGTGGCCGATCCTCGTTGTAGTATCTGACCCAAGCCTCCATCTTTTCGGCCGCGTCCGCAAGCGTCAGGAACCAGTGCGTGTTCAGGCACTCGCTGCGGAAGCGGCCGTTGAACGCCTTGATGAAGGCGTTGTCGGTGGTCTTGCCGGGTCGGGAGAAGTCCAGCTTCACCCCCTTCGCATAAGCCCACAGATCAAGGTCACGGGAGACGAATTCCGAACCCTGGTCGACCCGGATGGTTCGCGGATAGCCCACCTTGGCACAGACCCGTTCGAGGGTTGCAACCACGTGCTCGCCCGATAGCTGAAGCGCGGATCGCCATGATGAGAGCATCGGTGACGAGCTGGGCCGTCATTTCCGCCTTCATTGCCCAGCCGGCGACACGCCGGGAGAACAGGTCGACGACGGCGGCAACGTAGAGCCAGCCTTCCGCGGTCCAGATGTAGGTGAAGTCCGCCACCCATTTCTGGTTCGGGGCCGAGGCCTCGAAGGCGCGGTCGAGCAGATTGT
>NCHM01000088.1 GCA_002257205.1 Rhizobiales bacterium 24-66-13 | reverse complement strand
GCATGGACGTGGTTCAGTTTGGCCCCATTCCAACGCCTGCCGTTGCCTTGCTCGCCCATTCGATGCGCGCGGACTTAGGCGTTATGATTTCTGCCAGCCACAATCCCTATTTCGACAACGGTATCAAGCTATTTGGACCCGACGGCTACAAGCTGTCTGATGAGGATGAACTCAAAATCGAGGCATTGCTGGGGCAGGACATTCCGCTTGCCGCCTCGAAGGATATTGGCCGTGCTCGCCGCATTGAAGATGCGCGTGGCCGCTATATTCATGCGGTAAAAGCGAGTTTTCCAGCTGACCTGCGGCTCGACGGGCTCAAGATCGTCGTCGACTGTGCCAATGGCGCCGCTTATCAAGTGGCACCGTCTGCCCTTTGGGAATTGGGGGCTACAGTGATTGCGATCGGGGTAGGGCCGAACGGTACCAATATCAATGACGGCTGTGGCTCGACAGCGCCGCTGTTGTTGCAGGAAACCGTTGTGTCCGCCGGCGCGGACATTGGCATCGCACTCGATGGGGACGCCGACCGGCTGATTGTTGTGGATGAAAAAGGACAGGTCGTCGACGGCGATCAAATCATGGCACTGATCGCGGCAAATTGGGCGCGAGCGGGAACGCTGCGTGGCGGTGGGTTGGTGGCGACGGTAATGTCGAACCTTGGCCTTGAACGCTTCCTGGGAGATCTGGGCATCGCGCTCGAACGCACCAAGGTGGGCGATCGCTATGTTCTTGAACGGATGCGCACGGGCGGTTTTAACGTAGGCGGCGAACAATCAGGACATATGATATTGTCAGACTATGCCACCACCGGAGACGGCACGGTTGCCGCCTTGCAGGTTCTGGCCGCCCTCATACGCACGGGTAAGCCAGCGAGCGAGGTGCTGCACCAGTTTGATCCGGTCCCTCAATTGCTCAAAAATGTGCGTTTTACCGGCGGCAAGCCGCTGGATCATGCCGACGTTCAGCGCGTCATCGCTCAAGCGGAGGTGGAACTGGATGGCTGTGGTCGCCTCGTCATCCGCCCCTCCGGCACCGAGCCGGTGATCCGCGTTATGGCTGAGGGCGACCGTGAGGAACAGGTGCGCGATGTGGTCGATCGCATCTGCGCGGCGGTGGAAAGGGTAGCAACCTGAGCGCAATTTATCACGGGCTCCTCAACGAGGGGGCTGACCACGGGTGCTCTGCTCTGCTGCAACTTCGAAGGGCGAGGCCGTATTGGCGGTCGGATCATAGAAGCGGTCGATTCGGTTGCGGATACGGTTCTGCACCCGGTTCGGAATACGATTGTTTAGGCGGGCCATGGGTTCGATATTGGCTTGGCTATTGCTGGCGGTCTGACGCTGCCCCACCTGTCCGACCGCTGATTCTGCGACCTGGCCGGACCGGGTCTCCTCTTGCGCCTGCGCGGAAGCGGCCAGGAGCACCAAGGCGGCTGATGTGCTGAGGCTGAGTATGCGAAGTCTCATGGCGCTGTCCTTGTCGGCGCTAGCGCGCGCGCAGGCCGGATCACGATACGATCGATCTGCCCCGAAACGCCGTTAATCTCATCGGGTGAGCGCGCAACTAGCGCTAGCATCTGCACCGGGCAGTCGGCGGAAACATGGATGCTTCCCTGAAACCGCCCGCCGGCCTGCGACGAATTAGGCACTTCCACACGTCCGATCTCGCCGCCTGCGTGACAACGCAATATCCAATAGGGGTGGGACCGTACGGGCTGTTCGATCCCGACACTACGGCCTTCCAGCACATAGTCGCCGGGGGGAAGCATCTGGAGTTGTTGCAGCAGGGTGCCACCGTTGCCCATTGACACGGTAAAGTCGAACAGGCCATTCGCCGCATTAGGCAGGATCGCCGTCGACACGCCAATGCTGTTAACCGCATTCCAGTCGAACGCACTGCGTGCTTCGATTACGCTTTTGAAGGTGGGATCGCGCGACTGGCGCCGGTCGCTGCCGGGGCGGGCGACGGCATAATAGGCCCAGGCCTCATCGGATAGCCCGATCACCAGCAGCCGGTTGATGAGCGAGACACTGGAAGCGTCGGACACGGGCACATGGATCGCCTGCAAGCTGCGGAAGAAGGCGGCGCTCGCCGCCGGGTCCGCATCGCTACGCGCGGCATGACTGATAAAATCATTACCCCAATTGGGCCGCCCACCCAGAGTTTTGACCAGCCCTGTGCGAATTGCCGGGTTAGTCAGCGCGGAGGTCAGAACAGGAAAAAGCAGGTCGGACGCATTTTTCTTGGAGCGCAAGGCGATGTCATAATGGTTCAGCGCGCCGGATATGTCATCACGCGCCACAGCGAGTTCGATCGCTATCAATTGCGTCCGCAGGTCGCGCCGCGACAATGTCTGCGAATAGGCGAGCAGACGCTCGCCCTCGGCCTTATCGCCGCGCGTGAGCGCATCAGCGGCGAGCGTTGCGACCGCTTCGACAGCGGTCGGATCGTGCCGCAAGGCCTCGCGCGCGATGGTCACGGCGCGGGTCCGCTCGGCCCCGCTCGCATCGGGGCGATAAAGTGTTTGCGACAGGCGACCGGCGATGCGGCCATTGTTCGGTGCCAGCGCATGAGCCTCCTCGATCCGGCTGTCAGGCAGCACCAGCGCCACCGACTGCATGACCGAGAGATAGCCTATCCAGCCGACGACCCCGGCCAGCACGAGGCGAACGCTCCATTCAAGCGAAGAGCGCCGCTTCCGGGAGGCGTTATCCTTCATCAGGTGGCGTCAGGCTCCACCTTGCGGCCATAGCGGTAGCCATATTCATAGCCATAGCCATAGCCATAATGGGCTTTCTTGGCATCGAACTTGGTAAGGACACTACCAATGATCCGGACATTGGCGATGATGAGACGAGCGAGGCCCTCCTTCACCAAGGCAGTGCGAATAGCATGGGATTCAACGGCATAGACCACGGCCTCGACCTTGGCGGCGATAAGCGGCGCGTCAGCGAGGCCCATGACTGGCGGGGAGTCGATGATGACATGATCATAGGTCTCAAGCAACCGCGCGATAAGCTGCGAGAGGCGATTGCCGGTCAGTAATTCTGCGGCATTGGGCGGCAACGGCCCCGCCGACATCGCGGTGAAGCCCAGATCCTCCATCGGGAAGGTCAGCGCGTCGATATTGTCTTCCCCAGTCAGGTAGTTGCTGAGGCCCCGATCATGCCTTACACCGCCTAAATGATGGATCGAGGGATTGCGCATGTCGCCATCGATGAGAATGACGCGCTTGCCCCCACGCGACAGCGTCGTCGCGAGCGCAAGGCAGGTGGTTGATTTGCCTTCGCTCAGCCGCGTCGAGGTGACAGAGAAAGAGCGCGGGACGCCATGCTCGGTAGAGAAGGCGAGATTTGTCTGCACTGTCAAATAGGCGTCCACCAGGTCCGACTTGCGATCGAGCAATATGTCCTTGGGCGCTTCTTCGATCTTAGGGATTGTGCCGAGCAGCGGCAGGCCAAGCTCGCGCGTGGCCTCTGCCGGATCGGTGATGCCTTCGTCGATCTGCTCGAGGCCGAAGGCCAACGCCGCGCCGATACCCAAGCCCGCCAATATGGCGATGGCGAGATTGATCAGCAATTTGGGGCTTGACGGCACTGTGGGCGCCTGCGCCGGGTCGACGATAGAGATGTTGTTGACGCCGACGCCGCCCGCAACGCCGATCTCCTTGAAGCGCTGGAGCAGACCATCATAGAGCGCCTGATTGGTGTCCACTTCCTGCTGATAGATATTATATTGGATGCTGCGACGCCGCAGGTCGAGATAATCGCCCTTTAATTGCTCGACCTTGGCTTGAAGCGCCTGCTCCTGCTCCTGCGTTCGACGGTAGTCGGCGAGAAGCGAGGAGGCCACACGGCCTTCTTCGCTGGCGATGCTGCGGTCGAGTTGGGTGATCTGTACTTGCACGGCCTCGGCGGCCGGGTAGCCCGGCTCGAACTGCGTCATCAGCCGCTTGTAATCGGCCGCGAGTTCCGCGCGGCGTTGCCGCAGGCCGTTGATCGCCGAATTGCTCAATGCTTCCGCTGATGCACCCGCGCGCCCGCTTTGCTGATAGCGTGCCTGCGCTTCGATGCGGCTCGCCGTCGCTTGGGCCAACGATGCATTAAGCGCGGCCAGATCGTCGACGACGATCGAGCGTTCCGAACTGGATTGGCCGTTGCCTGATTGCGCGGGCAGATTGATGATCTGGGCCGAAGAGGCGTAATTGACCAATTGCCGCTGCGATTCACCCAGTCGTTGCTTCAACTGGGCCAGCTGCTTCTGCAAAAGATTGCGACCGTAGGAGGTCGCCTGTATCTTGCGCTCCAGATTGGTCTGAATGAAATTCTCGGACCATGTGTTGGAGACCCTGGCCGAAAAGGTGGGGTCGGGACTGGTGAATTTGATCTCGACCAGACGCGACATGCGCGTAGGGCTGATATCCAAATGCTTGCGCAGAATTTCGCCGGCAATGCGCTGTCGCGTGGCGCGACCCGAGGCAGGATAACGACCATTTGGTAGCGCGAAAGCCGGATCGTCGCTCTTGAAATCAAACATTTCGAAGAAGCTTTGAGTTTCCGTTAGCTTAAGCTGACTCGCTATGCGCTCGGAAAGCGCCCGCGATTTCAGCAAACCATATTGCGTCTGGTAAAATTCTTGGTCGGCAATGCCAGATTCGCGCTCGACCCCCTGAAGATCTGTGACCTTATCCGCTTCACGCGAAATCTCGATCGTCGAGGAGGCGGTATATTGCGGAGTCATCAGCAAAGTTGCGATCAATCCGATCAGGAAACATAACGCAATTGCACCGAGGATTACGTAACGCCACCGCATCGCTATGCGGAAAAACTGACGCAAGATCGGAGGCGCACTATTTTGCGATTGCGCCTCTAGTAAGGCGTTGTGAGCAGCACTGCCACCGGGTTCCAAGGCGATACTATTCATATTGCGGCTGCCCTTAGCGTACAATAGCGACAAGTGGTGCCGCGATAAGAGGGGCTAGAGAAACGACATCCCGGAAAAGACGACGCTGCGGGGAATCTCCGATGATGACGACATCATTGGCGTAAACTGGTGGATCGGCATAGGCGCCGCGACGGATCGCGCTGATGTCATAAAGACCCGCCATCCGTTGATTGTCGACGGTGCGCAGGATCACGACCTGTTCCTGCTTGGCAAATTCCGACAGGCCTTTGGCCGAGGCAATGACGCGCATCAGCGTCATCTGGTTGGTCACCGGATAAAGGCCCGGCTCTTTGACTTCGCCATCGACCGTCACGACCTGACTGACCGAGCTTTTAATATTGACCGTTACTTGCGGGTTACGAACATAACGACCCTGCAACGAAGCTTCGATTGCGCGTGCCAGCTCATCAGCGGTCTTGTTGCGCGCATCGACAGTGCCCACCAGCGGCATCGATATCCGTCCGCTCGCGTCCACCTGCATCTCACGGCTGAGTTCGGGCACATTGAAGATATCGACATTGATCGTATCAAGTGGACCGATCAGGGCGGGCCGGTCGGCCGCTGCCAGATCGCCCCGGCTGGGCGCAGGCAGGCCTTTGCTATCAGGGATAACGGTCAATTGCGCGCTAGACTGTGGGGGCGGCGTTCCCGCGCAGCCGGCAAGACTGGCCGCAATGATGATCGAAACAAGAATTTTGCGCATGCGCCCCACATCTTCCCACTGAAGAGACTTTTGCCTTAGACGCCGATCTCAATCAGGTAAAGTCGGCCCTAACGCGCGGCGTCCTATTTTGACAGAGACAAGAAGCGGCGACGACGATCATCGCCATCATCATTGGCGTGCGCGCCGGATAGTCGAAAGCGCTGGCGACGAAAACAAGAAGCAATATGGCCGATCCCAATTTGGGCAGGACAGACTGCCGTCCGCTCCTCTTCCAGGCGCGGAAGCTGGCTATCCCGTACCATCCGATCGCCACGAGCAGGAGCAGCGCCGCAGGTAGGCCGCCATCGAGCATGACCTCCAGAAAATCATTATGGGCGTGGTTGAAATAGGTCGGTTTGAGCAATGAAAATGGCTCGTTCAGGCGGAAGATCGGATTGAAACCTCCAAAGCCCGCGCCGGCGGGGAAATAGGCGGCGATCATCGACAGCACCGTCGGTAGGCCGCGTGCACGCATATCCTGGCCGGCATCTATTTCAAACGCGCGGCGGACGGATTCCGCCCTGTCGGCGGCGATACTGACCAGGACGAATAGGGCGACGACGCCAATGATCGCCGCGATCAGCGCCGGGAAGACCCAGCGCGGCGCCCAGCGCAAGGCATGTCGGACATCGTGCCAGCATAGTGCGAGGCCGAGTGCCAGCGCCAGCAGGCCGGTCAAGATGCCGGCGCGCGATCCGGTCGCCAGGATGGTGAGCGCAAAAAGCGTTATCAGCGCCAGGGCGACAGGCGCGCGCCATCCCGCCCCCTGTTTTCCGGCAAAGGCCCAGACCGGAGTGATCAGGCACCCCAGCCCCAGGAACAGCGCGAAATGATTGCGGTTGGCGAATGTGCCGCTGACGGCGCCCACCGAGTCATTGATGAACGGATTATCGATGCGGAAACCGGAAAATTGCAGCAATCCGACCAGCATCGACAGGAAAATGACCCCGAGCAGGATCGTTGGAAGCCATGCCTTTTCCTCGTCTCGCAAGGCGCTGACCAGAGTGAATGTGACGACCGGCACGATCAGCGAGGAAGCGGCGTTGGTCGTCGCCCAAGGGACGATCGACCAGGGCCGCCATGTCGCCTCGCCGGGTGACGCGCCGAGCAGCGCTTCCCGGCCCGGTAGCGCCGTCCAGATGCCGGGAGGCAAGGGCACAAGCTGCAGCAGGACGAGCAGAACCGTCGCCAGCAGCAGCCAAAAAGCCGCCCCCGGCCCCGCGATGACCGGCCGCGCGCCAAGCAGGATCGCCAGCACGAGCAACGACCATGCCGCTCCGCGCGTCACCACCTGCCCCGTGACATCGGCATGGGAAGCGCCACCCGCCACCCATAAGGCGCCCAGTAGCAGCAGGAACAGGCTAAGAGCAGGGCTCCAGCGGTTCGCAAAAACGAGGCGGGAGGGCATTTAGGACAGGGCTTCCTCTGTGCGCATTGCTTCCTTGAGTACTTCGCCTATGGCCTGCGAAACGCGCGCCATGTCGTCGGCAGAGAGCGTCGGGTGGACAAGGAACATGAGGCTGGTTTCGCCCAGTTCGCGCGCGACGGGCAAAGGCACCTCGGGCCGCCAACCGGTGCCGTCAAACGCCTTTTCCAGATAGACTTCGGAGCAGGAGCCCTGGAAGCAGGGGATACCCCGCTTGCCGAGTTCATTGACGATCTGATCGCGCGACCAGCCGTGAGCCAGATTTTCGGGCCGGACATAGGCATAATATTTGTAAAAGGCGTGGATCGATCCGGTCGTCCAGCCGTCGTCTTGGCTGAGCGGGCCATTGAGGCGGATTATCCCGTCATTCTCAGCAAAGGGTGTCAGGGCCTCATGGAGAATCGTCGCATTGGCCTTTCGCGTACGCGTCCATTCCGTCATGCGGCCAAGCTGGATGCGGCCGATCGCCGCCTGCATCTCCAGCATCCGCCAGTTGGTGCCGATGCTCTCATGCAGCCAGCGGAAGCCCGGCGGATGCGCGCGTTCATAGACCGCTTCCCAGCTTTTGCCATGATCCTTGAACGACCACATGCGCGACCAGAGAGCGCGGTCGTTGCAAGTCACCATGCCGCCTTCGCCGCCGGTGGTCATGATCTTGTCCTGGCAGAAGGACCAGGCGCTGACATGCCCGATCGCCCCGACGCTGCGCCCTTTGTAGCGCGCGCCATGGGCCTGCGCGCAATCTTCGATCACCTTAACGCCATGGGCGGTAGCGAGGTTCATGATGGGATCCATATCGCACGGCCAGCCCGCAAGATGAACTGTGATGATCGCCTTGGTGCGCGGGGTCAGGACGGCCGCGATCGTTTCAGCCGAGATATTGCCGCTGTCGCGATCGACATCGGCGAAAACAGGCTTGGCACCGGCATTGGCGACGCAGGAGATCGATGCGATGAAGGTGCGCGGCGTGACGATCACCTCATCGTCGGCGCTGCCGCCATTGGCGCTGCCGATACTAAGGCCCTGGAGCGCGAGATCAAGAGCGACCGTGCCGTTGGCGACGGCGATGGCATGATTGGATTCTGCCCAAGTCGCAAACTCGCGTTCGAATTCTCGGCATTCTTCGCCAGTCCAGTAGTTGACCTTGTTCGACCGCAAGACCGTCGCAACGGCGTGGACCTCTTCTTCGCTAAAGCTGGGCCAGGGAGCAAAAACAGTGTTGAGCATATTATTTCTTTTCAAGAGGCCGGGCAGGATTGCCGATCACGATCGCGCCAGGCGCAACATCCTTGGTCACCACCGCGCCCATCCCAACTACGGCGCCAGCGCCAACCGTCAGATTCTGGCGGATCATTGCGCCAGCGCCGATATAGGCGAAATCCCCGATCGCGACATTGCCGTTGCAACGCACGCCGGGCGCGAACGTAACAAAATCGCCTATGCGGCAATCATGTTCGACATAGGAATAGAGATTGGCGTGGAAACAGCGGCCGATACGGATATTGGACGTAAAAGTTACATAGGGAGATATCAGCGCGCCCTGTCCCACTTCGACATCGTCCATGATGATCGCGTCGGCCGACCGGACTGACCCGATCGGCAGGCCGGCCGCCGCGCATTTATCCGCGAGCCGGCTGCGGACATCCGGCGCCGCGATCGCCAGCATCACCTGCTTTTCCCGGGCCTGTGTTTTCGCGAACTGATTAAAGGTCCATATCTCGTGCCCGTTCACTCTGTCCGCCAAGGGCGTGTCGTCGATGAAGACGAGTTGGGCGCCGACCGCTTCGGGCATCGCGCGCGCGAGCGGCATGATTCCGCGGCCGCAACCGCTTGCGCCATAGATGCCGATCAGACGGTTCATAACGACCCCCTGCTGCCTTCGAATAACGTCATCGTGGATTCGCCTTCTGCGCTGATGCCATCGCGGACAAGCACCTTGCGCACCGTCATCAGCAGGATCCGGATATCGAGCGCGAGCGAGCGATTGTCGACGTACCAGACATCCAGCGCAAATTTGTCTTCCCACGACAGCGCGTTGCGTCCGTTCACTTGCGCCCAGCCAGTAATTCCGGGGCGAACCTCATGCCGCCGTGCCTGTTCGGGGCTGTAGAGTGGAAGGTAGCTCATCAGCAGTGGGCGCGGGCCGACGAGGCTCATTTCGCCCTTGAGCACGCTCCACAAGCCGGGAAGCTCATCGAGGCTCGTCGAGCGCAGAAAGCGCCCCAGCGCGGTCAACCGCTCGCCGTCAGGCAGCGGCCGTCCCTCGCCGTCCAGCGCATCCAGCATCGTGCGGAACTTCAGCATCCGGAAGGGCACACCGTTCCGCCCCGGCCGCAACTGTGCAAAGAAGACCGGGGGGGCCATGCGCAGGCGGATGGCAAACGCGGTTGCCAACATTACCGGCGACAGGAGGATCAGCGCCATCGACGCGCCAAGGATGTCGATCAGTCTTTTCATGTCCGCTCGCTACCCCGTATAGCCATCGCGTCGAGCATGGTCGCGGTCACCTTGTCCGCAGCATATTTCTCGCGCACGATCTGCTGTGATCGCGCTGCCATATCGGCGATCAGGCTTGGCTGCGCAAGAAAGCGCACCATTGCCTGTGTCAATGCATCGGCGGAATGCGGCGGCACTAGAAAACCATTGTCTCCGTCGGTCACCGTTTCGCGGCAGCCCGGCGCATCGGTGGTGATGATCGGGCGGCCCGTCGCCATCGCTTCGAGCACCGTCCGCGGCGTGCCTTCGCGATAGCTGGGCAGCACGAAGATATGTGCGTCGGCCAGAAAAGGGCGGACGTCGGCCTGCGGTCCGTGCCAGACGATATCGTCCCGCTCGGTCCAGCCTTCGACCTCCGCCGCATCGATCGCGTCGGGATTGGGGTCGAGCCCGCCGACAAGATGGAAGGTCACATCGGGATATTGTCGCCGGACCGCCGCCGCTGCCGCCGCATATTCGCGCACGCCCTTATCGCCAAGCAGCCGTGCAATCATCAGGAACCGCAGCGGTCCATCGGGAATCGGCCGTGCGGGATAATGCGCCAGATCGACCCCCGATCCATTGACGATGGTGACGGGCGTGTCGGGCGCGATCAATCCCAGTTCCCGGAACAAGGCCAGGTCGTCGGGATTCTGGAAAAATACCCGGTGCACGCGCGACAGGGCGGTACGGTACAGCGCGCGCGCGATGCGCTGGACAAGCCCGCGCTTGCGCGTCGCTTCGCCGGTAAAGGCATAGCCGAGGCCGGTGATCATCGCATAACGGTGCGGCACCCCGGCGATCCACGCTGCGAGCGTTCCCCAGACGACAGGCTTGATCGTATAGCCAAGCACCATCGTCGGACGTGTCCGGCGCATCAACCGGACCAGCGCGATCAGCGCCTTCAGGTCGGCAAAGGGATTGAGCCCCGCGCGCGCGATCGGCACCGAATGCGCGGTGATCCCCATGCGGCGAAGTTCGTCGGAAACCGCAGTGTCTTCTTCGATTGCGGCCGCCGCGGCGTGTACCTCGCACCCCGCTTCGACGAGGCCGCGCAGCAACGGCGCGCGGAAATTCACCAGCGATTGTGCAAGCACGCCGATCAGCAGGAAACGAACGGGAGGATGCGGCATCGGCGAACTCGTCATCACGGCAACGAGGGCAGCGGCGGCAGCGCCGGATGCGG
>NCHM01000087.1 GCA_002257205.1 Rhizobiales bacterium 24-66-13 | reverse complement strand
CGGGGCTGCTGACCAGCACCTTTGCCTGCGGCGAGGTCCAGAGCACCTTGTCGATGAGGTCATTCGGGCGGTACGGATTGTCGCCGATGCCGTCGCCGTCGAGATCGAAGGCCGGGTTGTCGCTCCAGTAATTGCCGCGCCCGCCTTCGGACCAGTCGACATGACGGGTGCCGACATATTTGACCTGGTTGCGGTTTTGCACGAAGGCATTGCCCGCCAGTCGGTTGCCTTCGGAACCCGCGGTGAAATGGATGCCGATCGCGCATCCCTCGAAGAAGTTGTCGGTAACGCGGTTCTTGTTGGCGTTGTAGACGAACACGCATTTCTCCGGGCCGAGGCGCATGCTGCCCGACGACGCGGCGTTTGCGGTCGGAACGCTGCTGTCGGCTTCGGGCGGCATCTCCGGGTCCGAAGCGCGCGTGCCGGCGAGAGTCCAACGCTCTTCCGGCTGAAGGCGTCCGTGCACGGTATTGCCCGAAATCTGCGAGCCATTGGCATAGTTCAGCAGCAGGCCGTGATCGCGGTCGCCATCCGAAACATTGTCCGTGATCTTGAGCCGGCTGGAGAACATGATTGCGTAGCCCACCGAATTGCCAGTGGAAACGTTGCCGCTGATCTCGCTGTCGTTCGTATACATATAATGTATCGCAAAGCGCAGATCGTGCAGCCTGTTGCCGCTGAACACGTTCTGCCGGCTGGCATTGGTAGCGATGCCGTCGCGCCCGAAGCTGATGTCGTTGTCGAGCACCCGAGCCCCCGGCGCGTTCCATACGGTGACGCCATTACCGGCCTCGCTCATGCGGCCATTCTTGATGCCGACGATGCGGTTGGCGCGGGCAAGCGAGTCCTTCGCGCCATGAAGATAGATGCCGTAGAGATTTCCGGTGAGGACGTTCTGCTCGATGACGGCGCCGGCCGCCGTCTTCGCCACGAACACGCCGGAATCCATCGTCGAGAGATCGCTGCCGGATCCACTGATGGAGAGTCCCTTCACGACGACGCCGGGCGATGTGACGGTGATGACCGTACCTTGTTTGTTGCCAGCCACTATCGCGCCGGCTTCCCCTTCGAGGGTAAGCGGAACACGGATCGCGAGCGGCCCCGCATGGGTGCCCGGCGCCAGCCTCACCACATCGCCAAGAGAGGCGGCGTCGAGGACGCCCTGCAGCGATGCGGCATCCGAAGGCGCGACGCGAATGGTCGCCGCCAAAGCGGCGGTCGCCCCGGGGATGGCGGCAAGAAGCGCCGCCATCCCCATCATTACTATCGGGCGCAGGCGCATCACGTGGCCTTCGGCTCGACCAGCATGCGCCCCTTCATTTCCATGTGCATGGCGTGGCAGAACCACGAGCAGTAGTACCACCAGACCCCGGGCTTGCTGGCCGTGAAGGTGACGGAGGCGGTGGCCTGCGGGGCGACTTCCATGTTGATGCCGTAGTTGATGATGCTGAAGCCGTGCGTCAGATCCTCGACCTCGTCGATATTCGTGACATAGACGGTGACTTCGTCGTCCTGCTTGACGGTAAAGCTCTCCAGCCCAAAAACCGGAGCGGCGGAGGTCATGTAGACGCGCACCTTGTTGCCGTCGCGGATGACCTCTGAATCCTCGAGCAGATTGACGCCGTCGGTTTTCGCCTGCTGAACTGCATCAGCGAAGAATGGATCGTCGCGATCCCAGATACTGATCGGGTTGATCTTGGAATTGTGGACGATCGTCGCGTCATGAGGCTCGGCGAAGGTGGGGTTGTCGTGCACCAGCACCATCTCCTCGCCGGAAATGTCGATGAGCTGGTCGTTCTCCGGCTTCAAAGGGCCGACGTTCAGATAGCGGTCCTTGGAGAACTTGTTCAGCGAGATCAGCCACTTGCCGTCCGCGTCCTTGGTCTGGCCCATGGAGGTGTGGTTGTGGCCTGGCTGGTAGTGGACATCGAGCTTCTGGCGGATCGGATTGACCTTCGCCCCCGTATAGGCGCGCTTGGCGTCCTCGATGTTCCACTTGCAGATTTGGCTATCGATGAACAGCGTCGTATAGGCGTTGCCCCGACCGTCAAAAGCGGTGTGCAGCGGCCCAAGACCCAGTTCAGGCTCGGCGACCACGGTGTCGCGCGGCTTGATCTTGTCGGCGAACAGGTCGTCGAACTTGCGCACGTCGAAGACGGTCACGGTCGGCGACAGCTTGCCGTTGGCCATCACATGGATCCCATCGGGCGCGGTGTTCATGCCGTGCGGGCCGTTGGAGACCGGGATGTAGCGGGTGAAGGCCGAGCCGTGGCGCCCGTCGACCACCGGCACGCCGCCGATCTCCTTGAAGTCGCCCTTGGCGACCGCTTCCTCGATGTGCTTCAGGTTGAAGATGACGACCCAGTCCTGATCCTTCGCCGTCATCTCGGCGAGGTTCACGCCACCTTCTGAATTATAGCAGGTGGAGAAGGCGTATTTGCCTTGGTAGTCGGCATCGACATTGTCGAGGTTGCCATCGACGATGACCTGCCAGGCAACCTTCATGGTCTCGCCGTCCACGGCGCTGAAGATCGAATGGTACTGCTTGGGATCGTCCAGAACCGAGCCGTCGTTCGGCAACGGTACGCCATCCTCCCCGTTGCAGAACACATAGCCGGTCTTCGGATATTTCTGCACGCGCAGGCCGTGCACCGTGTGCTGGTTCGGCAGCTGGATGATCTTGTCGCAGCGCATCACGTCGAGGCGGATGCGGCAGACACGGGTGTTGGCTTTGTCGTTGGCGAAGAGATAGCGACCGTCATAGCTGCCGTCGGTAAAGGACGGGTGCGGATGGTGCAGGTCGCCATTGGTGTAGATGCCACCCTTGTCCGCGAGGAATTTTCGCGATTCCGGCAGCAGGCCCTCGGTCAGCACCTTGCGGCTTTCATTGGTCTGGCCCCAGCCGGTGGCGCTCTCGCGGTTGAAGACAGGGATGCGGGTCAATTCGCGCATCGAGGGCAAACCGACCACGCGCAGTTCGCCGCTGTGGCCGCCGGAGACGAACACGTAATATTCGTCGAGCTCGCCGGGCTTCACCTCGTATTTCAGCTTGCCGGCCGACTGGGCCTGCGCCTGTGCGGGCGTGGCGACGCCCCCGGATACTGCCAGCGCACCGCCAAGGCTGGTGACGCCGGCGGCGGCTGCGACTGCAGAAGTGCCAAGGAGCTGGCGCCTGTTCAGGCTAGTGGGGGATTCGTCGTTCGACATGTCTCTGTCTCCTGTATGGGTCGCGTCAGGCGGGAGAGCCGGATACGTTTTCTGAGCTTTTGACGGGAGGCCGCTTGGCGGGTTTCGATGGTCTCTCCGGTGCCGTTCCGTCGGGAGTGGACAGGGCCTGGAAGCGCTCGCGCTTCAGCCGCACCTGGATCATGTGCGGGCAGCGGTGGTCGTCCTGGTAGAGTTCCTGGCAATGCATGCAGTAGATGCATTCATTGACGTTGATCTGCCCCTCCGGGTGAATCGACTGCACCGGGCATTCCTTGGCGCAGCGCTGGCAGGGCGAACCGCATTCGGGCCACCGCCTCAGCCACTCGAACATGCGGATGCGGCCGGGAATGGCGAGCGCGGCGCCGAGCGGGCAGAGATAGCGGCAGTAGAAGCGCTCGATGAAGAGACCTGCGGCGAGCAGCGTCAGTGCGAACAGCACGAACGGCCACTCCCGGGCGAACTTCAGGATGATCGCCGTCTTGAAGGGCTCGACCTCGGCATAGATCTCGGCCAGCGCCACCGAATAGAAGGACAGGCCAAACAGACCGAGGAAGATGATGTACTTGATCGGCCACAGGCGCTCATGGATCGCCCACGGCACCTTGATCTGCGGCACCTTTAGCCATTGGGCGAGCGCGTTGGTGAGCTCCTGCAGTGCGCCGAACGGGCACAGCCAACCGCAGAACGGCCCGCGTCCCCAGAACAGCAGACCCGCCGCGACCGCCGCCCAGAGAATGAAGACCAGTGGTGCGGAGAGGAAGAGTTCCCAGTTGAAGCCGGTGACGAGCGAATTGGTGAAAGTCAGGACATTGACCACCGACAATTGCGTGTTGGCGTACCAGCCGAGCCAGATCAGCGTGAACAGGAGATAGGAGCGACGAACCCAGCCGAACAGCTTCGGGCGGCGCACCAACCAATCCTGGAAGAAGAAGATGACCGTGAGAACCAGAAGCGCCGCGAGGGTGATGGCGATGGAGACGCGGTTCATCTCCCACATGCTCACCCACAAGGGCTGGCTGACCTCCATCATCGGGTCGGCGGCCGGTGCGGCGGGCGCGGGCGTGGCAGGCGTGGGCACCTGCTCGACCGCGATGAAGCGATCGGGCAGGGTGTAGCCGAGTTCATAGGGCAGCACCGCCTTGTCGCGCGCGCCGGCATTGCGCTGCACGAGCATTTGCAGCTCCCACGGCGCGGTCACGTCGAAGGCGAAATCGGCGGGCACCACGAACAGCGCAATTTCGCGAAGCTGCGGTGCACCGTCGGCGGCAAGCATCGTCAGCCGGGTGTGGTTGCGGTCACGGAATCGCACGCCCTGGCCGTCCTGCAGCAGCTCGATGCGATCGAAGATGCCGCCTCGCACATAACCTGAGCCCTTGAAGGAATAGGCGCCGTCGCCGGCCACGAGGATGGCGGATTGCCCTGGATTCAGCCGCGCGCGCAGCCGCTCATAGCCTTCCTCGCCGAGCAGACTGCGTCCGATCGCGGGCACGCTGACGGGGGCGAGATAGAGATCGATGAAGCGTTCGTGCGGGTCGAGGGCTTCGGGCGTCTGCGCGGCGGCGTCCTGCCCTGCCTTGCGGAAAGCGTCAGACACCTCGCCGACCGTCAGCCGCAGGCCGCGCACCGAACCGTCGCCTATGAGGGTTTGCCAATCGCTGGTCGCGGTCTGTGCTGGATCGAGCTTGCGCACCAGGGCAGGTGTGGAAGAAGCGGAAGGGCCCGCCGTGCCCAGCCGGTTGCTGCGGATGAGCTTGACTGCCGAGCGCACCACACTGTCGCCCATGACCAGTACGGTCACCGTGGCGCCGCTCACTATGTCGACCTGCGGCGGGCGTTCCACGCCGGCCGCGACACGTCCGAGATCCTTGCCGATCACCGCGTTCAGTGCCGCTATCACCTTGGCCTGGGGAATGCCGATGAGCACGATCGGCTCATGGTGCTCCACCAGTTTGATGCCGCGCACCACCCCGGCCTTGTCGATGCCGACCAGAATGTGGATGGGCTTGCCGGAATAGCCGACCGCGCTGGTGACGTCCGAGTTCAGATATACATAGCCGACTTGCTCGGCGCCCCGATAGACCGGGGCGAGCGCGGGCTCGCCGGTCGGTGCGCCGAAGCGGTCAGCTCCCTCGAACAGCTCTCCCGGCTGCGCCTTTGGCAGGAACTCAGCGAGCCGGCCAGCCGCACGGACCTCAACAGTGAGCGCTGTCATGCCAAGGACAGCGATGATCAGAAGCCGTGCGAACACCGAGAGGCGCCTAATAAGTGCGTTTTCCCGCATCTTCCGTTTCTGTCCGCCAGGGGCCGGGTTCGACGCGAACAATAGGGAGGCGGCTGCCGCGGTCGTTGCGATGGAACAAACAACGCGCCCGCATTCCGTGGAAGATGTCTGCGGGCAATGAAGGGATCTGCCATGTCGAGGCTGAAGGCTGAGCCGCAGGCCATCGAATCCATGCTGGAATTGCTGGCGACCGCTGCAACCATGGAACGAGAGGCAGTAGCGGGCTATCGCAACCTGGCGACGCGGATGCGCGCGGAAGGTCGGCCGGACCTTGCTCAAGTTTTCGACGCGCTCGTGGCGGAGGAACTAGGGCATCTGGGGCAGGTGGACGAGTGGTCTAAGGCTGCCGCGCCCGGAGCATTGATTCTACCCGCGCAGCAACCGCCCGCCTCTGGCCTGTTCGACGATGAAGGCGCGAGCTTCGTCGCGCCGGAGATGCTGACCTCGTATCGGGCTTTCTCGATAGCGGTTCGCAACGAGGAGTGCGCCTTTGCCTTCTGGACCTATGTGGCGGCGCATGCGCCTACCACGATGATCCGGCAGGCGGCCGAACGAATGGCCAATGAGGAATTGGGACATGTCGCGACCCTCCGGCGGGAGCGTCGGCGTGCGTTCCATGACGGCCGGCGCAGCGGCGCGCAGGACGAGCGGGACCTGCCGGCACTCGAAAGCCGGCTCGCCGAACTCATCGACGCCGTCGCATCGCATCCGCAAGGGGCGGCATGGCAGGTTGCCGAACCTTTGCCGCTTCTGGCTCAGCAGGCGCGCGAGCGTGCGGCCGGAATGGCGAAGGAGCCTTTTCGAGATGACCGCCGCCTGCCGAGACCATTGCTTGTCGTCCCGGAGCGGGCCGTGGTGCTGTGCGAGTTGCTGCTGGACGCCTATCTCGACCTCGCGGAGCGAGAGAAGAGGGAAGCGATGCGCGAACGCGCGCAAACCTATGCTGGCGGGCTGATCCGCACTTTGTCGGTATTGCGTACCGTGTCCGCGCCGGGAGAACAGAAGCGCCAGCCCTGACGCAGGCGGATCGACCGCCCTTGCGCGAATTTGGAACCGGGAGGTGGGCTTCTCCGGTGACGGCCATGACGTTTCGGCCGTGAGGCGGCTAAAAGCCCGGACCCCGGAGCCCGAAAGTTTGTTCCCCGACAACGTTCGTTGCCCGTGGCTCCCTTAGAAGGAGTGCAATACGCGGCATCGGCTGGAATAATGGGGAGACATCATGCCGATTACATCGAGGGGCCTGGCCCCATGAGCGAACGCTTCACCAAATCGGCTGCCCGGAACATCTTCTATGGCGGCTCCATCTTTTTCTTCGTGGTATTTGTGGCGCTGACCGCACATAGCCACTGGTACATGGTCAACATTTCGACTGACAGCGCAACGCTCAATGAGAACGTCATTCGCGGCAAGCATGTGTGGGAAAAGAACGCCTGCATCAATTGTCATACCCTGCTTGGCGAGGGCGCCTATTTCGCGCCCGAACTCGGCAATGTTTGGGTGCGCTATGGCGGCAAGGATGATCCGAAGGCCGCCCGCGAGGGGCTGATCGCCTGGATCCAGTCCATGCCGACCGGGATCGAGGGCCGGCGCCAGATGCCGCATTTCGACCTGACCGACCAGGAACTCAACGATCTCGTCGATTTCCTCGAATGGACTAGCCGCATCAATACCCAGAAATGGCCGCCCAACGACGCCGGCTGAGGGAGGGAACTAATGAAATACGCATCCCAGAAGGTAGCGTACTGGTACTTCACCTGTGCAATGCTACTGTTCGTCGTGCAGATCTTCGCCGGCGGTCTGGCCGGCACGGTCTATGTGCTGCCGAACGTGTTGGCGGACCTGCTGCCTTTCAACATCATCCGTATGATCCACACCAACGCGTTAATCGTGTGGCTGCTGATGGGCTTCTTCGGTTGCGCCTATTATCTCGTGCCCGAGGAGGCGGAACGCGACATCGAGAGTCCCCTCCTCGCTTATGTGCAACTCGGCCTGCTGATGTTCGGGGCACTGGCGGCGGTCGGCGGCTACACGCTGCGTGTCCATGAGGGGCGTGAATTCCTCGAGCAGCCGCTGTGGATCAAGGTCGCGATCGTCGTGGTTGCACTCATCTTCCTCTACAATGTGTCCATGACGGTGCTGAAGGGGCGGAAAACCGCCGTCACCAGCGTCCTGTTGCTGGGTCTGTGGGGCATTGCGCTGTTCTGGCTGTTCGCCTTCTACGAACCGCACAACATTGCCGTCGACAAGCTTTACTGGTGGTACATCGTCCATCTCTGGGTCGAGGGCGTGTGGGAGCTGGTAATGGCCTCCGTCCTCGCCTTCCTGATGATCAAGATGACCGGTGTCGACCGCGAGGTGATCGAGAAGTGGCTCTACTCGATAGTGGGCCTAGCCCTGTTCTCTGGGCTGCTGGGCACCGGCCACCACTACTACTGGATCGGTGCGCCCGGTTACTGGCAGTGGGTCGGATCGATCTTCTCCTCGCTGGAAATTGCGCCCTTCTTCGCGATGGTGATCTTCGCCTTCGCGATGGTCTGGAAGGGACGTCGCGACCACCCGAACCGTGCCGCCATGCTTTGGTCCATCGGCTGCACCATCGGTGCGTTCTTCGGCGCCGGCATCTGGGGCTTCCTGCACACGCTGTCGAGTGTCAACTACTACAGCCACGGTACGCAGCTCACCGCGGCGCACGGGCATCTGGCCTTCTTCGGCGCCTATGTGATGCTGAACCTCGCGCTCATCACCTATGCGATGCCCTATCTGCGCGGCCGCGCACCCTACAATCAGGCGCTCAACATCGCCTCGTTCTGGCTGATGACGTCGGCCATGACCATCATGACCTTCGCGCTGACCTTCGCCGGCGTGGTGCAGATCCAGCTCCAGCGGGTGATGGGCCAGTCCTACATGGAAGTGCAGGACCAGCTCGCGCTGTTCTACTGGATCCGCCTGGGTTCGGGGGTACTCGTGGCCATCTCCGTAGTCATGTTCCTCTGGTCAGTGTTCGGGCCGGTAAGGGAGCCGAAACCCGCGACAACCAGCGCCCTCCAGCCGGCCGAATGACGCGATACCACACTCCACCAGGCGGTTCGTTCCGCCCGGTCCCCTTTTCGACGCACGCGGCCCGAGGGTCGCCGGAGTGATAACCATGCCAACCCTTGTTCATGCCGCCTCCTCGCCCGTGACGGACGCCGTCCCCCACTACGCGCCCTCAGGCGATGAATGCGCCCTGTTCGAGCGCGCCTATCGCAATCAGCTCCCGCTGCTGCTGAAGGGGCCGACCGGATGCGGCAAGACCCGCTTCGTCGCCCACATGGCCGCCCGGCTCGGCCGCAGGCTCTACACCGTGTCCTGCCATGACGACCTGACCGCCGCCGATCTTACCGGCCGCTATCTGCTCAAGGGCGGCGAGACGGTGTGGGTCGATGGCCCGCTGACCCGTGCGATCCGCGAGGGCGCCATCGTCTATCTCGATGAGGTGGTGGAGGCGCGCAAGGATGTCACTGTCGTGCTCCACCCCGTCACCGACGACCGTCGCATGCTGCCGCTGGAGCGCACCGGCGAACTCCTCGAGGCGCCGCCGGAATTCATGCTCGTGGTCTCCTACAATCCCGGCTACCAGAACGTGCTCAAGACGCTGAAGCCCAGCACCCGCCAGCGTTTCCTCGCCATCGAGTTCGGCTTTCCAAAGCCCGACGAGGAAGCCGCCATCGTCGCGTGCGAGAGCGGTCTTGCGCGGGACCGCTGCGTACCTCTGGTGCGCGTGGCGAACGCGTTGCGCGACCTCAAGGGACAGGACCTGGAAGAGGGGGCCTCGACCCGCTTGGTGGTCTATTGCGCCAGCCTCATACGCGATGGGATGAAGCCGGATGCGGCCATCGAGGCGGCGCTTCTGCAGCCACTGACCGACGATCCCGAAATCATGAAGGCGCTCGCACGGGTCGCCGACATCGCACTCGGATAGGCGTGCCATGTCGCTGTTCGAACCCGAGGAGACCGTCGGCCTGTTCTGGCATCGTCTAGTCGGCGGGGTGAGCACCTATGGCCACCACACCGAAGCCGCGGTGTCGCTCGAGGCGATGCGCACCCGCCTCGGCGTCATGTACCGCGCCTTCGGCGGCAGTGGCGCGATACGGCTTGCCGAGAGCGCGCATCTGGTTTCGCCGCACCGCCTCAGCTTCGCGCAAAAGGTCGGGCTCGGCGTCGAGAAGATGGACCTGCCGGTTCTGGACGCGACGACGCTGCGGCTGCCCAGCGTCATCGACATGTTCCCCGCGCGAAAGGACAATGAGGCGCTCTATGAATGGCTGGTCGGCTGGTTCGCCCATGCTGTTCCGTCCGGGGGCCGGGATGATGATCCGCTGCGCGCCGATCTGTATCGCCTGCGGACCGCCATCGCCACCACACGGGCGACGCTGGCGGCATGGCCCGGTCTCGGCAGGATATATCGCCGGCTGTGCGAGGCGACGCTGAAGGCTCGGCCTCAGCGGGTTTTGCCGCGCTGTGAAGCCGATATCGAGGCCGCCATCCGCTATGTGCTCGGCGACGAACGCGCGCGCGGGGAGCACTTCGTCGGGCTTGTCGAAGACGAGGGATCGGCGATCGGCCAGCTCGCGGCACCGCACGGCTACAGAACCTATCTGCCGATACCGCTCTTCGGGGAAGTGTACCTGGACGTGACCTCGACAAGGCCAGACGACGGCGACGAATCCGAAGGAAGGGCGGTCGCGGCCATAGCCAAGCGCCGACGCGCGACGCGCCGCGACGCCGACCAGAGCGATCGTGGCGATCCGCTGGTGTTCCATCGCTTCGAGACGATCTTCAGCATTTCCGAGATGGTCAATGTCAACCGCAAGGTCGACGACGATAACGAGGAAGGTGCCAGGCAGGCGGCGCAGGATCTGCCCGAACTCACCGTCAGTTCCAACCGCAAGCGCGCGGCGACGCGGCTAAAGATGGATCTTGACCTCGCCGTCGCCGATGCCGAAGGCACTGCCTTGACGAGTGGCATCACCTATCCCGAATGGAACTGGAAACGACAGGCCCATCAGCCCGACCATTGCCTCGTGTTCGCGCCGCTCGCATCTGAGGAAGGCGAGGACTGGACGCCCG
The DNA here is from genome assembly GCA_002257205.1 of Rhizobiales bacterium 24-66-13. GTDB lineage: Bacteria > Pseudomonadota > Alphaproteobacteria > Rhizobiales > Xanthobacteraceae > NCEH01. The sequence goes on along the minus strand of NCHM01000087.1, from coordinate 162 downwards.
ACGCGCTCACGCGCCGACGCATCCAGCAGGTGAAACGGCAGTTCGAGGCGCTACGCCCGCGACGCCTGTTCCTGCACGGCCAGCCGGACGGTGACGAACTGGACCTCTCCGCACTGGTGCGGGATGTGACGGACCGCCATGCCGGCGGCCCGGGCTCGGAAT
>NCHM01000086.1 GCA_002257205.1 Rhizobiales bacterium 24-66-13 | reverse complement strand
GCAATTGCGCAAGCTGGAGGCGATCCAGGCCGAATTCATCGAGGCGGCGGCGACCAATCCCAAGAAGGCCAGCATCAAGAACCGCGACTTCCACTTCGCGTTGCTGGATATCGCCCAATTGCCGCGGGTGGAATCCATCGTCGAGAACATGTGGACGCTGATGGGGCCGCTCTTGAGCGTGTTCCATTCCACCATGCCGCCGCGCCAGATCGCCGGCAAGGAGCACAAGCATTACGACGTGCTCACCGCGCTGCGCGCCCGCGATCCGGTGGCCGCGCGTGAGGCGATCCAGGCGGATATCGAATGGGGCCGCGTTCTGGTGGCCTGGGTAGAGGCGCAATCGCGTGCGCCCGCCGGCAAGGATGCTGGGGCGCAGCGGCTGGGGTAGGGCGCAGTTTGCTCACGACCCGCGCCGCCCATTTCCCCCCTCCCTAACCCTCCCCCGCACGCGGGAGAGGGGATCTATGGCTCGTGCGGGAGAGGCGGTTCTCTATCAGCGCCAATGCGCTCCCTCTCCCGCGTGCGGGGGAGGGCTGGGGAGGGGGCAGGCCCGAGGGGGAGCACGCTCCGGCCCGCCCGGAAAAATCACGCGATGCCGTAGCCGCCGTCCACCGGGATGATCGCGCCGGTGACATAACCCGCTGCCGGCGAGAGCAGGAAATTCACCACCTCCGCCACGTCCGCCGGCGAACCCCAGCGTTGCATGGGCAGGCGGGACATGATGGCCGCCGCGCGCTCGGGATTTTGCAAGGCGCCGGCCGAAAGGCGGGTCTCGATCCAGCCCGGCGCCACCGCATTGACGCGGATGTTCTCCGGCGCCAGCGCCACCGCGAGCGAGCGCGTGAGCTGCACCACCGCGCCCTTGGACGAGGCATAGGCGGGGTTCCGCCCCGAGCCGAAATAGCTCCACATGGAGGCGATGTTGACCACGCTGCCGCCCGCCGCCGCCAGCGCCTTGCGGAACGCCATGGTGACGAGGTGGGAGCCGGTGAGGTTGACGTCGAGCACCCGGCGGAACCCCTCCGGCTCGAATTCCTTCATGTCGTGCAGGATCATGCCGGCGCAATTCACCACCGCCGACACCTGCGAATAGCGCGCGGCGAGCGCGGCGATGGCGGGGGCGTCGGTCACGTCCAATTCTGCGAAATCGAGCGCGAAATCCGCGTCGGTGTCGCGGCCGACGGCGAGCGGCGTATAGCCCGCTTCGGCAAGGCGTTCCGCGACCGCGCGGCCGATGCCGGTGCCGCCCCCGGTGACGATGGCGATCTTGGTGCTGCTCACGAAAGGTCTCCGTCCCTGTGTCTGTCTCTAGAGCATTTCATCGTTTCTCAGAAACGATGAAATGCTCTAACTTATTGTATTGTCGCTTTTTCTTCACGCGAACCGGCTTCCACTTCGCTCGAAAATGCTCTGGTGGGCGTCACAGGCCGAGATAGCTGGCGCGCAGATGGTCGTCCGCGAGGAGTTCCGCCCCGGTGCCGTTCAGCGTCATGACGCCATTTTCAAGCACATAGCCATAATCGGCCATTTCCAACACCTGGAATACGTTCTGCTCGATGATCAGGATGGTGAGATCGCGTTCCTTGATCTTGGCGATGCTCTCGAACAGGCGGTCCACCATGATGGGGGCGAGGCCGAGCGAGGGCTCGTCCAGCGCCAGCACGCGCGGCAGGGCCATGAGCGCGCGGCCCACCGCCACCATCTGCTGCTGCCCGCCCGAGAGGGTGGACGCATTCAGCGCCTGGCGCTCGCGCAGGATCGGGAACAGCTCGAACACTTCTTCCAGCGTCTGGTCGCGGCGCGCGCGGGCGCGTTTGTTCTGCGCGCCCACCAGCAGATTCTCGCGGATCGACATGCCGAGGAACAATTGCTTGCCCTCCGGCGACTGCACGAAGCCGCGCTCCACCACCTTGTGCGGCGGCAGGCAAAAGATGCTTTCGCCATAGAGCTTCGCTTCCCCCCGGTGCGGCCGCAGCAGGCCGGAGAGGGTGCGCAGCAAGGTGGACTTGCCGGCCCCATTGGCGCCGATCAAAGCGACGATGGTGCGCGGCTCCAGCACCAGATCGATGCCGCGCAACACGTCCTGGTCGCCATAGCCCGACCACAGGTCGCGAACCTCAAGCGCGGGCGTCGACATAGCGCTCTCCGAAATAGGCTTTGAGGACGTCCGGCTGGCGCACCACCTCCTTGGGCGGGCCGTCGGCGATCAGCTTGCCGTAGTCGAGCACGATCACCCGGTCCGACAGGCCCATGATGACCTTCATCACATGCTCCACGATCAGGATGGTGATGCCGAGGTCGCGCACCTTGCGCACCAGATGCACCATCTCGCCGGCTTCGTTGGGCGTGGCGCCGGCCACCACCTCGTCCATCAAAAGCAGGCGCGGCTTGGTGGCGAGCGCGCGGCCCAGCTCCAGCTTGCGACGGTCGAAGGCGGTGAGATCGTCGGCGTCCGTATGGGCTTTGCCGCCCATCTCGAGGAAATCCACCACCTTCTGCGCCTCCGCTCGGGCCTCCTTCTCGGCGGCGGTGCGCACGAAGCTGCCGACCATCACATTCTCCAGCACCGTGAGCCCGCCGAACGGCTTGGAGAGCTGGAACGTGCGCGCGATGCCGAGCCGGCAGATGTCCCACGGCTTGAGATTGGCGAGGCTGCGGCCCTCGAACAGGATTTCGCCGGTATCCGAGCGGAGCGCGCCGGCGATCATGTTGAAGGCGGTGGTCTTGCCCGCGCCGTTCGGGCCGAGCAGGCCGAGGATCTCGCCCTGGTTCAAGTGGAATGACAAGGTGGAGACGGCCTGCACGCCGCCGAACCTTTTGGAGATGCCTTTTACGTCGAGGATTTTCTTCACCTCCGAAATCTTCTCGATCGCGCTCATTGTCCCTTGCCCTCCAGCGCGTCGGTTTTAGCTGCGGCTTTGCGCGATGCGCTCTTGCGGGCGCGGCCGTCCAGCAGGCGTTGCAGCGGCACGATGATGCCCTTCGGGAAATAGATCACCGCCAGGATCAGCATCAGCCCGTAGAGGATGAGATGCAGGCCGAGGAAGCTGCCGCCGATGGTGGCGCGCACCATCTCGCCGATGGGATGCAGCAGCAGCGCCCCGAGCGTCGGCCCAAGGATCGTGCCCTGGCCGCCGACGATGGTCATGATGGCCATGTCGATGGACAGGTCGATGCCCATGTTCCGCTCCGGATTGATGTAGCGGAACAGCTGCGCGTAATAGGCCCCGCCAAGTCCGGTGAGAAAGGCGCTGATGGCGAGCGCGGTCAGGCTGTAGCGGGTGGGGTCGACGCCCAGCGCCTCCGCCCCGTCGCGGTCGCCGCGAATGGCTTTGAGATAGAAGCCGAGGCGCGAGCGCTCCATCAAGGCAGTCGCCGCCATCACGCCCACCAGCATGGCGAGGATGATGTAATAATAGGGCACTTTGCCGTCGAACTGGAAGGCGAGGAAGCTTGAGCCGCCCACCGGCGGAACCGTGAGCCCCTGCGCCCCCTTCAGCGGAATGCCGAGGAAATCGTCGGTATTCTCCAGCCAGATGCGCAGGATTTCCGCGAACGCAATCGTGGTCAGCGTGAAATACGGCCCCTTCAGGCGGAAGGTGGCATAGCCCACCGGCACCGAGAGCAGGGCCGCGAACGCCCCGCCCGCCAGCATGCCGAGCCAGGGCGTCACGCCGAGCTGGGTGAACAGCAGCACGGTGACATAGCCCGCCACCCCGGCGAAGGCGGAATGGCCGAGCGAGAGCTGGCCCACATAGCCGCACACGAAGTTCCAGGACGAGGCCATATAGGCGAAGAACAGGACCATCGCGATGGAATGCAGGATGTAGCTGTCGGTCACGAACAGCGGGATCGCGAGGGCGAGGACCAGCAGCGGCCCGCCGAGGAGGAGGGTGAGGGTGTGGCGCATGGGAAACCTCAGGCCCGGCCCATCAGGCCGGCCGGCCGCAGCAGCAGGATCGCGATGAACAGGCCGAACGAGAAGATCGCCGCCGAGGTCGCCGTGACGAATTGCGAGGCGACGGACTCGAATACGCCCAGCAGCAGCCCGCCGAGGATCGAGCCCGGGATCGAGCCGATGCCGCCCAGCACCACCACCAGGAACGACTTGATGCCGAACGACAGCCCGATGTTCGGCGTGATCGAGAAGAACGGCACCAGCAGCGCGCCGAACAGGCCGAGCACCGCGCAGCCGAGGCCGAAGGTGACGTTATAGACCCTCTGCACATTGATGCCGGAGAGCGAGGCGGCGTCGCGGTTCTGCGCGGTGGCGCGGATCGCCCGGCCCATCTCCGAATGCTTCAGCCAGAAGGACAGCGCCGCCGCCACCACGATGGCCGCGAGAAAGCCGATGAGCCGCGCGAGATTGATCGGCAGGCCGGCGACGAAGATCGATTCATAAGTGATGTCGACCGCCACCGAGCGCACGTCCGGCCCGAAGGCCATGAGGACGATATTGTCCACCACCAGATAGACGCCGGCGGTGAGCAGCAGGGCGCTGGTGGGCTCCACCACCAGGGCGCGCTCGCGCTTGAACAGCGGCGAGATCACCACGCCCTGCACGAAATAGCCGACGATGAACAGGAACGGCACGGTGGCGAGGATGCTCACATAGGGATGCAGGCCGAGGCTCGCCCACAGCAGATAGGAGCAATACATGGCCAGCATCAGGAACGAGCCGTGGGCGAAATTGATCACACGCATCACGCCGAAGATCAGGCTCAGTCCCAGTGCCACCCCGCCATAGATGCCGCCGATCAGAAGCCCGTTGATGACCGCGAACGAGAGGGTCAAAAGATCCATATATTATACTCCCGTAAGGTCATGCTGGCGGCGGGAAGGGGCGTTGCTGTGAGGCGAAGGCCGGGTGCGGCCCTTGCGTCGTTCCCCCTCCCTAACCCTCCCCCGCACGCGGGAGAGGGGACGAATGCAGCCCTCGCCTGCACGCCGGAGCAAGAATCTGTGCAGCATCGGCAGGCGCGATGATCGACGATTATTCCTGTGCGCTCCCTCTCCCGCTTGCGGGGGAGGGCTGGGGAGGGGGGCCCGGGGGAGGGGTGGGGAGGGGGGCCCGGGGGGAAGGTCCCTTGCCTAATGCCGGACGGCCCTCCGCAGAGTTCCATGTGCGTCTTGCCTGCTGCGCAGGGGTTTCCCCTGGGTCCCGGCTCGGCGCTCCGGCTGCGCCGTCGCTGGTCCGGGATGCGGTTGCGCGGCTGCCCTAGCGCTTTGAAAAAGCCGGCGGGACCTTGCGGCCCCGCCGCTCAGGCGGGGGTCAACGCTTGGACCAGTCCGGCACCGGCCACACCGGCTTGGTGGTGGTGGCGCGGTTTTCCAGCGGCCATATGGTGAGCCGCTCGCCGCCGATATTTTCGGAGATCACCCCGTGCGCGAAGGTGTTCTGCCCCTGGTCGTCGAACTTGATGCGCTGGTAGCCGACGATCAGCGCCATGCCGGAGGAAATATCGGTGGCGGCCAGCGCATCGCGGATCTTCTCGCGGTCCGCCGAGGCGGCGCGCTCCAGCACGTCCTTGATGATGTACAGGTTGGAGACGCCCTGGGCGCCGTAGGAATTGATGTCGTAGCCGGCCAGCGCCTTGAAGCGGGTGTTGGCGTCGCGCACCTTCGGGTCCTTGTCGGTCTTCAGGCGGTCGATCTGCCAGTCTTCCTGCACGAACAGATAGTCCACGGCCTTCTGCGGCACGGCCTTGTAATAAGACGGATCTTCCGAGCCGCCGCCGACCGAATGGATGCCATAGGGAATATTGATCTTGTTCTCGAAATATTGGCGCGTGAACAGGATATGGTCCGGCGTATAGGCAACCACGATCAGCGCGTCGGGCTTGGAGGCACGGATTTTCAGCAACTGGGCGGTGAAGTCCACCTGGTTGGGCGGGAAGCTCTCGTCGAGCGTGATTTCGTAGCCGCGCTCCTTGGCGAACTTCTTGATGTTCGCCACATGCGAGCGGCCCCAGTCCGAGCCTTCATAGAACAGGCCGATGGTCTTCGGGCCCTGTCCGCTCTCCTTCTTCAGCAAATCGATGGCGTCCAGCTGCTCGCGCGCGTCGTAGGTGGCCTTGTTGTTGGGGCGGAACACGTATTTGAAGCCGCGCTCGGTGATTTCGTCTTTCACCGATCCCGTGACGATCCAAGGCGTCTTGTAGCGCTCGGCCACTTCGGTCGAGGGGAAGGTGACGGCGCTGTTATAGGCACCCACCAGCAGCGAGACATTCTCGCGCTGGATCAGTCGCTCGGTCTCGGAGGCGCCGATGTCGGGCTTGGACTGGCTGTCGGCGAAGATCAGCTTCAGCTTGGCGCCGCCCATGGAGGCGATGCCGCCGCTTTCATTGATCTGGTCGGCGGCCACTTGCGCGCCCATCTTGGTCTGGTTGCCGATGGTGGCGGAGCCGCCGGAGAGCGGAAGGACGAAGCCGATGATGACCTCGGCCGGCTTCTGCGCCGGCGTCTGGGCATGGCCGGCGGCGGGCGCGAAGGCCGCGCCGGCAAGCAGGGCAGCGGCAAAGCCCCATGCCTTGGATGATGACAAGGTGCGCATTTTTCCTCCCAGATGCATGATCGTTCCCAAGCGGGCCGACCTTCTTATTAGTATGCATGATATATCATGTTTTGCCGCGAGCCTGTCAAGCTGGCGGGCGGGACTGGGTTTGGGAGGAGGGGGGACTCTGCGGGGTCGGAGGTGGCGCGGAAAGGGGAGGGCGCGAGAAGAGGTCCGGGCGCGCACGGCCCGAACCGCGTCACCTGCGTTCAGATGTTCGTCTTGTCGGCGCCCTTCAGCTGAAGGATCTGCCGAGCTTCGTCGGGGGTGGCGATCTCCAGGCCCAGACCCTCGATGATCTTGCGCGCCAGCTTCACCTGGTCGGCATTGGAGGTGGCCAGCTTGCCGCGCCCGGCCCACAGCGAATCCTCAAGCCCCACCCGCACGTTGCCGCCCATGGACGCGGACATGCCGGCGATCGGCAATTGATGGCGCCCCGCGCCCAGAACCGACCAGCGATAGCGATCGCCGAACAGCCGGTCGCAGGTGCGCTTCATGTGCATCACGTCTTCCGGATGCGGGCCGATGCCGCCCAGGAGCCCGAACACCGACTGCACGAACAACGGCGGCTTCACCAGCCCGCGCTCAAGGAAATGGGCGAGATTGTAGAGATGCCCGATGTCGTAGCATTCGAACTCGAAGCGGGTGCCGTTGTCGTAGCAGGTCTGCAGGATATATTCGATATCTTTGAATGTATTGCGAAACACGAGGTCGCGCGTATTCTCTAGATGGGTGCGCTCCCAGTCGAATTTGAACTCCGGATATTTGTCTAGCAGATGGAACAGGCCGAAATTCATCGAGCCCATGTTCAGCGAGGCGACTTCCGGCTTGAAGGTGGCGGCGGGCAGGACCCGTTCCTCCACCTTCATATAGGGACTGCCGCCGGAGGTGATGTTGATCACCGCGTTGGTCGCCTGCTTGATGCGCGGCAGGAACCGGCCGAAGGCTTCCGGCGTCTGGTCCGGCTGCCCGGTTTCGGGATTGCGTGCGTGCAGATGCAGGATCGCGGCGCCGGCTTCCGCGGCGGCCAGCGCGTCGGCGACGATCTCGTCCGGCGTGATGGGCAGATGGGGCGACATGGTGGGGGTGTGGATCGCGCCCGTGATGGCGCAGGTGATCACCACCTTGCGCGGTCCGCTGCAGGCGGGGGTCTTGGTCTCAGCCATGAAGTCAGCCTTTCCTGAAAGAATTCAGAAGAATTCAGAAGAAATCGGAACGAAACTCTTGGCGCGCGTCACGCACCGATATCGGCGTCGGCCTTGCGCTTATGGGCGGCGAGCGCCATCAGCCGCCGGTCGCGCCACACTTGCCGCTCGGCCAATTGGTCCTGCGGCAGGCGGGCGCGGCGCGCGGCGAGCACCTGTTCCATCACCGGGCCGTTCCAATCGACCCGGTGCCATTGGCTCGGCGAGATGCGTTCGTAGATCTGCTGGTAGCGCGCCGCATAATCGGCGACGCCGCCCGGCGCATTGAGGTCGATGGTCTCGAACGGCCCCATGAACGACCAGCGCAGCGCCAGCCCCTCGCGGATGCCGACGTCGATGTCCTCCACGCTGGCATAGCCTTCCGCCACCAGGCGGAACGCCTCTTCCAGCAGGGCGCCCTGCATGCGGTTCATCACGAACCCGTCCAGCTCGCTCTTCATCACGATGGGCGCCTGTCCGGCGGCGCGCATGAGAGCGGCGGCGCGGGTCATGGTCTCGGCGCTGGTCCAAGGCGCGGGCACCACTTCCACCGCGGGGATCAGATAGGGCGGGTTGATGGGATGGCACACGCACACCCGTTCGCGGCCCTTCAAGTGCTCGGAAAAGGCCGAGGGCAGGAGCGCGGAGGTGGAAGAGGCGAGCACCGTGCCGGGCGCGGCGAGGCGGTCCAGCTCGGCGAACAGGGCCAGCTTCACGTCGAGCGCTTCCGGCGCATTCTCCTGCGCGTGCACGGCGCCATCCAACGCCGCCGCATAGGAGGGCGCGGCGGAGAGGCGCGCGCGCACGGCGGCAGGCGTATCGCCGTTCAACAGGCCGTTCTCGGCGAGCGCGGGCAGCACGCCGTCGATATAGGCAAGCGCCGCCTCGGGCGCGCCGGACGCCTGGTCGGCGAGCGCCACGTCGAACCCGGCGCGGGCGAAAGTGATGGCCCAGGCGCGGCCGATGAAGCCGGAGCCGATGATGGCGATCTTGGTCATGGATGGCCTTTCAGTACGTGTCGATCAAAGCGGTCGGACGCGGCGCTTTCCTCTCCTCAGCCTGCCCCCTCCCTAGCCCTCCCCCGCAAGCGGGAGAGGGGACAAGGGTGGTGCGGGCGAGGAGGTGGTTCCGTAAGTCCCAGCGCTCCCTCTCCCGCGTGCGGGGGAGGGTGGGGAGGGGGAAATCACGGCCCGCCTCGCCAAACATCCCTCACAGCCACAGCACCTTGCGCCGCAGGTCGAGGTCGCGCGCGAGCGGGCGGGCGGGGCCCTCGTGCATCACTTGCCCGCGCTCCAGCACCACCGCGCGGTCGGCGAGATTCAGCACCACGTCGAGATGGTGGTCCACGATCACCAAAGTGAGCTGCTGGCGCAGCCGGTCGAAGGCGTCGAACAATTCCTCCGTCACCGCCGGGGAGAGCCCCTCGAACGGCTCGTCCAGCAGCAGCACGCGGGTATCGCCCATGAGCGCGCGGGCGACCGCCACCATCTGCTGCTCGCCGCCGGAGAGCAGGTCCGCCGCCGTATCCAGGCGCACCTTCAGGCGCGGGAACAGGTCGAGCACCTCTTCTTCGGAGAAGTGGCGCCCGGCCCCCGTGATGCGCTTCAGCCGGCCCAGCTCCAGATTGTGGCGCACGCTCATGCCGTGGAACAGCGCCCGGCCCTGGGGCACATAGCCGACCCCGTGCCGCGCGATGGCGGCCGAGGAGAAGCCCGCGAGTTCTCCGCCCGCAAGCCGCACCGAGCCCGCCGCAGGCTTCACGATGCCGACGATGGTCTTGAGCAAGGTGGATTTTCCCGCGCCGTTGCGGCCGAGCAGGGCGACGATCTCGCCCTCGCGCGCCACCATGGACACTTCGGTGAGAATGCGGCTCTTGCCGTAGAAGGCATCCACCTTCGACAGCTCCAGCATGACGGTGTCGGTGGCCGCCGTCGCGAGGTCGCGCGCCGCCAGCGCCGCCGCGCCAGAGCCGATATAGACGTCCTGCACGCGCTTGTCGGAGCGCGCGTCCTCCACCGTGCCGTCCACCAGCACCGCGCCGTCGGCCATCACGGTCACCGCGTCGGCGAGCTCGAACACCCGGTCGATGTCGTGTTCCACCAGCAGCACCGGCACTTCGCCGGAAATCTGCTTGATGAGATTGGAGACGCGCGTGCGCTCGGCGGCGGCAAGGCCGGCGAGCGGCTCGTCCAGCAGCAGCACGCGGGGGCGGGAGGTGAGCGCCAGCCCCATGTCCAGCAGCCGCTGGCCGCCATAAGAGAGCGCGCCCGCCTCCGCCTTCTCCATGCCGGCGACGCCGAGGAAAGCCACCATCTCGCCGGTCTCGTGGTGGATGTCGGGAATGTCGGCGATGTCGGTCCAGGGATCGAACCGGCGCGTGTGGGTCGCCTGCACGCCGAGGCGCAAATTCTCATGCACCGAGAGGGTGGGAAACAGATTGGTGATCTGGAACGAGCGCGCCAGCCCCTTGGCGCACACCTTGTGGGGCGGCAGCCCGTCGATGCGCTCGCCGGCAAGGCGGATCTCGCCGGAATCCGGCCGGAACATGCCGGAGATGAGGTTGAAGGCGGTGGTCTTGCCGGCGCCGTTGGGGCCGATCAGGGCGTGGAGCGTGCGGTCCTTCACCGCCACCGCGCCCGAGCGCACCGCCTTGATGCCGCCGAACGCGCGGGCGAGGTCCTTCGCCTCCAGCAGCGGCCCCGCGCCGCTCCAGCGCGGCCCGCTGCGCAGGGATGCGGGCAAGGGGCGCAATTCGGCACCGGTGCGCGCGCCCATGGCCGAGCCCTGCTCGCGCTTCTTCAGCACGGGCGCCAGCAGGCGGCCCGCGACTCCGACGAGGCCGGTGGGCGAGAACACGATGAAGGCGACGAACAGCAGGCCGAAATAAAACAGCCAGTTGGGCGTCCACATGGAGAGGAATTCGCGGAACAGCACGAAGAACAGCGCGCCCAGCGCTGGCCCCAAGAACGAGCCCATGCCGCCGATCACCACCATGGCCAGCAATTCGCCGGAAAAGGCGATGCTCACCGGGTCGGCCGAGGCGAAGCGATGGTGGAACACCATCAGCCCACC
>NCHM01000085.1 GCA_002257205.1 Rhizobiales bacterium 24-66-13 | reverse complement strand
ACCACCGGCTACGACTTCATGGACGAGGTGTCTTCGGTGCTCCACGACGGCAGCGCCGACGATGCGCTGGAGAAAATCTGGAGCCAGGCCACCCAGGACGCCAGCACCTATGCCGTCCAGATGGAAGCCGCGCGACGACAGATCCTGCGCGAGGGCTTCGGCACCGAGATGAACACCGCCGCGCGCGCCCTGCACGACGTGGCGCAGCAGGATCTTGATACCCGCGACATCACCCTTGCCTCCATCCGCCGGTCCCTGAGGGAGCTGGTGGTGGCCTTCCCTGTCTATCGCACCTATGCCGATGCGAGCGGGCGCTCGGCGCAGGACTGGACCTATTTTTCTCAAGCCCTCGCCCGGGCCCGGCGACGCCTTGCGCCCATCGACCATCCGGTCCTCGATCTTTTGGACCGCTGGCTCGGCGGGGAAGCGCCGCGTGCGCTCGGTGGCGACATGGAGCATGCCGGCACCCGCGCCTATGCCATCGCGAAATTCCAGCAGCTTACCGCACCCATCGCCGCGAAGGCGGTGGAGGATACCGTATTCTATCGCTATGGGCGGCTGCTCTCGCGCAATGAGGTCGGCTCCGATCCGGGGCAACTGGCTTTGCCGGTGCGCGCCTTCCATGCGCTGGCGGAGGCACGCGGCGCGCAGTTTCCCGACGCCATGCTCGCCACCGCCACCCACGACCATAAGCGCGGCGAGGACAGCCGCATGCGGCTCGCGGTGCTCAGCGAAATTCCGCAGGAATGGTCGGTGGCGCTGGCGGACCTCTTGGCGGCGGCACAGCCTCTGCGCGAGGCGCTGGGCGCCCTGCCCCCGCCAACACCCGCCGACGAAGTAATGCTCTATCAAACCCTGATCGGCGCCTGGCCGCTGGATCTCGGCCCGGAAGACGGCGGGCGCCTGCACGGCCTGCTGGAACGCGTCGCCTCCTGGCAGATCAAGGCGTTGAGGGAAGCCAAGCGACATACCAACTGGGTTTTTCCCAATACCGACTATGAGGCGGGCTGCGACAGCTTTCTGCGCCTGACCCTTAGCGACGGGCGGGGCAAGGCGGTACGGGCGGCCCTCGCCGCGCTCGTGCAGCGCCTCGCCCCCGCCGGCGCGCTGAATGCGCTGGCACAGATCACGCTCAAATATACCGTTCCCGGCGTGCCGGATCTCTATCAAGGCACGGAGTTCTGGGACTTCAGCCTGGTGGACCCGGACAATCGCCGGCCGGTGGATTATCGTGTCCACGCCGCCGCCCTTACGCACCTCGGCGCACCGGCCGAATGCCTGCCCCACTGGCGCGACGGGCGGATGAAGCAGAGCCTGATCGCGACACTTCTGCAGGCGCGGGCCGCCCATCCGGACCTGTTCGCGCACGGCAGCTATCTGCCGCTCGAGGTGAGCGGGCCGGCGGCCAATCAGGCGATCGCCTTCGCCCGCCAGCATGGCGAACTCAAGCTGGTGGTGGTGGCAAACCGTCTGTGCGCCGGATTGCTGGATCCGGCCGCCGACCAGCCGCTGGTTCCCGGCGTAAAGCTCAAGGGTACCGGGCTCCTGGTGCCAGCTGAGCTTACGGGCGCCTATTTCGATCTTGCGGCCGGGCGCACCGTCTCGCTCGCGGAGACCACGCCGCTCGCGACCCTCCTGGAGCACATGCCGGTCGCGGTGTTGCTGACGGCGCCCTGAGGAACCAGAATCGCCGCTGACGCGTTGTGCTTGAGCGTAACTACGGCGAGGGGTGCTCCGTCGTCGACGGAGTGACACCGGCGGCGGTATCAAGCGATGGAGGCGAACATGGGCAAGCCGACCGGCGCGGGCCAGGGCCCGCAGACCGACAAGAAGCTGGATCAAGCCCTCGAAGACAGCTTCCCGGCCAGCGATCCACCCGCTGTCGCAGGCCCGCGCGGCATCACCGGCGCCAAAGCCGCCGCTGCGCCGCCGGAGACCGAGGCCGAATGCCAGGCGGAATCCGACGCCCTCGATGAGGCGCTGGAGGAGAGCTTTCCCGCCAGCGACCCGCCAGCTCAGAATGTGAAGCGCGGTGCCGATGATGCGGCGCCGGAAGAGCTGTGCCCTCCGACGCCGGCCAAGCGCTGAAGCAACGGGACGCGAGTTGCGTCCCGCAGCCCCGAGCGCGCCTGCATGTCCCCGGACACCGTCCGGCGGAGCTGCGCTTTCCTCGGAGCAGTGGCTTCTTAGCGCGCGCTTTTCTGGCGCGCGTTTCCTGGTTCAGCGCTCCCGGCTCAGCGCTCCCGGCTCAGCGCTTCTTGGCCTTGCGCGCCGCATAGCGTGCATCCCGCGCGGCCTTCTGTTCGGCCCGCAGCCGCTCTTCCTCAGCTTCCGCTTCCGCCTTCAGGCGCTCGGCTTCCGCTTCGGCTTCCGCTTCGGCGCGAATGCGCTCGGCCTCGCGCTGTTCCTTCTCACGCGCGTCCTGCTCCGCGCGGGCCGCCTGCTCACGCTCGCGCTCCGCAGCGCGGGCCGCACGGGCCGCCGCCTGCTCCGCGCGGGCGGCGCGCCGCGCCACCGCTTCGGGGTCGTCTTCCTTCGCACGGGCACTGAACTTCTCAAGCATCGCCGCGCGCGCCTTCGCCTGCGCTTCCAACCGATCGTTCAACCCGGCCTTCTTCACACCCTTCATGTCCCATCCATCGTCTTGCGGTCCAACGCCCCCCTCATATAGGCAAATCGTCATCCGCGCAGCACGACGCGGAGCCGGCGCGCCAATTTATCCGCGAAACGCTTGAAATGGGCACCGGCAGGGGTCCGAGGCCCGACGTCCGAATATGAAAATTCATCAATTGGCTCTATGTATTTCACCATTGGGATGGTGCGCAGGGGGAGCCCATGGCGGGGGCACAGTCAAAAAGCGGATGGCTGCAAAATCTGTCCGTCCAAAGTAAAATCGTAGGCATCATCGCCCTGCTGCTGGCGTGTTTCCTGGTTTCGCTCGGCGTCACCCGCATGACGGTGTGGCGGATCGACGAGCAGCGGGCCAGCGCTGAACAGCTGAACGCGTTCATCAAGGAGGTCAACGCCAGCGCCCGGGCCATCAATCGCCGCCAGATCGCATTGATGCGCGCTGCCTTTTCACCCACCGAGCTCAATCTCAAACATTACCATACCACCGACGAAGCCTTCTCCGAACAGCTGCAACAGGTGAGGAAGCTGGCGGGCAAGGACCCGATCCTTGTCGGCCAGTTCGAGCGCGTGCATCTCCTCAATACCTCCTGGAAAGAGCAGGTCGCGGGCCCCGTGGTGGCGATTGTGTCACGCTCCCTCGGCTCCTCCCTTCCCGGCGCGGAACTGAACAGCGCGCTCGGGAGCTTCCTGTCGACCGAAGTCACCGATGTCGGCAGCCGAGCCATCGCGGCCGGCCTAGACCAGATGCTGGCGACCTCCTCCGCACGCCTGGAAGCGGCGCAGGACAACCTTGAGAGTGGCGAGCGGCTGCTCGGGGTCATCAATCTGTCTGCACTTCTCGCGGCGTGTTGCACGGCGGCGGGGGCGATCTTCATGATGTCCCGCCTGCTGTCGACGCCCCTGCGGCAGGTGGCGCTGCTCATGGAACGTCTCGCGGCCCATGATCATTCGATCGTCGTCACGTATCTCGACCGGCGCGACGAGGTAGGCACCATCAGCCGCGCCCTTCAAGTCTTCAAGGCGATGGCAATCGAGACCTACGATAACAATTGGGTCAAGACGGAACTCGCCGGCCTTTCGCGCAAGCTCCAGGAGGCAAAAGAGTCGCAGGAGTTCGCGCAGACCTTGGTCAGCGCGGTGTCGGGCCTTGTCGGCGCCGGCGTCGGGGTATTCTACAGCTTCGATCCGGACAACGGCCTGCTCAGATTACGCGGCAGCTATGGCTATAAGGATCGCCGCCATGTCAGTCCGGAATATCGGCTCGGCGAGGGGCTGGTGGGCCAGTGCGCGCTGGAGCGCAGCACCATCATCCTGAGCCCGGTGCCAGAGGATTATGTCCGCATCCACTCCGGTACGGGCGAGGCTTCGCCGCGTGCAGTCATTGTTCTGCCCATCGTCTCAAAGGACCAGTTACTGGGCGTGCTGGAACTCGCCAGCTTCGAGCCGTTGGAAGGCCGTCGTCTCGCCCTCGTGGAGGAATTGGCGCCGCTCGCGGCCATCAGCTTCGACAATCTGGTGCGCGCCCGCCGCACCCTCGCCCTGCTGAAGCAGACCCAGGAACAGACCGCGGAACTGCGCGCCGCCGAAGAGGAATTGCGCAGCCAGCAGGAAGAATTGCGCACCACCAACGAGCAGATTCACGCCCAGTCCCAGCGCCTCGTCGCCTCCGAGGAGGAATTGCGGGTCCAGGCGCAGGAATTGCAGCAGGCCAACGATATTCTGCGGCGCAATGCCGAGGAACTGGAAAAGCAGAAATCCCACCTCGCCGAGCTCCAGGCGGAAACCCAGACCAAGGCGGACGATCTTTCGCGCGCCAATCAATACAAGTCGCAATTCCTCGCCAACATGTCGCACGAGCTGCGCACGCCGCTGAACTCCCTGCTGATCCTCGCCCAAGATCTGGCGGAAAACCGCGGCGGCAATCTGGACGAGGACCAGATCGAGGCGGTGTCCATCATTCACGACAGCGGCGCCAACCTGCTGCGGCTCATCAATGAGATTCTCGACCTGTCCAAGGTCGAGGCCGGCAAGATGGAGCTGGTGCGCGAGCCGCTGCGGGTGGCCGATTTTGCGCGCCGCATGGAGCGCAATTTCCGTCACATGGCGGACGAGAAAGGGCTTGCCTTCACCATCGACGTGGCGCCGGACGTGCCCCCCGTCATTGTCACCGACGACGGCAAGCTGGAACAGATCACCAACAATCTGCTGGGCAACGCCTTCAAATTCACCGCCAGCGGCAGCGTCACGGTGGCATTCACCGCCTGCGCGGACCTGGCGGGCGGCGGCTTGGCAATCGAGGTCACCGATTCCGGCATCGGCATCCCGCCGCACAAGCTCGACGCCATTTTCGAGGCGTTCGAACAGGTGGATGCCAGCACCCGCCGGCAATATGGCGGCACCGGCCTCGGCCTTGCCATCTCTCGCCGGCTGGCGGTGCTGCTCGGCGGCGATGTGACGGTTCGTAGCACGGAAGGCGCCGGCAGCACCTTCCGCCTGATCCTGCCCGTGGCCGCCGATGCGGAAGGACAGGCCGCCGCCGCACGCGAAGCCAGTTCCCCGAGGTCGAGCGCCGCGGCTCCGGCCGCTCCCCCGATCGCCGGCACGCCCGAGCGCCCCGCTTATATTGCGCGCACCCAGCCGTTCCTTGCGGACGACCGCAATGTGATCGCATCCGGCGACAAGGTTGTACTCATCGTCGAGGACGATGCCGCCTTCTGCCGCTCGCTCATGGGAATCGTGCGGCGCAAGGGCTATCGGGTGGTTGCCGCCGGCGACGGCGAAACCGGACTCGCCTTCGCGCGCACCTACAATCCCACCGGTATCCTGCTGGATGTCATGCTCCCCGGTATGGATGGCTGGCAGGTGATCGAGGCGCTGAAAAAGGACCCCGCAACCCGCCATATCCCGGTCCACTTCGTTTCGGCGCTGGAAGAGGCGCCGCGAGCGCGCGAGGCCGGCGCCGTCGGCTTCCTCACCAAGCCGGTCGGCCAGGCGGACCTGAACGGCGCCTTGGAGCGGCTGATGCATTTCGCCGCCGACCGGCGGCGCCAGGTCCTGGTGGTAGACGACGATCCGACCGCGCGCTTTTCGGTGCGCAAGCTGGTCGCGAGCGCCAGCATCGAGGTCCACGAGGCCGAATCCGCCGAGGACGCGCTGGCGTTCCTGGGCCAGCACGATGTGGATTGCATCGTGCTCGACCTCGGCCTGCCGGGCATGTCCGGCTTCCAATTCGTGGAAGAGCTGGCCGCGCGCGGTAGCATCGTGCCGGTGGTAATCTATTCCGCGCGTGACCTGACGCCGGAGGAGAGCTTGCGGCTGCGGGCCTATACCGACAGCATCGTCATCAAGGGCGCCCGCTCTCCCGAGCGGCTCCTGGATGAAGTGAGCCTGTTCCTGCACAGCGTCCGCCATGCGCCGGACGCCATCCCCGCCGAGCCCGACGGCGATCTTGCCGGCCGCAGGCTGCTGCTGGTGGACGACGACATGCGCAACATCTTCGCGCTCTCCAAGGTGCTGCGCGGTAAGGGGATCAACGTCATTCTCGCCTCGGACGGCACCAAGGCGCTGGCGCAGCTCGCCGACCATCCGGATACGGAAATCGTGCTGATGGACATCATGATGCCGGTGATGGACGGCTATGAGGCCATGGGCGAAATCCGCAAGAACCCGGCCTTCGCCAAGCTGCCCATCATCGCCCTGACCGCCAAGGCGATGACCGGCGACCGGGAAAAATGCATCGCCGCCGGCGCCAGCGATTATCTTTCCAAACCCATCGACGTGCCGAAGCTGCTGTCGATGATCCGCGTGTGGCTGGCACGGTCATGACCGGGGAAGGCGCCGAGGACATCGAGGCGATCGAGGTCGATCTGTTCGTCGAGGCGTTGCGTCGACGGTATGGCTATGATTTCCGCCAATATAATCGGGCATCCCTGACGCGGCGCATCCGCAATCTGGTCACGACCTTCGGCACCGGCACCATTGGCCAGCTGACCGACACGTTGCTGCATGACGCGGCTCGCCTGCCGGAGGTGATCTCCGGCCTGTCGGTGCCGGTATCGGAATTCTTTCGGGATCCGGCAAGCTTTGCCTGTCTGCGTCGCGACGTGTTCCCGGCCCTGGTCTCCTATCCCCAGGTCAACATCTGGCAAGCGGGATGCGCGCGCGGCGAAGAGGTCTACAGCCTCGCCATCCTGCTCACAGAGGCCGGGCTTTACGAGCGCACGCGGATCTATGCCACGGACATTTCACCGGACTCGCTCAGCCGCGCCGCGGCAGGTATCTTCCCCGCCCGCGACCTGCGCGATTCCGCCGAGAGGTATAGAAATGCTGGCGGAACGCACAGTCTGTCGGACTATTATCACTCGCGCTATGAATTTTCAAAAATTGATACACAACTTATGCGGAATATTACTTTCGCAGAGCACAACCTCGTCACGGACGGCGTATTTTGCGAAGCGCATCTGATTCTTTGCCGTAATGTTTTGATCTATTTCACCAATCCGCTCCAAAATCGGGCGATTGGCATGTTTGCGGACAGCCTCGTGCGCACCGGCTTTCTGTGTCTCGGCGCGCGGGAAAATCTCGAATTCTCGCCCGAGCGCCAACGCTTCCAAATTGTCAACGCTGCGACGCAGCTGTATCGCTTGAAGCCAATCTATTGAGAGGAGCGATGGAGGCCATTGTGATCGGCGCTTCAGCAGGCGGTCCCGCCGCCCTCCAGACGATCATGGCGGGCCTGCACGCCGATATTCACGTCGCCGTCATTCTGGTGGTTCATGTGAGGGCCGACACGGAGGATCTGATGTCGCCCTTGCTGGACCGATCTAGCAAATGGCCGGTCACCACCGCACGCGAACGCACCCGCATCGAGCCGGGGCATGCCTATGTCGCGCCACCGGGCTACCATCTGCTGATTGAACGGGATCGCCGCTTCTCCCTGTCTGTGGATAAGCGCATCTCCTTTTCCCGTCCCTCGATCGATGTCCTGTTCGAAAGCGCGGCCGACGCTTATGGAGCCAACCTCGTAGGCGTGCTGCTCACGGGGGCCAATGCCGACGGCGCGGCCGGGATGAAGCGCATCCGGGAAGCCGGCGGCACCGCCCTCATCCAGGATCCCGCCGACGCCGCTGTTCCCATCATGCCGCAAGCCGCCCTCGACATGGCTGGCGCGGACCTGTGTGCCCCGCTGCCCGAACTCGTCGCGGCGCTCAACCGAATGTGCCGGACATGACAGATATCGCCCGCCCGAAAATCCTCGTCGTCGATGACGTGACAGCCAATCTCGTGGCCATGCGCCATCTGCTCTATTCGGTGCGGGCGGATATTTTCGAGGCGCATTCCGGCAATGAAGCCCTCGCCCTGTGTCTGGAGCATACGTTCGCCCTGATCCTGCTGGACGTCCAGATGCCGGACATGGACGGCTTCGAGGTGGCGTCCCATCTCAGCAACGATCCAACCACCTGCGACATTCCGGTCGTGTTCGTCACCGCGACCTATCTCGACGATATCAACCGCCTGAAGGGCTACACGTTCGGCGCGGTCGATTACATCGCCAAGCCGATCAACGATGCCATCCTGTTGTCGAAGGTCACGGTGTTCCTCGACCTCCACGTCAGCAAGCTGAAGCTCAAGGCGGCGTTGAGCGAACTTGCCGAACGCAACCGCCAGCTGGAAGACGAGATCGACGAACGCCGCCGGGTCGAGAAGCAGGTGCGCCACATGGCAACCCACGATGCGTTGACCGGGCTCGGCAACCGCATCCTGTTTCTCGATCGTCTGGACCGCGCGCTCGCCCAGGCCGCCATGCGGCATGCCCAGTTCGCCTTGCTCTATCTCGACATCGACGGGTTCAAGGGGGTGAATGACAGCTACGGCCACGGCGTGGGCGATCGCCTCCTGTGCGCCATCGCCGACCGGCTGCGCAACGGGGTGCGGCGCGAGGACATCGCGGCTCGCCTGAGCGGCGATGAATTCGCTGTCATCATGGACGGCATCGTCGATGCTGAAGTCGCGCTCTCACAGGCCAACCGCCTGTGCGCGGCGCTCCAGCAGCCATATGTCCTGGCCGACCAGGAGGCAACGGTGACGGTGGAGGTGAGCGCGAGCATCGGCGTCGCACTTTACCCGGACCACAGCATGACCGGCATTGATCTGATGCGCTCGGCGGATCGGGCCATGTACCAGGTCAAGCTGGCAGGGAAGCGTGGCGTCGCCATGGCCCATACCACCCTTCTCGACTTGCCGCGGGACACCAACGCGCCGCCGCCCAAATAGGCCGTCTGGGCTCAGGCCTGCTCTTTGGTGCGCACGGTGCGACGCGCCTTTTCGCGGATGGCGCTGCGCTGTGTCGCCTCGGCGGCCTCGCGCGCTTCCCGCAGCGCCTTCAGCTTGGCCATCTTGGCGCGGGCGGCGTCGGCGTCCTTCTCATATTCGGGCGCGGCGGCGGCTTCCGGCTCACCGGTGCGGCCCTGCAACTTCTCAAACGTCTTCTCGGCCTGCGCGCGGGACAAGCTGCCCTTCATTGCTGCCGTCATTTCAAAACTCCCATGATCGCTTCAAGCGTCCGTGGTTACGCTGTTCTGGACGAGCCATTGGTTCAGGGCGGCGTCCGTGGCGCGGAGAATCGCCGCGCCCACTGCTTCGCCCACGGCAGTGTGCATACCCGCGAACCGTTCGGAAGAGTGTCCCGGCGGCGAACTGAGAACCACGCAGTCCGTCCCCGTCCCGGTCACGGCCTCACGCATCCCCGCCCGCCGGTATCCTGCACCAATTATCGCGACCGTGCGAGCCTGCGTGACGAGGCTCGCCGCTTCCAGCAAAGCGGCGTCATGCAGCGGCACCGAGACATCGCAGAGAATATTGATCGTGCCCGGGCCAACCCATGGTGTGGTTACGCGCTGCCCGATGCGCTCGCCATTGTTGAGGCCGAGCGTGACGAGGCATTCGGCCCGCACCCCCTCCACGCTGGCGCTGGCGTGATGGTGGAAGGCGACGTTGCGTGCCGTCATCATGCCCACAGCATCCTCATGCCCCGCCTCCGCCAGGCGATCGGCAAACCAGCACGCGGGATCGAGATTGGGCGTCAGATCGGCGTTGCGCACTTCCAGCCAGACCACCTTTCGCGCATCCACGATGCCCGGCCGGTTGAGCGACCAGCTCACCATGCGCCGCGGCCCGGCGAAGTGCGCCACCAGCCAGGGCCGCGCACAGGCGATCGTGAACGGGCGCGTTCCATCGGCATCGCCGGAAGCGCAGGCGGCCGGCACGCTCATGCGGCGCGCGGCCTCAAGCGAAGCTCATCAGATAAGCCATGACACAGACGATCAGGATGATCGCGACGAGAATCCAATGCCGGGCGGCGAAGTTATGCAGAATCATGCAGGAACTCTAAGCACAAGCCGGCCGTAGCGGAAGAGCGTGGACGCAGCGCGCCTCACGCTTTCTTCAGAAAGCAGGTTTTCAGCACCAGATCCTTGATTTTCTCCGCGTGGCACTCGATCTCCTCGGCATTGTCGGTCAGGCGGATGTTCTTGATCAGCGTGCCGCGCTTCAGCACAGAGGACGAGCCCTTCACTTTTAGGTCCTTGATGACATGAACGCTGTCGCCATCCTTCAGGCGCGCACCATTGCTGTCCTTGACCACCAGTTCATCGCTCATGCCGCATCCTCGCGGGCGCCGCGCGCAGAAGCACGCGCGAATACCGCCCGCGAGCGGTCTCTTCCAATTCTTGGGCCGGTGCAAGGGGGATGGCGGCGCGGCACGCGAGGGAAAGCGTCGCAGGGCACCCGATACAGGACCGTCGTCGGCACACCCTGTAGGAACGAGCACTTTTCGCGCAGCAGACAGCGACCAAACGCTCTTCAGAGCCGGCTAATGCAGATACTTTCAACTGGCAACAAAATGTGCTGCATCCGTGTATCCCTTAAAGTATTAAATATCCCTTAATTTGTCGAGCGCGCGACCGGCAAAACTCATCGCGTGAGATGGGCCCAGCACGGCACGATCGTAAGCCGCTCCGAGCGCCTGGGCCTTCGGGTCCGCGCCCGCCATATAGGGATAGACTGCGAAGGCGAGGATCCGCGCCGGGGCGACCCGCGCGGCTGCCTCCAGTTGCGCCTGCACCCGCTCGAATTGCGCCGGCACGAGGCGCAGATCCTCCGCAGTGGCGCCCGGCAATTGGGTAAAGACCTCCAGCACCAGATCG
>NCHM01000728.1 GCA_002257205.1 Rhizobiales bacterium 24-66-13 | reverse complement strand
GCGCGGCTCGACCTTGTTGATCACCTCGACCATCTCGCGCAGCCGGCGTTGGGTCTTGTCCGACCGGACGCGATCCTTGCGCTGGACGGCATCCTTGCCGAGCCCGGCCGTGCGGGCGACTTCCTCGCTAGTAGTCCGGAACGCAACCGCGATCTTCCGGGGCGCGAGGAAGCCGTTATCCGCATATTGCGCCAACCCCATGCGAGCCTCCTGTTGTCCGAACGACGCTAGTTCTGACGTAATATAGCGTCACAATAGCTGGCATTCAAGGCGCGATATGGGGAGGAAAGGAGGGCATTCAGGAAAAATCCGGTTCGCCGATCGACCGAGCCGGCGACGCTGAAGCTCAACCGCAGCCCGCGCGATCCCGGCCACGGCGTCCGGCGCAGGGCTTGACGCCCCGCTTGGCCGGCCGGGCAGGGATGCTCGGCCGCAGTTGCGCCGGCCCGTCCGCTCCGCGGGCCGGGGGGAGGTCTTCGAGAAGAAGACGAGAAAGGACCCGCGAACGGCGGCGTCCGAAAATCCCACAAGGAGCTTCCCATGCATCTCATGAAGGTCGATCCGCGCGCGCTGAAGGAAAACCCCGACCGCATGCGCTTGGCGAAGTCAACGCCGCAGGCCGATGCGCTGTTGCTCGCCACCATAAAGGCCGTTGGCATCGTGCAGCCGCCTGTCATCGCCCCCGAGAGCGGCGGAGGCAATGGCTACATCATCAATGCCGGCCACCGTCGCGTGCGCCAGGCGATCGCCGCCGGCCTCGAAGAGATCGACGTCCTCGTCGACGCCGCCGCCAACGACAATGGCGCGATGCGCTCCATGGTGGAGAACATCGCCCGCGAGGCGCTGAACCCCGTCGACCAGTGGCGCGCCATCGAGCGCCTCGTCGCGCTCGGCTGGACCGAGGAGGCGATCGGCGTCGCGCTTGCCTTGCCGGTCCGCCAGATCAAGAAGCTGCGCCTTCTCGCCAATGTCCTCCCGGCCATGCTCGACCACATGGCGAAGGGCGACATGCCGAACGAGAAGCAGTTGCGCACCATTGCGGCGGCCTCGCTCGAGGAGCAGCGCGAGGTCTGGAAGAAGCACAAGCCCTCCAAGGCCGATCCGCAGGTCGCCTGGTACAACGTCGCGAACGGTCTGGAAAAGACCCGGATGTACGCGAAGGGCGCGAGCTTCGATGACGAGCTCGCCAAGGCCTACGGCATCGCCTGGGTCGAGGACCTGTTCGCCTCCGCCGACGAGGACAGCCGCTACACCACCGATGT
>NCHM01000727.1 GCA_002257205.1 Rhizobiales bacterium 24-66-13 | reverse complement strand
ATGACCTCCTCGATCACGGCGCCGCTGGAGCGCCAGCTCGGGCAGATGCCGAACCTGAAGCAGATGTCGTCCTCCAGCTCCGCCGGGGCTTCGGTCATCACGCTGCAATTCGGCCTGGAACTCTCGCTCGATGTGGCGGAACAGGAGGTGCAGGCGGCGATCAATGCCGCCGGCAACCTGCTGCCCTCCGATCTTCCGGCCCCGCCGATCTATGCCAAGGTGAACCCCGCCGACGCGCCCATCCTCACCCTGGCGGTGACCTCGAAGACGCTCGCGCCGACCGAGCTTCAGGACCTCGCCGACACCCGCGTGGCGCAGAAGCTCTCGCAGGTGGCCGGTGTCGGACTCGTCAGTCTATCTGGCGGCCAGCGGCCGGCGGTGCGCATCCGCGCCAATCTCTCCGCGCTTGCCGCCTATGGCCTCAATATCGACGATCTGCGCACCAGCGTCGCCAATGCCAATGTGAACACGCCCAAGGGCAGTTTCGACGGCCCCATGCGGGCCTATTCGGTGAATGCCAACGACCAGATCCGCGACCCGGCGATCTATAGCGATCTCATCATCGCCTATCGCAAGGGCGCGCCGGTGCGCCTTTCCCAGGTGGCGGAGGTGATCGCGGGGGCGGAGAACGACAAGCTCGCCGCCTGGATGAACACCACGCCGGCCATCATCCTCAATGTCCAGCGCCAGCCGGGCGCGAACGTGATCGCCGTGGTGGACGAGATCAAGGCGCTGCTGCCGGAACTCACCGCCACTCTGCCGACCAGCGTGGACGTCGCCGTGCTCACCGACCGCACCACCACCATCCGCGCTTCGGTGCGCGACGTGGAGCTGGAACTGCTGCTCGCCCTGGTGCTGGTGGTGCTGGTGATCTTCGTGTTCCTGCGCGATATCCCCGCGACCGTGATCCCGAGCCTGTCGGTGCCGCTCTCCATCGTCGGCACGTTTGCGGTGATGTATCTGGCGGGCTTCTCGCTCAACAATCTCTCGCTCATGGCGCTGACCATCGCCACCGGTTTCGTGGTCGACGATGCCATCGTCATGATCGAGAACATCGCCCGCCATATCGAGATGGGGCTGAAGCCGTTCGACGCGGCGCTGAAGGGCTCGGCGCAGATCGGCTTCACCATCGTCTCGCTGACGGTCTCGCTGATCGCGGTGCTGATCCCGCTGCTGTTCATGGCGGACGTGGTGGGCCGCCTGTTCCGCGAATTCGCCATCACGCTGGCGGTGACGATCCTGATCTCGGCCGTGGTCTCGCT
>NCHM01000726.1 GCA_002257205.1 Rhizobiales bacterium 24-66-13 | reverse complement strand
GCCGTCGGCAAAGCCCAGCTCCGCCGCGATCTGGCCGGCGGAGAATTGTGTATTGGCCAGCATCCAGCGCCCATGCTTGAGGCGAAGCGCCAGATAGCTCTCCTGCGGCGTCTCGCCCAGGCGCTCGGCGAACAGCCGTTCCAGCTGGCGTACGCTCACATGTAGCGCGGCGGCCAGCGCCGAGACCGGCAGCGGCTCGGCCAGATTCTGCTCCATCAGCAGCAGCGCCCGCGAGACCCGCGCATCATCGCTCGCGCCCTCCAAAAGACGCGGCGCCGGCTGGGCGCTTTCCGCCGAACGCGGACGGTCGATCAGCAGGATGTTCAGCGCCTTCTGCGCCGTCGCTGGGCCGAGGTGATCGGCCACCAGCTTCGCGGCGAGATCCGCCACCCCCGCCCCGCCGGAGCAGGTGATGCGGTCGCGGTCGATCACGAACAGGCGGTCCGCCACCGGCACGAGCGCCGGAAATTCCTCCAGGAAATCGCGGTAATGATACCAGCTCACGCAGCATTTGCGCTGGCTCATCAGGCCGAGCCGGCACAGCACGAACGAGCCGGTGCAGACGCCAATGAGCGTCACCCCGGCCTTGGCCGCCGCCTCCAGATAGCGCGCGATGGCGGGCGGCAGCGGCGGCATGCCGTGCAGGAGGCCGCCGACCACGACGATGTAGTCGAAGCCCGCCGGATCCAGCAGGTCCGCCGTGGGCTGGATCTCGATGCCGCAGGACGAGCGCGCCGGCCGGCGCTGCGGGCTCATCAGATGCCAGGAGCAATCAATGGGCCGCGAGCGGTCGCCCTTGTCGCCGGCGAGACGCAGCATGTCCACGAAGCTGGAAAAGGCCGTGAGGGTGAAATTGTGCATCAGCACGAACCCCACCCTCAGCTTCGCCGCCGGCGCCGCGGGACGACGGGCGACGGCGGAAGCGCCCGGCCGCGCGCGGGGCGCTGTCGCCATGGACATCACCAGGCCCGCCCGGTTTCGGCGCGCGCACACGCCGCGCAGGTGGCACGGCGAAGAGGATGCGCGGGTTGATCGCTTGCATGTCGCATTTGTTCCAGATGCTAGTCGTACCGGGCCGAGATGCAAGACGCGCGTTCGGGCAAGGTCGATCCTGCCGGCACGAGACCGGCCGAAACGCCACCGGGGAGGGCGGACAAGCAATGATCAGCGTATTCGACCTCTTCAAGATCGGCATCGGCCCGTCCTCGTCCCATACGGTCGGCCCCATGGTCGCGGCCCGGCGGTTTCGCGACGCGCTGCCGG
>NCHM01000725.1 GCA_002257205.1 Rhizobiales bacterium 24-66-13 | reverse complement strand
TCCGCACAGTTACCGTGCGATAATAGCCCTGGATGTGCAAAAAATGATAGGCCATTGTGCCGGCCAATAAGCGACGCCAAAAATCTGGGAAACGCTTTAATCAGGGAGGCGCATCATGCGCGATATCGGCCATTTCATCGGCGGCAAGCACGTCGCGGGCACGTCGGGACGCTATAGCGACGTGTGGCAGCCCATGACGGGCGAAGTGGTGGGCCGCGTGGCGCTCGCCTCGGCCGCCGAGATGCGCGCCGCCGTGGAGAATGCCAAGGCCGCGCAGATCGGCTGGGCCGCGACCAATCCCCAGCGCCGCGCCCGGGTGATGATGAAATTCCTCGAACTCGTGCAGCGCGACTATGACGCGCTCGCCGACCTGCTCGCCCGCGAGCACGGCAAGACCGTTCCCGACGCCAAGGGCGACATCCAGCGCGGCCTGGAGGTGATCGAGTTCGCCTGCGGCATTCCCCATCTGCTGAAGGGCGAATTCACCGACGGCGCCGGCCCCGGCATCGACGTCTATTCCATGCGCCAGCCGCTGGGCGTGGTGGCCGGCATCACGCCGTTCAACTTCCCGGCCATGATCCCCATGTGGAAGTTCGGCCCCGCCATCGCCTGCGGCAATGCCTTCATCCTCAAGCCGTCCGAGCGCGATCCCGGCGTGCCCATGAAGCTCGCCGAACTGATGATGGAAGCGGGCCTGCCCGCCGGCATCCTGAACGTGGTGAACGGCGACAAGGAAGCGGTGGACGCGATCCTCGACGATCCGGACATCCAGGCGATCGGCTTCGTCGGCTCGTCCGCCATCGCGCAATATATCTATGCGCGCGGAGCGGCGAACGGGAAGCGCATCCAGGGCTTCGGCGGCGCCAAGAACCACATGATCATCATGCCCGACGCGGACATGGACCAGGCCGTGGACGCCCTGATCGGCGCCGGCTACGGCTCGGCCGGCGAGCGCTGCATGGCGATCTCGGTGGCGGTGCCGGTGGGCGAATATGCCGCCGAGAAGCTGCTGGAAAAGCTGGTGCCCCGCGTGGAAAGCCTCAAGATCGGCCCGTCCACCGACGTCACCGCCGATTTCGGCCCGCTCGTCACCCGCGAGGCGCTGGAGCGCGTGACCAATTATGTCGATATCGGCGTGAAGGAAGGCGCAAACCTGCTGGTGGATGGCCGCGGCTTCAAGCTCCAGGGCTATGAGAACGGCTTCTACATGGGCGGCTGCCTGTTCGACAATGTCACCGCCGACATGCGCATCTACAAGGAAGAGATC
>NCHM01000724.1 GCA_002257205.1 Rhizobiales bacterium 24-66-13 | reverse complement strand
TCGCTCTTGGGAAGCGCGCGCTCCAGGCTGCCCTGGACGTGGGGCATCAGGTCGAGCCCGACGAGGTCCAGCAGGCCGAAAATGCCGGTCTTGGGAATGCCGAACGGGCGGCCCATGACGGCGTCCGCCTCTTCCACCTTCAGGCCGGTCTCGATGGCTTCGCCCACCGCGAGGTTGAGCCAGAAGGTGCCGAGGCGATTGGCGATGAAGCCCGGCGTGTCCTTGCAGGTCACCACCGTCTTGCCGAGCTTCACGTCGGCGAAAGCCGAGACCTTGGCCACGGTGGCGGGGTCGGTCTTGGGGCCGGCGACGACCTCCAGCAGCCGCATGTAGCGCGGCGGATTGAAGAAATGGGTGATGAGGAAATCGCGGGCGAAGCTTTCCGGCAGACCGGCGGTCAAATCGCCCAAGGGGATGGTGGAGGTGTTGGACGACACCGCGCTCCCCGGTGTGCGGGCGGCCTCGATCTTGGCATAAAGCGCCTGCTTGATGTCGAGCCGCTCGATCACCGCTTCCACGATCCAGTCGCAGGAGGCGAGCTGGTCGAGATGGTCCTCGGTATTGCCGGGGGTGACGAGCTTGGCG
The DNA here is from genome assembly GCA_002257205.1 of Rhizobiales bacterium 24-66-13. Lineage (GTDB taxonomy): Bacteria > Pseudomonadota > Alphaproteobacteria > Rhizobiales > Xanthobacteraceae > NCEH01. The sequence continues at coordinate 683 of NCHM01000724.1, read as the reverse complement.
GCGGCTTTCGACATGAAGGCGGCGGGATCCGCCTTCAACAGGCGGGCGATGGCGCCTTCGGCGATGGCATTGCGATTGGTCGCACCCTCGGGGACGATGTCCAGCAGCAGCACCGGAATGCCCGCATTGGCCACATGGGCGGCGATGCCGGCGCCCATGACGCCGGCGCCGATGACGGCGACCTTCTTGATTTCGTTCATCTCGCGCGCTCCCGGTCAGATGCGTTCGAGAACGGTGGCGATGCCCTGCCCGCCGCCGATGCACTGGGTCGCCAGCGCATAGCGCCCGCCCTCGCGCTGGAGCAGGGCGGCCGCCTTGCCGACGATCCGCGCGCCGGTGGCGCCGAGCGGATGGCCGATGGCGATGGCGCCGCCGTCAATATTGATGGTGTCCTCGCGCAGCCCGAGATCGCTGATGCAGGCCAGCGCCTGGGAGGCGAAGGCCTCGTTCAGCTCCACCACGTCGAGATCGCCGACCTGGATGTTGGAGCGCGCCAGCGCCTTGCGGGTGGCGGCGACGGGACCGATGCCCATGATTTCCGGCGCGCAGCCCGCCACCGCGACGCCGCGCAGGCGGGCGAGCGGGGTGAGGCCGTGCTTCTCGGCATAAGCTTCGGTGCAGACCAGCACGGCGGACGCGCCGTCGGTCAGCGGCGAGGAGGTGCCGGCGGTGACGGTGCCGTT
>NCHM01000084.1 GCA_002257205.1 Rhizobiales bacterium 24-66-13 | reverse complement strand
CTCTGGCTTCCCGGCGGCCCCGGCGGGCCGGCACTGCTGCTGCTGCATAATTTCTATGCCGTGCGCTCCTACAATCCCTCGTCCAACTACGCCCTCGCGGTGGTGCATCTCGGCGACCGGGTGATGGGGGAGGGGCCTTTCGAAACCCCTTGGCCCGGCGGCGAGCGGCCTTTGACCTTGCCGGAGATCCAGGAGACCCAGCAGCGGCTGACCGCGCTGGGCTTCAACACTGGCGGGACCGACGGACGGGTGGGGCAGGACACCATGCGCGCGGTGCGCGGCTTCCAGCAGAAGGTCGGCCTCTCGCCGGCGGACGGCTATCCGGGGATCGCCGTGCTGGAGGCGCTGCGCAAGGCGCGGTGAGCGTCCACCACCGCGCGGAAATTGCGATATAGCCGTTCGGCCTCCCTGCCCACCTTCCCCGGTGAGGCTTTCGAGCGCACAGCGATATTCGTCGATAACGCCCCATTCGGGGACCGTCTCTTCCGTCAGTTCCACGTGATACTGAATGCCGAACGCGCTCGCCCCCACCTGCAGCGCCTGAATGGGGCAATGGGCATTGTCGGCGAGCACGACTGCGCCCTCGGGCGGCGCGATGACGGCGGCGCCATGCCATTGCAGTGTCGGAAAGCGCGGCGCCATGCCCGCGAACAAAGGCGAGGCCGCGCCGGCCGGGGTGAGCGCCACGTCGCGAACCCCGACTTCCGGCATCGCCATCAGGCCCACGGTGCCGCCCAGGGCATCCGCCAGCAATTGATGGCCGAAGCAGATGCCGAGATAGGGGCGGCCCGCCCGCACCCAGTCGCGGATCGCCCGCTTTTCGGCGATGAGCCAGGGATGCGCCTGTTCCTGCCAGACATCCATGGGGCCGCCGAACACCATCAGCGCGTCATAGGGCGCAAGATCCGGAATGGCCTCCCCTTCGTCCAGCTCGACCGCGTCCCATTGCACGCCATCGGCGTCCATGAACTCCCGGAAGCTGCCGGGATGCTCGGCGGCGGCATGCTGAAAGACCAGGATCTTCATGTCGGCGCATTCCCGTGGCGGTAGTGCTGCATTGCAAAATATGCCAAGCGGTGGCGCCGGCAAAGCACCATGCGTTGACAGCGCCCCCATCTGCGACTAGAAGCCCCGTTCTCGCTGGGTGAGCAATCCCCCGGCGGGAAGGCTATTTGGCGTTTCACGCACCCGTGGACCTTCGGCAGCGCGCCGCAGGACCTGTCAGTGGATTTCGAACCTGTTCGAAAGCCGCAGAGGAGGGGTCGCGATCCAAACCCAATGAAAACGAAACTAAGGATCCGCGTTACATGAGCAAGCGCATTGCGGCGAAGCATAAGATCGATCGCCGTATGGGTGAAAACATTTGGGGCCGCCCGAAGAGCCCCGTGAATCGCCGCGAATACGGCCCCGGCCAGCACGGCCAGCGCCGCAAGGGCAAGCTTTCGGACTTCGGCGTGCAGCTGCGCGCCAAGCAGAAGCTGAAGGGCTATTATGGCTCCATCGGTGAGAAGCAATTCTACGCCGTGTATGTGGAAGCCTCCCGCCTCAAGGGCGACACCGGCGCCAATCTGATCGGCCTGCTCGAGCGTCGCCTCGATGCGGTGGTCTATCGCGCGAAGTTCGTCCCCACCGTGTTCGCCGCCCGCCAGTTCGTGAGCCACGGCCACGTCAAGGTGAACGGCCGCCGCGTCAACATCCCGTCCTACCTGGTGAAGGTCGGCGACGTGATCGAGGTGAAGGATTCCTCCAAGCAGCTCGCTCTGGTGCTGGAAGCTTCCCAGCTCGCCGAGCGCGACGTGCCGGACTTCCTGGAAGTCGACCACAACAAGATGGCTGCCACCTTCGTGCGCATCCCTGAGCTCAATGAAGTGCCGTACCCGGTGCAGATGGAGCCCAATCTGGTCGTCGAATTCTATTCGCGCTGATCGAAACCGATCGCGAGATTTTGGGAAAGGCCGCCCTCGGGCGGCCTTTTCTGTTTTGAGTTCCGCTTCCAGCGGGCGCCGCGCGCGCCTCAGGTTCCAGCGGGGCGCCGCGCGCCCTCAGGCTTCCCAGTCGAGCTGGAGCACGCCGGGCTTGGCGCTCAAGACCTCCAGCATGGGCGGCAGGTCGTGGACGCTGCGCGCGCTCCACCACAATCGATAATGCAGTTCGCGCTGTCCGCTGACGGGTTCGATTCGTAGCGAATACTGACGCACGCGCATGGCCTCCTTCGCCAGCAAGGCGCGCACGCTGGCTTCCGAAGGTCCGTCGCGGCCGAGCACGAGGCCGAGTTTCACCGGGTGCTCCCGCCGCATCGCGTCTTCGAGATATTTCAGGCCCAGCAAGGTGAGGAGACCGAGGGCGAGCCCCAGCGCGCCGAGCTCGAATTGACCGGCACCGAAGCACAGCCCCATGACGGTCACATACCAGAGGCTCGCGGCTGTCGTCACGCCGAGGGTAAGGCCGCCGCGGCGCAGCACCGCCCCCGCGCCAATGAAGCCGACGCCGGTGAGAATGCCGAGCGGCAGCCGCATCACATCGGTCTGCACGAAGGAATCGGGGGATTTGCCGTCGAGGGTCAGCATCAGGTTTGCGCTGATCATCGCGATGCAGGCCGCAAGCCCGACCATGATGTTGGTGCGCAGTCCCGCCGCGCGTTTGGGTGAACTGCGATCAAGCCCGATCAGCCCGCTGGCGACAAAGGTGCAGGCGAGCCGCAGGGCGATATCCATCCAGTCCGGGTGCAACGGCATGACGGTCTCCCGTGATAACGGGACCATCATAATCGCATCCCGCTCCGTCCCAACCGCCTACCAGGACCAGACGCCGAAGCCGATATAGGGACCCGGCGCGGGCGGCGGGCCGTAGAAGCGGGGCGGGGGAGGGTAGAACAGAACAGGCGGCGGCGCGGCATAGACCAGCGGCGCCGTGGGCGGCGCGATCACGATGGCCGGCGCCACCGGCACCGGGGAGGGACCGGGAACCACCACCACGGGACCAGGCTGGATATAGGGCGGGGGACCCTCGAAGCCGAGATAGGCCGCCGACACATAGGCCGGACCGCGCCAGCTGATGTTGCACCAAGCCGGCGTGCAGCTGAGGACCTGCACGTTCATGCCGCGCACCAAGCTGCCGATGACCGCATAATTCGTGCCCGGGCCGGCGCGGACGTTCAGATCGCCCAGCACCATCGCCGAATCGGCCCGCGCGATGGAAACCGGCGCGGCGACACCGAGCACGGCGACCAGGATGGAAATCCACGCCTTCATGATTCACGCTCCAACATTGCGCGCCGCGGCACCTTGCTCCGCCGAGACGGCGGTTGGCCGACAGCCGGGGAGCATCCAGTCCGTTGGGACGGGCTGCTCCCCATTTGCATCGGGAACACTGCGTGAAGCTTGCACCTCAGCTGGAAGCGCAAAGAGGGAAGGCTTAGCCTTCCGAACGCACTTCCAGTACGGCCTGGGCAAGGAACTCGTCCATGTTCCTGCGAATCTGGTGCTCGGAGACCTCGACGCCCTTGGCATCGAAATCGGTCCGCAGCTTGCGATAGACGTCTTCGTCGCCATGCTCTTCGAGATCGGCGACGACCACTTCCTTGGCATAGGCCTGCGCGTCTTCCTCGGACAGGCCGAGCTTTTCCGCCGCCCACAGGCCCAGCAGCTTGTTGCGCCGCGCCACCGCCTTGAAGCGGATCTCTTCGTCGAGCGCGAATCGCTTTTCGAACCCCTCCTCGCGCTTGTCGAACGTCGTCATGGCAGCCCTCATCTTGACGTTTCCGTGACCGGGGATCGCTCATATCCGAACGTCACCGTCGCGGCCCTTGAATATAGGCGCTGCCTTCCCAGATCAATGTGACGCAACGGACCGGGACGGCTCATTGAGCCTTGCAGACCCAATACGTTGTATCTGGCGCGCCAATCGGCTAGTGTTCGATCAGGCGCGTTCTGTGCTGCGAAACAGCCCCAGCGCGCCCCGCCAAGGAGCGTCACCGAAAACGGAGCCTTGGCAAACCCATGGATTTCCTCAATCGACGGTATACACCCATGAGCCGCCGCCGCCGCATTTACGAAGGCAAGGCGAAGGTCCTCTATGAAGGCCCCGAGCCTGGAACACTCATCCAGCACTTTAAGGATGATGCCACCGCCTTCAACGCTAAAAAGCACGAAGTGATTGACGGCAAGGGTGTGCTGAACAACCGCATCTCCGAGTATATCTTCTCGCGGTTGAACGACATCGGCGTGCCCACGCACTTCATTCGCCGTTTGAACATGCGTGAGCAGCTCATCCGCGAGGTGGAGATCATCCCGCTGGAGATCGTTGTGCGCAACGTCGCCGCCGGCTCGCTGTCCACCCGCCTGGGCATCGAGGAAGGCACCGCGCTGCCGCGTTCGATCATTGAATTCTACTATAAGAACGACGCGCTGAACGATCCGCTGGTTTCCGAGGAGCATGTCACGGCTTTCGGGTGGGCGACCACCCAGGAAATCGACGACATCATCGCCCTCGCGATCCGCGTGAACGATTTCCTCTCCGGCCTGTTCCTCGGGGTCGGGATTCGCCTGGTCGATTTCAAGATGGAATGCGGCCGGCTGTGGGAAAACGACATGATGCGCATTGTCGTTGCTGACGAGATCAGCCCCGATTCCTGCCGTCTGTGGGATGTGAAGTCGAGCGACAAGCTCGACAAGGACAGGTTCCGCCGCGACATGGGCGGGCTGGTGGAAGCCTATACCGAGGTCGCGCGCCGGCTCGGCATCATCGCCGAGAACGAGCCGATCCAGGGAACTGGACCGGTCCTCGTCAAGTGAGCTTGTGACCTTTGACCCTAGCTGCTACGCGGGGGCCGAAAGGCCCCCGCTTCTGTTGTGAGTGATGTTCCATGAAGGCGCGCGTTATCGTCACGCTGAAATCCGCAGTGCTCGATCCCCAGGGAAAGGCCATCGAGGGCGCGTTGCGTTCGCTCGGCGTCTCCGGTGTGCAGAGCGTGCGGCAGGGCAAGGTTTTCGACGTGGAACTGGCCGGCAACGACCGGACCTCCGCCGAAGGGGCCTTGAAGGAGGCGTGCGACCGCCTGCTCGCCAACACCGTGATCGAGACCTATAAGGTCGAGTTCGCAGAGTGAGAGCGTTTGTTGTCGTCATCGCTCGCCTTGGACGCGAGTGCAGGACTCAACAGGGGACCCAACGGGGGATTCATGGCCGATCTTCCCATCGCCCGCCGCCGCGAATGCCAGCGCGTGCCGACCGGCCCAGCGGCGGCTCTGGCGGGCTTGGTTTCGTGTCCCCATATTGAATTTATTATAGTCTCCGGCCCCATTTCAGCCAGCATGGCCGCTTGTGCCCCCTGCCGGTTTGAACGCGCGGATATGCACTGATCCCATGAAATCAGCAGTTATTCTCTTCCCTGGATCGAACCGCGAGCACGACGCCGCCCGCGCGCTGAAGCTGGTCGCCGGCTCCAATGTCAACATCGTCTGGCATGGGGAAAGCGAACTGCCCAAGCACACGGACCTTGTCGTCCTGCCTGGCGGCTTCTCCTATGGCGATTATCTGCGCTGCGGCGCGATCGCCGCGCGCGCCAACATCATGGGGGCGGTGCGCGCCCATGCGGAGAAGGGCGGGCTGGTGCTCGGCATCTGCAACGGCTTCCAGATCCTGTGCGAAGCCGGTCTGCTGCCGGGCGTGCTGGTGCGCAATGCCAAGCTGCGCTTTGTCTGCCGCGAAGTGTTCCTGCGGGTGGAACGGGCCGATACGGCGTTCACCCGCGCCTATCGCAAGAATGAATTGCTGCGTATCCCCATCGCCCATGGGGAAGGCAATTATACCGCCGACGAAACCACCATCAAGCAATTGGAAGCGGAAGGGCGCGTTGCCTTCCGCTATGCCCGCGCCGACGGCCAGATTGACCAGGCCGACGGCCCGAATGGCGCGATCAATGGCATCGCCGGCATCTATTCCGAGAAGCTGAATGTTCTCGGCATGATGCCGCACCCGGAAAACAACATCGAGGCTCAGATCGGGCGGACCGACGGTCGGGGCCTGTTTGAAAGTCTCGCCGCTGCGCTGAAAGCGGCGGCATAGCCGCCCCGCGCCCTCGGATTGGATCGCACCCGTGAACATGATCCCGAATACCCCGCGCATCACGCCCGAACTGGTGGCCGAGCATGGCCTCAAGGCGGACGAGTATCAGCGCTTCCTCGAATTGATCGGGCGCGAACCCACGATCACCGAGCTCGGCATCGTTTCCGCGATGTGGAACGAGCATTGCTCCTATAAATCCTCGAAAGTCTGGCTGCGCACCCTGCCCACGAGCGGGCCGCGCGTGATCCAGGGACCCGGCGAGAATGCCGGCGTGGTGGACATCGGCGACGGGCTCGCCGTGGTGTTCAAGATGGAGAGCCACAACCACCCCTCCTTCATCGAGCCCTACCAGGGTGCGGGAACGGGTGTCGGCGGCATCCTGCGCGATGTCTTCACCATGGGCGCCCGGCCGATCGCCGCGCTGAACGCCCTGCGCTTCGGCAATTGTCACCATCCGCGCACCCGCCAGCTGCTGGCGGGCGTGGTCGCGGGCATTGGCGGCTATGGCAATTCGTTCGGCGTGCCGACCGTGGGCGGCTCCATCGGCTTCCACGGCCGCTACAATGGCAACATCCTGGTCAATGCCATGGCGGTGGGCCTCGCCAAGACCGATGAAATTTTCTACGCGGCCGCGGCCGGCGTGGGCCGCTCCATCGTCTATCTGGGCTCGAAGACCGGGCGCGACGGCATCCACGGCGCGACCATGGCCTCGGCCGAATTCGGCGCCGATGCCGAGGAGAAGCGCCCCACCGTGCAGGTCGGCGACCCGTTCGCGGAAAAGCTGCTGCTGGAAGCCTGCCTGGAAATCATGAAGGCCGGCTGTGTCGTGGCGATCCAGGACATGGGCGCCGCCGGCCTCACCTGTTCCGCCGTCGAGATGGGCGCCAAGGGCGACCTCGGCGTGGAATTGAACCTCGATGCCGTGCCCTGCCGGGAAACCGGCATGAGCGCGTATGAAATGATGCTGTCCGAGAGCCAGGAGCGCATGCTCATGGTGATCGCCGACGGCAAGGAGGCCGAGGCCGAGGCCATCTTCAAGAAATGGGGCCTGGACTTCGCCGTGGTGGGCAAGACCACCGACACCTTGCGCTTCGTGGTGAAGCACAAGGGCGTGGTGGAAGCCGATCTTCCCATCAAGGAACTCGGCGACGAGGCTCCCGAATATTATCGCCCGTTCAACGAGACCCCGGAACGCCCCGTCCTGACCCCGGCGGACGTGCCGACCAGCGTGACCCTGGCGGACGCGCTGGAGCAGATGCTTTCCTCGCCCGATTTGTGCTCGAAGCGCTGGGTGTGGGAGCAATATGACCATCTCATTCTCGGCAATACGGTGCAGAAGCCCGGCGGCGACGCGGCCGTGGTGCGCATCGAGGAGGGGCCGAAGGCGCTTGCCCTCACCACGGACGTCACGCCGCGCTATTGCGAGGCCGATCCCTTCGAGGGCGGCAAGCAGGCGGTGGCCGAGGCGTGGCGCAATCTCACCGCCGTCGGCGCGACCCCCATCGCCGTCACCGACAATCTCAATTTCGGCAATCCCGAGAAGCCGGACACGATGGGCCAGTTCGTCGGCTGCGTGAAGGGCATCGGCGCGGCCTGCGAGGCGCTGGATTTCCCGGTCGTCTCGGGCAATGTCAGCCTCTACAACGAGACCAACGGCAAGGGCATCCTGCCGACCCCCACCATTGGCGGCGTCGGTCTGATCGACGATCTGTCCAAGACCATGACCCTCGCCTTCAAGGCCGCCGGCGAGCCGATCTATGTGATCGGCAAGACCGAGGGCTGGCTCGGCGCCTCGATCTATCTCGGCCTGATTTGCGAGCGCGAGGAGGGGGCACCGCCCCCGGTCGACCTCGTCGCGGAGAAGCGCAACGGCGATTTCGTGCGCGCGCTGATTCTGGACGGTCTGGTCAGCGCCGCCCATGACGTCTCCGACGGCGGGCTTCTGGTGGCGGTCGCGGAAATGGCCATGGCGGGCAATCTCGGTGCCGCCGTGGACAGCCATTGCAACATGGCCCCCCATGCCTTCTGGTTCGGTGAAGATCAGGCGCGCTATGTAGTCACGGCCGCCCACGGCCAGGGCAGCGAGATCGTGCGGCGGGCGGAGGCGGCGGGCGTGCCCGTCACCAAGATCGGCAAGACCGGCGGCGACCGCTTGATCCTGCCGGGCGACCGCTCGATATTCGTGGAAGCCTTGCGCGATCGGCACGAAACCTGGCTGCCCATTTACATGAGCTCCATGTCCTGAAGGCCGACGGCTTCGAGAGCGGCGCTTCCAGTTAAGGAATAAACCCATGGCCATGGATTCTCGCGACATCGAGCGGCTCATCAAGAGCGCGCTGCCCGACGCCCAGATCTCCATCGAGGATCTTGCCGGCGACGGTGATCATTATGCGGCGACCATCGTGTCGGAGGCGTTTCGCGGCAAGAGCCGCGTGCAGCAGCACCAGATGGTCTATGCCGCGCTCCAGGGCAACATGGGCGGCGTGCTCCATGCCCTGGCGCTGAAGACCTCGGCGCCGGCGACCGCCTGAGGCGATCTGTGGGCGCGGGCGCAAAGGACTAAATCCGGTGGCATCTTGCGCTTTGCGCGGCGACCACCGATCTTCTCAGGCAGGACGGTCATCACGCCGCCACCAGTGTGGAATTGATCCATGAGCATTCGCGAATTCATCGACCGTGAGGTCAAGGACAATGACGTGGTCGTGTTCATGAAGGGCACGCCGCAGTTTCCCCAGTGCGGCTTTTCCGGCCAGGTCGTGCAGATCCTCGACCATGTGGGCGTCGCCTATAAGGGCATCAACGTCCTGGAATCCGACGAGCTGCGCCAGGGCATCAAGGAATATGCCAGCTGGCCGACCATTCCCCAGATCTATGTGAAGGGTGAATTCCTCGGCGGCTGCGACATCGTCCGCGAGATGTTCCAGGCCGGCGAGCTGATCCCCCTGTTCGAGGAAAAGGGCGTGCCGGTGCGCGACCGCGCCATCGGCTGATTGCCCGCTTCCCCGCTTGTGAAAATGAAAATGCCCGGGCTGGACCCGGGCATTTTTGTTGTTCGGCCTGACGCCAGAAAGATCCCGACCCGCCTGTCAGGCGCGCCCGAACACGCGCTTGAAGATCGTATCGGCGTGCTTAAGGTGATAGCCGAGGTCGAACTTCTCGTTGATGTCGTCTTCGCTCAGATAGGCGCGCACATCCGCGTCGTTCAGCAGGAAGGTGCGGAAATCGCCTTCGCCGCGCCACACGCGCATGGCGTTGCGCTGGACCAGCCGATAGCTGTCCTCGCGGCTCGCGCCCTTCTGGGTCAGCGCCAGCAGAACGCGCTGTGAGTGGATCAGCCCGCCGAGCTTATCCATGTTCTTCTGCATGTTGTCGGCATGGACCACCAGCTTGTCCATCACGCCGGCGAGCCGGGCGAGGGCGAAGTCCAGGGTCACGGTGGCGTCCGGGCCGATCATGCGCTCGACCGAGGAGTGGGAGATGTCGCGCTCGTGCCACAGCGCCACATTCTCCATGGCCGGCAGCGCATAGGCGCGCACCATGCGGGCGAGGCCGGTGAGATTTTCGGTGAGCACCGGGTTGCGCTTGTGCGGCATGGCCGAGGAGCCCTTCTGGGCCTCGGAGAAATATTCTTCCGCCTCCAGCACCTCGGTGCGCTGAAGATGGCGGATTTCGGTGGCGAGCCGCTCGACCGAAGAGGCGATCACGCCGAGCGTGGCGAAGAACATGGCGTGCCGGTCGCGCGGGATCACCTGGGTGGAGACCGTCTCCACGCTCAGGCCCATCTTGGCGGCGACATGCTCTTCCACGCGCGGGTCGATATGGGCGAAGGTGCCCACGGCTCCGGAAATGGCGCAGGTCGCGATTTCCGCCCGCGCCGCCACAAGGCGCACACGGGCGCGCTGGAATTCGGCATGGGCGATGGCGAGCTTAATGCCGAAGGTGGTCGGCTCGGCATGGATGCCGTGCGAGCGGCCGACGGTGGGGGTCAGCTTGTGCTCGAACGCGCGCCGCTCCAACACCGCCAGCAGATGGTCGATGTCGGCGATCAGCAGGTCCGAGGCGCGCGCGAGCTGCACCGCGAGGCAGGTATCCAGCACGTCGGACGAGGTCATGCCCTGGTGCACGAACCGCGCCTCGGGCCCGACGATCTCGGACAGATGGGTGAGGAAGGCGATGACGTCATGCTTCACGTCGCGCTCGATGGCGTCGATGCGGTCCACGTCGAATTCGGCGTCCCGGCCGAGTTCCCAGATCCTGGCGGCGGCGTCCTTGGGCACGATGCCAAGCTCGGCCATGGCGTCGGCGGCATGGGCCTCGATCTCGAACCAGATGCGGAAACGCGCTTCGGGGGACCAGAGGCTGGCCATTTCCGGGCGGCTATAGCGGGGGATCATCGCGGCGCTCTTTTCATTATCGGCAAGGCGAGCCCTGTATCAGATCGACGCCGCTTTCGGTAGCGTCGCGGACGCTGTGTCCATGTGCGCATTTGCATGGCGCCGGGCGCGGCGGGCTGGCTTCACGGCGCAATGCCGGATAAGACGCGGCGCACAGGCGGGGCATCGTTGAGGCCGCGCCTTCCCGCAACGGCTTCGCGGGGTTAGGTTGGGGGCGTCCGAGGACGCCGATGCCCGGAGAACATGAGTGCTGTACGTGTCCACGCGCGGCGAGGCGCCGCCTTTGTCCTTCGCCGATGCCTTGCTGGCGGGCCTTGCCCGTGACGGCGGCCTTTATGTGCCGGAAAGCTGGCCGACCCTCACGGCCGACGAAATCGCGGCGCTGGCGGGCCGGCCTTATGCCGAAGTGGCCCGTAAGATCATTTCTCCCTTCGTGGCCGGCGCTATTCCCCAGCCCGCGCTCGATCTGATGATCGAGGACGCGTACCGCAATTTCCGCCACCCGGCGACCACGCCTCTGGTTCAGCTCGGCCCCAACCGCTTCGTGCTGGAGCTGTTCCACGGCCCGACCCTGGCGTTCAAGGACGTGGCCATGCAGCTGCTGTCGCGGCTGATGGACCATGTGCTCTCCGCCCGCGGCGCGCGGGCGACCATCGTCGGCGCCACCTCGGGTGACACGGGCAGCGCCGCCATTGAGGCGTTCCGCCATTCCGATGCGGTGGACGTGTTCATCCTCTATCCCCATGGCCGCGTATCGGAGGTGCAGCGCCGGCAGATGACCGGCGTGGGCGCGCACAATGTCCATGCGATCGCGGTGGAAGGCACGTTCGACGATTGCCAGGCCCTGGTGAAGGGCATGTTCAACCACCACGGCTTCCGCGACCGCATGGCGCTGGCGGGGGTGAATTCCATCAATTGGGCGCGCATCGTCGCCCAGGTGGT
>NCHM01000083.1 GCA_002257205.1 Rhizobiales bacterium 24-66-13 | reverse complement strand
GTGCGGGCGCGCTTTTCCGCCGCCATGCGGTCGAAGATGGCGCGCGCGACGGCGCGGGTTCCCGCGGTCCAGGGCGCCGTGAGGGAGGCCACCAGATTGGCTTCCGAACGCAGCATCACCCCGTCGTCCACCACCTTGAGCGCATTGGCGGACAAGGTGGCGCCGGTGGTGGTGATGTCGACGATCAGCTCGGCGCTGCCGGCCGCAGGCGTGCCCTCGGTCGCGCCCGCGCTCTCGACGATGCGATAATCGACGATGCCGTGACGGGCGAAGAAGCCCCGGGTGAGGTTCACATATTTGGTCGCGACGCGGATGCGCCGGCCGGTGCGGCTGTGGAAATGGCTCGCCACATCGTCCAAATCGTCCATGGTGCGCACGTCGATCCAGGCCTGCGGCACCGCGACCACCACATTGGCATGGCCGAAGCCGAGCTTCTCCAGCAGCGCGACGCGGGTATCGGCGTGGGAGATGTTCTCGCGCACCAGGTCTTCGCCCGTGACGCCCACATGGGCGGTGCCGGAGGCGAGCGCGGCCGCGATCTCGGAGGCCGAGAGATAGGCCACCTCCACATTCTCCACGCCGCCGATGGCGCCGCGATAGTCGCGGGCGCCGCGCGCCTGGAGCAGCGGCATGCCGGCGCGGGCGAAGAAGGCCTGCACGTTTTCCTGCAGCCGGCCCTTGGAGGGAACGGCGAGAATCAAGGTGTCGCTCATCGTCCCGCCTCCCCATCGGCCGGGCGCGCCGCGGCCTTGTCCATCGCGGCTTCATCCAGCTTTGCGAGGCGCTCGACCCATGCGGCGAGGCCCACGGCGGGCACCACCGCGCCGCCGAGCCGCTCCAGCAAGCGATCATAGCGCCCGCCCGCCACCAGCGGACCGTCCACGCGCCCGTGCGGATCGTGCAGCTCGAACACCATGCCGCTGTAATAATCGAGCGGCCGGCCGAAGGCGGCCGAGAATTGGATATCCGAAAGGGCGATGCCGTGGGCGCTGATGAAGCCGGCGCGGCGGTCGAACGCGTCGAGCGCGGCGTCGAGCGCGATGCCGGCGTCCTTCGCCAGCGCCCGCAGGCGGGCCGAGGCATCGTCCGGATTGCCCGTGATGTCCAGATAGCGCCCGAGAATCACAGCCGTTTCCGACGACAGGCCGTTGCCCGCGTCGAGCGAGGCCTGTTCCAGGAACCGTTCGGCGATCTCCGAAACGCTGCGCCCGCCCACCGTGGTGATGCCGGCGATGGAGAGCAGGTCGGTGATCAGGGCGCGCGCGCCTTCCGGGTCCGAGCCGGTGAGCGCGTTCAGCACGCCGGCATGGCTCGCGCCATTGCTCGCGCGCTCGGCGTTGAGGCGGGTGAGGTCGGCGTCCAGGCTGCTCTGGCCGAAATCCTTCAGCAGCCGCCGCCGCCACGCCGGGGGCAGGGGAAGCGCTTCGAGCAAGGCCGCGAACAGGGCCACGTCGCCGAGACGGATCGCCGGTGCCGGCATGTTGTAGATGGTGCAGGTCTCCAGCCCGAGGGCGAGAATCTCCGCGTCCGCCGCTTCAAGATCGGTGCGGCCGAAGGATTCGACGCCGGCATGGCGGAACTCGCCGCAGCTCTCGCCGCGAAAGCGGAACACCGGGCCGAGATAGCTCACGAAGGTCGGCAGCGGCGCGCCGGACTGGAGCACCTGCCGCGCGACGGGGATCGTCAGGTCCGGCCGAAGGCAGAGTTCCTGCCCCTCCATGTCGGTGGTCAGATACAGCTGGCGGCGGATGGATTCGCCCGACAGATCCAGGAACACGTCCGCCGGCTGGAGAATGGGCGTGTCGATGCGCACGAAGCCGGCGGCCTCGTAGCGTGCGAGAAGGGCATCGTCCAGGGCGCGGCCTGTGCGCTCGGGAAATCGGCTTTGCGCCTTGGAGGGCATGGAATTCGTCCGCCGGGGTCCGGATAAGGGCTCAAGTGTTCGCGCGGCTTCTAGCAAAGGCGAAGCCCTCAGGCCACCCCGGCCTGCCCGAAGGGTGCTTAAGCCTCGCGCCCGGCTCGGCTATGGTGCGCGCAATGACGAGGGAATCGGCGGGCCCGCCCGCAGGCCCGCCCGCCGCACGCGAAAGGAAAGCCCATGGCTGACGCTCCCAAAACCGCCCCCCAGCCCAAAGGCGCCAGCGCCGGCCCGGCGGTGGCAAGCCTCTCCTTCGAGATGGCCCTGGCCGAGCTGGAAGGGATCGTGCAGCGCCTGGAGCGCGGCGACGTGCCCCTGGAAGAGAGCATCGCCATCTATGAGCGCGGCGAGGCGCTGAAAGCGCGCTGCGATGCGCTGCTGAAGGAGGCCGAGGCGCGGGTCGAGACCATCACCCGCGAGTCCGACGGCCGCCCGAGCGGCACGGCGCCGCTCGATCCGGGCTGACCTGTGCCAGCGCGGGACAGGGCCTCGCCGCTGGAACGAACGGGCGGGGAACACAGCATGTCCGAATCGGACGCCGCGCCCCGTGCGGGCTTTGTTCTCTTTAGTACAGGCCGGGAATGATGCGCTTGGTGCGGGCGCAATAGGCCTCATATTGCGCGCCGAAGGTCTCGCGCATCATCGCTTCCTCCTGTCCGACGCGGAAGAAGAACAGGATGCCGAAGCCGATGAGGCCGGAAAATCCCGCCAGCAGGTTCGGCAGCAGCAGCGCCTGCGCCACCGCCCACAGGAAAAACGCGGAATACATGGGGTGGCGCACCTGCGCATAGACGCCCGACGTCACCAGTTGATGCGCGTCCTTGATCTCCAGCGTCACCGACCAGTTGCGGCCGAGATCGCGATGGGTGCGCCAGAACAGCCAGAGCGAAAACGCGAACACGGCGACGCCCGCCGCCACCTGAAGCGGGGAGGGGGCGTAGCTCAGCGCGCGGGGAAAGCCGGTCGCCGCATAGAGCGCCGGAAGAATGCCGAGCCCGAGCGTGGAGATGGACAGCAGCACCATTTCCTGCGTGGTGCGGTGGCGCCGGTCCGCAACCCTGGCTTTCCGCGCCCTGCGCTCGAACGGCATGCGGATGACGTACCAGGCGATGACGCCGAGCGCCCAGGCCAGTTTCGCGATGGCGAGCGTGCTCATGGGCGCGTCCTGCTCCTGTTCTTGGGGGTTTGCCGTCTTTTGGGATTCTTCCGCGTGCGGCCGCCGTCTTTGACACGGGCCGTCGAGGGCTCGGCGGGTTTTGCGGTCGAGCTGTCGGCCGCGCCGCCAACTGCGGTCGCCTGGCGATAGGCGAGGGGGATCAGCGCGCCGTCGGGCGCGAAGATGGCCATCGGCCCGTCGATCTGGCGCACCACCTCGTCGAAGGTCACGGGCGCGCAGATGAAGGCGTAAAAATCGTATGGCGCCTTGCGGTCGTTCGCGAGGAAGAACTGGCAGTGCAGCCGCATCACGTCGAAGCGGAAGCGGGCATAGGTCTTGGGGGTGAGCAGGCCGCGAATGGTGATCTGCCGCACGAACGGCCGGCGCCGCCCGTCCGCATTGCCGGCATGGCCGAGCGTGACCGGATTGACCTTGTAGAAGCTGACGATGTCGTCGCGCGCCTGGAATTCCGCCCATCCCACCGCTGGGGCGGCATGCACCTTGCGCGCGGCGGCCCGCAGGCGGGTGCCGGCGGGATGCAAAGCGAATTTCGCGGTGGTGGAACCGAGGGTCAGCAGGCGGATCGGGATCCGCGCGCCGAATCTCGGTTCGCGCGCCAGCACCTGCGCCACCAGGCTCACCACATGCATGGCGCCGAGGCTGTGGCCGGCGATGACGATCTCGTCCACGCCACCCTGCCGCGCCACCTCGCGCACCCGCGTCGCGAAGGCGGTGATGCGCGCATCGATGGCGGGATGCCGGCCGCGCGCGTAATCCACCGAGAATTCCGCAAGATCCAGCGATTGCTTGAGGCGCAGCCGCTTGCCCAGCGTCGCCATGAGGCCGAAGAACACCCCCGCCGCCGCCACCGCCCCGAGGAGCAGCGCCGGGACCAGGCCGAGCGGCGCGGTGGCAAAATGGGCCGCGCCATAGCCGGCGGCGAGCGCTGCGGCCGTGATCGCCAGCAGCACCACATAGGTGAGCACGAAGAAGATGCCGTAGCGGTGGCTCAGGCGGAAATAGCGCACCACCGTGCCGCTCGCGATCATGTCGGCGAGCGCGCGGGTCGTGCCGAGAATGTGCGACCAGCGGCCGCGCGCCATGTCGGCGCGCACGAATTCGTCCCAGGCGAGCAACTCGAAGCGCGTGCGGGTGGACCAGCCGGGGCCGCTGGCGTGGGTATTCCACGCGGCGCCCGTGAGGGTGGCTTCGGGAGCGGGATCGCAGCCGGTCTCTACGCTCCAGACCTTGGCGAATCGGGCAAGCTCGCGGGTGAAGACCCGGTGATGGCCTTCCGCGCTCATGGGATCGAAGCCCGCCACGAAGAAGAAGTGGCGGCGGAGCATCTGGTCTGGTTCGTGCGCGGCCATGGTCGTTGGCCTTCTATCGGAGCGCGGCGCGCGATGAAAGGCCCCGCGCCCCCGCGGGCCGGGGATGGCGCGTTGTGGCGCGGCGCGGCGGGGTGCTACCACCAAGCGGCACGCGCCGCGCGGAGAACCCATGACCCCGAACGAGACTGAGGCCACGGATACTGAAGCCACGGCGGCGCCGTTGGTGAGCGTGATCCTGGTTTCCTACAACAGCGGGGCGGTGATCGGCCGCGCCATCGCCTCCGTGCCCGAGGGATGCGAGGTGATCGTGGTGGACAATGCGAGCCCGCGGGGCACCGGCTTCATGGATGGCCTCGCGCGGTCCGCCCGCTTGATCGCCTTGCCGCGCAACCTCGGCTTCGGCTCCGCCTGCAATGAAGGCGCGCGGGCGGCGCGGGGCGAATATGTCTTCTTCCTCAATCCCGACGCGGCTCTGGCGCCGGGCGCGCTCGATCGGCTGGTGGCGGCCGAACGCGCCTATGGCCCGGCGATCCTCATGCCCTCGATCCTCAGTGACACCGGACGCCCCATGCGCAAGGAGGGCTCGATCCTTGAGCCGGTGCCGCGCGCGGCAAGGCTCAAGGCGGAAGAGATCGCCGGCGATTATTGCACGCGCTTCGTGCACGGCGCCGCCTTCCTCATGAAACGGGCGGAATTCCTCGCGCTCGGCGGGTTCGACGAGCAGATTTTCCTCTATCACGAGGACGACGACCTGGCCTTGCGGGCGCTGGCGCGCGACCTGCCCATCATCGTGGTGCCGCAGGCGCAAGTGTCCCACAGCGGCGGGAAATCCAGCCCCCCGTCCTGGGGCGCCACCTTCGCCATCAATCGCTACAAGAAGCGCTCGGAACTCTATGTCCGCCGCAAATACGGGCGCCAGCCCCAGATGGCGACGGACGCCCTGCGCCTCGCCGGCGGGTGCCTGTTGGCGCTGGCGACCCTCGACATGCACCGCTTCATGATCCGCGCGGGCAAGCTCGCCGGCCTGCTCGACGGGCCACAGGCGCCCACCGGGCCGGGGCGGGATCGCGAGCTTTAGGACCCACCTTGGGACGCGCCGCCCCTCGCATCTATGGTTAACGGGCCTGGCCGTGTGCGTTGCACATGCCCATTTGTATGTGTAAGGCTTTTTGGCCCGGATACGCCGGGTGCGATCCCCGGCTCAGCCGTTCGGGTCGGCGCGAGGACCGGCGGTACTTGCGGATGATGGGGCCGGCGATGCCGGCGGATTAACAGGGCCGGCGATCCCGGCAGATTAACAGGGCCGGCGATGCCGGCATGTGCGGAGTGTTCCGTGACCGCTTCCAAGACCCCGCTTCTCGATACGGTGCGCAGCCCCGCTGATGTGCGACGCCTGCCGGACGAAAAGCTGCCCCAGCTCGCCGACGAGCTGCGGCTCGAAACCATCGACGCGGTCTCCGTCACCGGCGGGCATCTCGGCGCGGGTCTCGGCGTGGTTGAATTGTCGGTGGCGCTGCATCACGTTTTCGATACCCCGCACGATCGCCTGATCTGGGACGTGGGGCATCAATGCTATCCCCACAAGATCCTCACCGAGCGGCGCGACCGCATCCGCACGCTGCGCCAGGGCGGGGGCCTCTCCGGCTTCACCCAGCGCGCCGAGAGCGTGTACGACCCGTTCGGCGCGGCCCATTCCTCCACCTCCATTTCCGCCGGCCTCGGCATGGCGGTGGCGCGCGACCTCTCGGGCGAGGAACGCAATATCGTCTGCGTCATCGGCGACGGCGCCATGTCGGCGGGCATGGCCTATGAGGCCATGAACAATGCTGGCGCCATGGACAGCCGGCTGATCGTTATCCTCAACGACAACGACATGTCGATCGCCCCGCCCACGGGCGCCATGTCGGCTTATCTCGCGCGGCTCATTTCCGGGCGCACCTATCTTTCCCTGCGCGAGATCGGCAAGCAGCTCGCCGGCCATATGCCGAAGTTCGTCGAGCGCGGCGCCCAGCGGGCGGAGGAGTTCGCGCGCGGCTTCTGGACCGGCGGCACCCTGTTCGAGGAGATGGGCTTCTATTACGTGGGCCCCATCGACGGCCATAATTTCGAGCACCTGCTGCCGGTGCTGCGCAATGTGCGCGACGCCAAGACCGGGCCGATCCTGGTCCATGTGGTGACCCAGAAGGGCAAGGGCTACGCCCCCGCCGAGGCCTCCGCCGACAAATATCATGGCGTGGTGAAGTTCGACGTCGTCACCGGGGCGCAGGTCAAGGCCAAGTCGAATGCGCCGACCTATACCCGCGTGTTCGCCGAGAGCCTGATCAGCGAGGCGCGGCACGACGACAAGGTGGTGGCGATCACCGCCGCCATGCCGAGCGGGACCGGGCTCGATCTGTTCGGCCAGGCGTTCCCGAACCGCACCTTCGATGTGGCGATCGCCGAGCAGCATGCGGTGACGTTCGCCGCCGGGCTCGCCGCGGAAGGCTACAAGCCGTTCTGCGCGCTCTATTCCACCTTCCTCCAGCGGGCCTATGACCAGGTGGTGCATGATGTGGCGCTGCAGGGCCTGCCGGTGCGCTTCGCCATCGACCGGGCCGGCCTCGTGGGCGCGGACGGCGCGACCCATGCCGGCGCCTACGACCTCGCGTTTCTCGGCTGCCTGCCGGGCTTCACCATCATGGCCCCGTCCGACGAGGCCGAGCTGACCCATATGATCGCCACTGCCGTCGCTTATGACGACGGGCCGAGCGCGATCCGCTTCCCGCGCGGCGAGGGCGTGGGCGTGGAGCGGCCGGAGCGGGGCGAGGTGCTGCCCATCGGGCGCGGCCGGATGCTGCGCGAGGGCACGGACGTGGCGCTGGTCGGCCTCGGCACGCGGGTTGCGGCTTGCCTTGCGGCGGCGGAGCGGCTGGCGGACCTCGGCATTTCCGCGAGCGTCGCCGACGCGCGCTTCGCCAAGCCCATCGACCAGGACCTGATCGGCCGCCTCGCGCGTGCGCATGAGGCTCTGATCACGGTGGAGGAAGGCTCCATCGGCGGTTTCGGCAGCCAGGTCATGCAGTTCCTGAGCGATGCCGGGGCGCTGGACCGCGGCCTGAAGCTGCGCGCCATGGTGCTGCCGGACATCTATATCGACCAGGAAACGCCCTCCCGGCAGATCGCCCAGGCCGGGCTCGACGCCGACGGCATCGTGGCGAAGGTGCTTTCGGTGCTGCAGCGCGCCGACCGCATCGGTTTGACCCGGCGGGCCTGAGCCGGCCGGGCCTTATGTTGCGCCTCGGCTGATCGCGCGGCGTCAGTTGGTCTTGCAGGCGCTTTCGAACGCGCCGAAGGCGTCCGGCGCGCCGGCGAGGGCTACCTGCTGCTTGACGCCCTTGGTCTCGACCGTCAGCAGCTTGCCGCCAGCGAGCAAGGCCTTGACGTCGGTCATCTTGGCGCCGGCTTCCACGTCCACGGCGCCGTTTTCCTCATTGGCGATTGCGCGGCCGGGAAGCTCCTTCTTCACCTTGCCGGCGGTCAGCACGATGCGGGCGGTCTCCTCAGCCTTCAGCCCCTTGGAGCCGATATAGGAGCTGACGAGGACCATGTCCTTGCCCTTGTCGCAGGTGAAGCTGATGATCGCTTCGTCCGTCTCGGGCACACCGAAGGTGAGCGTCGACCCGGTATCGCTGTTGCTGCTGGCCCATTGCATCTTCACCTGGGCGGCCGCGGGCATCGCGGAGGCGGCGAGAAGCGCGAGCGCGAGGACCTTACGATACATGCTCAATTCCTCACAAAATGGCGCGGGATCATAGCCGTCCGCCGGAAAAGGGGAAGCCGGCGGGGACGTACGCGTGCCGACGTGGTGAATTTCGGTTGTCTGTTACCGTGACGTCAGGCACGCACGCTCGAAATCCTGAAGCCGGCTCCGCGCGCCCGCGAGCGGCAGTGTCTGCGTCTGGCCCGCGAGGCGGATGGTGAGGGTGTCCCCGTCGCGGAAAATATCGAACACGCGCGGCTCCAGGCTCACCGCCGCCTCGACCACCAGCAGGCCGTCGCTGGAGCCGAGAAAGGCGCTCGCCGCCAGTTCCAGATGGCGCTTGCCACTGGAGAGCGACAGCGCGACCCCGTCGCCGGACCGGATCTTGGTGGAATTCACCTCCAGCGCGATCTGAAGCAATTGCGCCGAGGGCTGGCACGTCGCGGCGAACGCCGGATCGGCGGCGCGGGGCTGGCCGAAGCGCAGCACATAGGTGTCATCCCCGCGCACCAGGCTCCACACGCGCGTATCCGGGGGCAGCTGGGTCTTGGATGCGCTGGCCTTGGCGGATTTGGTTTTGGCGGATTTGCCTGAACTGGATTTGCCGGTGCCGGCCTGAGAGCTGTTGGCTTGTGCAACGCCGGTCCCGATGGGCACCGCGGCAAGCACCAGGGCGCAGCAGGCTGCGAGGGCGATACGCATACATTCTCCCATCAGGCAGCCGGCGCGTCCCCTAAAGGCCGCCCGCTCCGTCGCTTGCCGTTTGCCTCTCCCCCAGCCATCGCATATCACGACCGGCCGGCCGCGCGCGATCAGATTTGCGCGGCTGGCTTAAGGCGGGCGCGGTTCCCTTGGTGCGCTGTCCTCGTGGCGTGCGGTCCCTTTGGCGCGCGTGCGGTTCCTTATTACGGTGGGTGTGGGTCATGGCGCGGCAGCGCATCGACAAGCTTCTGGTGGCGCGCGGCCTGTTCGACAGCCGGGCGCGCGCGCAGGCCGCCATATTGGCGGGGCAGGTGCATGCCGACGGCAAGCCGGTGGCCAAGCCCTCCGAGGAGGTCGGGGAGGATGCGGCCATCGAGGCGCGGGACATTCACCCCTTCGTGTCGCGCGGCGGGCTGAAGCTGGAAGCCGCGCTGGAGGCCTTCGCCATCGATCCCGCCGGATGCGTGGCGCTGGATGTGGGCGCCTCCACCGGCGGCTTCACGGATGTGCTGCTGCGGCGCGGGGCGCGGCGCGTCTATGCGGTCGACGTGGGGCACGACCAGTTCCACGCCCGCCTGCGCGGCCATCCCGACGTGGTGCTTCTGGAAGGTACCGATGCCCGCAGCCTGGACCGCGAAAAGGTGCCCGAACCGGTCGATCTGGTGGTGATCGACGTCAGCTTCATCTCGCTCGCTTTGGTGCTGCCGGCGGCGCTCGCCTTGGCCGCGCCCGGCGCCCGCCTCGCGGCGCTGGTGAAGCCGCAGTTCGAGGCCGGCCCGGCCCATGTGCGCAAGGGCATCGTGCGCGATGCCACCGTCCATGCCGCCGTCTGCGCGCGCGTCCGCGAGAGCGTCGAGGCGCTGGGCTGGCGCGTCGTTGGCCTCATTCCCTCGCCCATCACCGGCGGTGACGGCAATCACGAATTTCTGATCGGGGCGGTGAAGCCATGATGCAAGCCGTCATCGCCCGCATGGGCGCCCAGGGGGATGCCATCGCCGAGACAGCTGACGGCCCGCTGTTCGCCGCTTACGCCCTGCCGGGGGAAACCGTCGCGGGCGTGCGCGAGAAGGACCGGCTGAAGGTGGAGACCATCGTTTCCGCCAGCCCGGACCGCGCGGTGCCGGTGTGCAGCCATTTCGGCGTGTGCGGCGGGTGCCTGCTCCAGCATTGGCAAGCCGCGCCCTATCAGGCCTGGAAGCGCGCCCTGGTGGTGGAGGCGCTGGCGCGCGAGGGTATCCATGCGCCGGTGGGCGATCTGGTGGACGCCCATGGCGCCGGCCGGCGGCGGGCGATCTTCCATGCCCGTCAATATGGCGCGCGCACCGTGGTGGGTTTCGCCGAGCGCAAGTCCCACGCCATGGTGGCCCTGCGCGAATGCCCGGTGCTGGCGCCGGGCCTTGCCCGCGCGCTCGCGGCCGCCCAGGCGGTGGCCGATGCGCTGGCGCCCTTGAAGAAGCCGCTGGATCTGCATGTCACCGCCACCGAGACCGGGCTTGATCTCGACGTGCGCGGCTCCGGCCCGCTGCCGCCGGACCTGATGGTGGAGCTTGGCGCGCTCGCGGAAACCTTCGATCTCGCCCGCTTGACCCGCCATGGAGAACTGGTGCTCCAGCGCGTCGCGCCGGTGCTGACCATGGGGCTGGCGCGCGTCGAGCTGCCGCCGGCCTCCTTCCTCCAGGCGACCCAGATGGGCGAGGAGACGCTGGCCGGGCTGGCGCTGGGCGCAGTGGAGGGGGCAAAGCGCGTCGCCGACCTGTTCTGCGGCGTCGGCACCTTCGCGCTTCGCCTCGCCCAGACCGCCCGCGTGAGCGCCTATGAGAGCAACGCCCCGGCGGTCGCGGCCCTGCAGCGCGCCGCAAAGGCCACCGCGCGCCTCAAGGGCGTGGAAGGCGAGGTGCGCGACCTGTTCCGCCGGCCTTTGGTGGCGGAGGAACTGGCCCGGTTCGACGCGGTGGTCATCGACCCGCCGCGCCAAGGGGCGGAGGCCCAGGCCCGCGAACTCGCGCGTTCCAAGGTGGCGCGGCTGGCCTATGTCTCGTGCAGCGCGCTCACCTTCGCCCGCGATGCCCGCCTCCTCGCCGAGGGCGGCTTCGCCTTGCGGTCGGTGACGCCGGTGGACCAGTTCCGCTATTCGCCCCATGTGGAACTGGTGGGCGTGTTCTCCCGGTAGG
>NCHM01000082.1 GCA_002257205.1 Rhizobiales bacterium 24-66-13 | reverse complement strand
CCGGTGATCTGCTCGACCTTGGCGTCCTGCGCGCCGTCCACGCTCCCGAGGATGCCTTCGATCTCGTTGCCGAGCCGAAGCAGTTCGTCCAGGCTGTCGCCGAACACCTTGACGGCGACATCCGAGCGCACGCCCGAGATCAGTTCGTTGAACCGCATCTGGATGGGCTGGGTGAACTCGTAATTGTTGCCCGGGATCTGCTCGACCGCCGCCTGCATCTCGGCCACGAGATCGAGCTTCGGCTTGCGGGGGTCGGGCCATTCCTCACGTGGCTTCATCATGACGAAGGTGTCGGCTACGCTGGGCGGCATCGGATCGGTGGCCACCTCGGCCGTGCCGATCTTGGCGAACACCTGGTCGACTTCCGGGAACGCCTTGAGGCGCTTCTCGATGGCGCTCTGCATCGAGATCGCCTGCTTGAGGCCGGTGCCGGGAACCCGCAGGGCGTGGAGAGCCACGTCGCCCTCGTCGAGGTTCGGGATGAATTCCGACCCGAGGCGCGTGGCGGCGTAGCCCGACCAGCCCACCAGGACCAGTGCGACGAGGACGGTGAGCCAGCGCGCCTTGAGCGCGATGGCCAGCGTGGGCCGGTAGAGCGCGCGGGCGCCGCGCATCAGGAAGCTGTCCTTCTCGCTGACCTTGCCCGTCACGAACAGGGCGACCGCCGCCGGAACGAAGGTCAGCGAGAGAAGCAAAGCGGCGGTGAGCGCGATGACCACCGTGAATGCCATGGGGTGGAACATCTTCCCCTCGACGCCCGTGAGGGCGAAGATGGGCAGGTAGACGATGGTGATGATGAGCACGCCGAAGAGGCTTGGCTTGATCACCTCCACCGTGGCGGTCTCGGCGAGCTTGAACCGCTCGTCACGGGTCAGAAGCCGTCCGTGGTGGTGTTGGGCCTCCGCGAACCGCCTCAGGCAGTTCTCGACGATGATGACGGCACCGTCCACGATGAGGCCGAAATCGAGGGCCCCGAGGCTCATCAGGTTGCCCGAGACCTTGCCTTGCACCATCGCCGTGACGGTGAAGAGCATGGCCAACGGGATCATGGCGGCGGTGATGAGCGCGGCACGCAGGTTCCCGAGCAGGAGGAGCAGGACCACGACGACGAGGAGCGCGCCCTCGGCCAGGTTCTTCTCCACCGTGCCGATGGTGCGCTCGACCAGCGTGGTGCGGTCGTAGACCGGCTTGGCCACGACGCCGGCGGGAAGCGAGCGGCCCGCGTCCTGGAGCTTGGCCGCAACCGCGTGCGACACCGTTCGGCTGTTCTCGCCGATCAGCATGAACACCGTGCCGAGCACCACCTCCTGACCATTCTGGGTGGCAGCGCCGGTCCTCAGCTCCTCGCCGAGGATCACGTCGGCCACGTCGCCGATCCGGATCGGAACGCCGCCGCGCTGCTCCACCACGATGTTTCTCAGGTCGTCGATGCCGGTCGCCTGTCCGGCGACGCGGACGAGCTTCTGCTCGCCGTAATTCTCGATGTAGCCCGCGCCCACATTGGTGTTGTTGCGTTCCAGGGCGGTGATGATGTCCGTCATGGTCAGGCCGTAGGCGGTGAGCCGCTGGGGCCAGGGGGTCACGTGATACTGGCGTTCGTACCCGCCGATCGTGTTGACCTCGGTGACGCCCGGGACGTTCCTGAGCTGGGGCCGGACCACCCAGTCCTGGAGCGTGCGCAGGTCCTCCCGGCTCCACGCGGCACCGTCCGGTCTGCGGGCACCGGGCTCGGGCTCGATCGTGTACATGAAGATCTCGCCGAGGCCGGTGGCGATCGGTCCGAGCGAGGGGTCGACGCCGGGCGGGAGCTCGCTCCTTACGCTCTGGATGCGCTCGTTCACGAGCTGCCGGGCGAAATAGATGTCGGTTCCGTCCCTGAAGATGACGGTGACCTGGGACAGGCCGTAGCGCGAGATCGAGCGGGTGTATTCGAGGCCGGGCAGCCCGGCCAATGCCGTCTCGATCGGGAAGGTGATGCGCTGCTCCACCTCCAGCGGGGAGAAGCCCTGCGCCTCCGAATTGATCTGGACCTGGACGTTCGTGATATCCGGCACGGCGTCGATGGGGAGGCGCTGGAAGCTCCACACGCCGAGGGCGGCGAAGCCGAGGATGGCGGCCAGCACGAGCCAGCGGTGGCGGATCGACAGATGGATGATGCGTTGGAGCATGCCCGCCTCCTCAGTGATCGTGGGATGCGCCGGACTTCTCGACGTCGGCGCGAATGAGGAAGGCGTTGTCCGAGACGTAGACCTCGCCCGGATCGATGCCGCCGAGGACTTCCACCCATTCCGGCGTCCGGCGCCCGAGTTCGAGCATCCGTACCTCGTAGGTGTCGCCGACCTTGGCGTAGACGACCGTGAAGTCGCGGAACCGCTGGAGGGCGCGGGTTCGCACCGCGAGCGGCACCTCGTTCGCCGCCACCGTCACCAGGCCTTCGACGATCATGCCCGGCCGCCAGATGCCGTCGGGGTTGGGAAGCTCGGCATAGATGGAGGTGGTCTGGGTCGCGAGGTCCGTGCTCGGCAGGAGCATCTGGATGGTCGACTGGACGGTTTGTCCCGTCAGGCCCTTGATCTCGATGGGCTGACCGGGACGCAGCCGCTCCGCGTCTCTTGGAAAGGCGAAGAAGGCCGCCTGGAGCTTCGAGCTGTCGCTGATGACGTAGATCGCCTGCGTGGCGACGTCTCCGACGTTGGCGTTGCGCTCGGTGATGGTGCCCGAGATCGGCGCGGTGATCTGATAGGTGCGCAGCGTGTCGCTGGCCTCGATGCGGACCAGAACCTCGCCCTGGCGCACTGGCTGGCCGATGGTCTTGCTCAACTCGATGATGCGGCCGGGATACCAGGCCCGGACCTCCGCCCGGCCGAGCGGCTGGAGCATCACGCGCCCGGACAGGTCGATCACCTCCCTGATGATCGCGGGTCCCGCGGGTTCGGCCTTCACGCCCCCTTGCTGAGCGGAAGAGGCGGCGATCGAGGTGCGTCCCTCGTAGGAGGCGTAGGTCCAGGAATGGCTCTTGCCCTGATAGGTGGCCTCCACCGAGACGTCGAAGGAATGCGGCTCCTTGACGATGCCGTCGCCGCGCAGGACGTCGCCGTCGGGCTTGAACCGGAAGGTGTCGATGCGGTCACCGAGGCGCGTCAGCTTCATGGTCACCTGCATCTGGCCGGGGTCCAGCGGGCGGTTGTCCAGGAAGGGATAGAGGTGGAATTCGGGTTCCTGCCCGTCCTCGGCGATGGTGACCTCGAGGGACAGGTCGCCCGATCGCAGCAGCCTGCCGCCGTGGGGTCCCTTCTCGTATTCGGCCTGCGCGGCAGCCGGTTTCTCAGCCGCGGAGGCGCGCTTGGGGGTCTCGCCTTCGCCGCAGGCGGCGAGAACGAGTGCGATCATGGCTGGAACAGCCACCAGGTAGGGTTTCATTTTCAGGTCAGCCCTTGATGTTCAGGCGCGAATGGCGGCCGGTCAGGCGGGCGACCATGGCGTTGTCCTGGTAGAAGGTGCGCAGCGCCTCGATGCGGCGCAGGCGGGCATCGTTCAGGGTCCGCTGTGCATCGAAGAACTCGATGTAGCTGAAGGCGCCGCGCTCCATGCCGTCGCTGATCAGTTGCACGGCTTGCTCGGCCTTCGGGATTACCTCCCGCTGGATGCGCCGCGCCTCCGTGGCGCTTGCCACCAGGCGGGCCTGAAGGCGGGTCAGTTCGCGCCGCAACGCCATGCGGGCGGTTTCCACATCGAGTTCGGCGGCGCGGCGCTCGGCCTCCGCCTTCTCGATGTTGTCCTTGTTGGTGTCGAAGAGCGGCAGCGGGATCGCGATGCCCGCCACCAGGGCCGTGTCGTTGGTATCGGCGAAATGCCGGACGCCCACGCGTACCGCCGGATCCTGCACCGCCTTGGAGCGCTCCAGGCCGACACGGGCGGCGGCCAGTTCGCGCTCTGCCTCAAGCAGGGCCACGTCGACGTTGAGGGGCTTGCCGTCCGCGGGGGCGACTGCGTTTTCGAACACGCCGAGATCCACGGCAAAGTCCGGACCGCCCCGCCAGTAGCCCGCAAGGTTGGCTCGCGCGATGCGCGCGGTCGCCCGCGCCTGATCCACAGCGATCTGCTCCAGGGCAACCTGCGCCTCGGCACGGCTTTGAGTGTAGAGAGGGTCGCGTCCGGCGTCCGCTCTCCGGGAGATCTCGCTCTGGAACCGCTGCGCGATGGCGAGGCGTTCCTCGGCGACGCGCTGCTGCGCGGCTGCGACCAAGACCTCGATCCAGGCGAGTTCCACTTCGCGCATGAGGTCGAGGACCTGGATCGCGCTCCGGGCCCGTGTGGTTTCCGCCTCGGACCGGGCGACACCGGTGCGCGCGGCGCGCTTGTCGCCGAGTTCGATGGTCTGTTGCAGGTAGAGCGTCGTCTCAGGCTGGTTCAGCGCCTGATAGGGGCCGGACCCCGCGAAGTTCTCGGTCTCCACCCCTACGGACGGATTGAGGTAGCGGCCCGCCTGCCGGACACCAGCCTCGGCGCCTTCGGAACGCGCCCGTGCGGCTGGAAGGGCGAATCCGGCGGAGACGGCGCGCGTGATCGCATCGTTGAGGGTTACGGGCTTTTGTGTCTTGGCGTGCGCGGGCAACACGCCGCATGCGAGCATCACCACGGCAGCGAATCCCGTTCGCCGCGCGCGAGCGCCCGCACCCGCGAGGGTGCGTCGATCCATGAAGAATGAGCCTCGATCGTCGAATAGCTAGGTCGAGCCGCAGGGGCCCGGGCTACGAACGAAGATCAGGCTTTGGGAGGACGCTCGGGGGTGTGCTGGCCGAGACCGCGGCCGAGCGGGCTTTCGGTGGACCACACCGCGTCATGGCTCGCGAAGGCCACGGACAGCGCCGGGGCGGCGGTCAGGACGAAGTTCGAGGTGGGGTCACCATGATGGTGATGGGGAGCCGTGTTCGCATCCCCGGAGTGAGACTGGCGTTCGCAGGCCTGAACCGACGTCGAACAATAATGCACCACATCCGCGACGGTCTCAGCGGAATGCGCGATCTCGAGCGCATGCTCGAAATCCTTGGCTCCGGAAGCCGCGAACTGAACCGACGACAGGCACGTGATCGCCATGCAGAGCATGACGATGAAACGCCTCAGGCCTATCATCCGTGAATCAGTCAAGCACACTTCTCCTCACTCGGTTTTTTCTACCTGACCCATGGGCATGATGCAATGCGCCAAGCGGTCGCTTTGCTCGGTTGGTCAACGAATTAGAGGCCACAGGCCAATCATGATCACCGCCAGTGCAGCCGCGATTTCAATGAGATGACCGGTGCGCTCCCTCACCCTTTCGGTCCGCGCCATCAAGGGAACCATGCGTGTTCTCAGCACGACCGCCAGCAAAGGAAACGCCGCAACTGTCACGACCATTCCAGCCGCGAACGTCCCCGACAGGATGAGACCCGCCACCAGCAGGCCATTCGCAACGGCATAGGTCATGATGAAGGTGGTCAGCGGACACGGAACGAGGCCGGTGACGAATGCGAGGGTGGGGCCGGAGCGGCCGTGATCGTGGCCGCGAGGCCGGAGCGCGCGCCAGAGAAGCCAAGCGCCGACCAGGACGATCAGGATCTGACTTGCGTGTTCCAATGCGGGCGCGCGACCGGCTCCGCCGATGGTCCGTTGCAGGATGGCATAGCCGCTCAGTACCAAGATCACCGCCGAGCCGACATGGGTGACGATCAGCACCATGCTGGAGCCGAGCGCCCCCAGCAGCCTTCCGTCGCCTGCATAGTAGAACGCCAGCACCGACTTTCCGTGGCCGGGAAGCAAAGCGTGCAGCATGCCGAAGCCGAAGGCGGCGCTGATCAGGGCCGGAAGACCCGTGACCCCGACGGTGCGCAGGCCGTTGAGAGCATCGAGGGCGCCGCCATAGAGCCCGCGTTGAAGATCGAGGACCGTTCCCATCATCGCAGGACATGCAGGGTCGGTATGGCGGCTTCGCGGCGCCGGATTACGTCCAGCCCAAAGTGAGCGCTGCAACGGCGGTGTACCGGCCGACCTTCACGACCGTGACCAGAAACAGGAATATGGGCAAGGGTTCGCGCAGAACGCCCGCGACCACCGTCAACGGATCGCCGATGATCGGCAGCCAACTCGCGAGGAGAGACCATTTGCCGTAACGGTGATACCAGCGCTGCGCCCGTTCCAACATCCCCTCGCTTACGGGAAACCATCGCTTGTGCCGGAACGTCTCGATACCACGCCCCAGCATCCAATTGATGACTGACCCGAGCACGTTGCCAAGGCTTGCCACAGTGACAAGCAACCATGGCGAATGGTCTGCCAGGAGCAGGCCGACCAGAACCGCTTCCGACTGAAGAGGAAGAATGGTCGCCGCAGCAAAGGCCACGAGAAACAAGCCAGCATAGGCCGCGAGCGAGGTCATGGGTCGCTATCATCACTCCGAGCCTATGCCGGTCTCGGCCATTCGGGATGGTGGCTGTCGATGACGAACGCATGGACGTGCCGCCGTCCCGTCTCCGTAGGTTCCGCGCCCGCGAGGTGAGGGTGTTCCACGGGCAGGCCGTCATGGACGTGCTCGATCTCATCCGGGTCGGCCGATAGCCATAGCCGTGTCGCCGCAAACGCCGCAATGGCGGCGATCGCTCCCAGGACGGCGAAGGTCGGAGCCAGCCCAAGCTTCGCGCCGAGCCATCCCGCGATCGGATAGGTGATCAGCCAGCACACATGGGAGAGGGCGAACTGCGCTGCGAACAGCGAGGGCCGATCCTCCGGTTGCGAGGAGCGCCGCAGCAGCCGCCCGGAGGGTGTCTGCGTCAGGGAGTAACCCAGTCCGAGCACGAACCACAGGGGAAGCAGGAACCCATAGCTCGGGATGAAGATGCCAACGAACAGGCCCGCGATAAGGAGGCAGGCGCCACCGATCATGGCGCGGCGGTCGGAGATGGTGTCGAGGAGGCTCGGCAGCGTCAGCGCGGCGACCATGGAGCCGCCACCGAAGGCCGCAAGCGCCAAGGCGGTGGATCGCTGGCTAAGCCCGAAGCCCGCCTGCACCAGCACCACCGTGTTGACGATGACCATGGCGCTCGCGGCGGCCACCGCGAGATTGAAGGCGAGCAGGCCACGCAGGCGAGGCGTCGCAAGGTAGATGCGCAGGCCGCGCGTGGTGCGGTCGTAGATGCCCCGCCGTTCCGCCGCCTTCGGGCTCGGCAGGGTAACCGAGACCACCAGGGCGGCGGAGGCCAGGAACCCGACCATCGTGCCCGCGAACAGGCTATGGAAGCTGATGAGGGTGAGGAGGGCGGCGGCCAGCATAGGGCTGACCACGCTCTCGAGATCGTAGGCAAGACGGGAGAGGGACAGGGCCCGCGTATACTGTCGTTCGTCGGGCAGGACATCGGGGATGGTCGCCTGGAAGGTCGGCGTGAAGCCGGCCGAGGCGGATTGCAGGACGAAGATCAGGACGTAGACCTGCCAGACCTCGGTCACGAAAGGGAGGAACAGCGCGACCGCTGCGCGGATCAGATCCAGGCTGACCAGCATCGCCCGGCGCGGCAGCCGTTCGGCGAAGGCCGCGGCCACCGGTGCCACGCCCACATAGGCGATCATCTTGATGGCCAGCGCGGTGCCCAACACCGCCCCCGCGTCCGGTCCCGCGATATCGTAGGCCAGAAGGCCGAGCGCGACCGTGGCGAGACCCGTCCCCACCAAGGCGATGACCTGGGCGAAGAACAGGTGTCG
Source organism: Rhizobiales bacterium 24-66-13 (assembly GCA_002257205.1). Classification (GTDB taxonomy): domain Bacteria; phylum Pseudomonadota; class Alphaproteobacteria; order Rhizobiales; family Xanthobacteraceae; genus NCEH01. The sequence continues at coordinate 3,304 of NCHM01000082.1, read as the reverse complement.
GTAAGTGCGGTTGGCGAGGACCTGCAACATGCGGGGTTTTCCGGTTGAGAGAAAAATCGGGGGCTGCGCGCGAACCGCCACCTCAGTGGTGATGGCCTTCCGGCTCCTCCATGCGAAACGGCAGGACTTCTTCCTGGCCGTCATTGTCGCTGAGCAGGAGCTGGGCGTCGAACTCGTGCGGCTCGTCCGGAGCGACGGTGCTCTGGAAGACCTTGTGGTCCTTCGAGGCAGGAAGCAGAGAAAGCGTCTCCACCACCCCACCGGGCCGATCAATCTTCACGATGGCGTCCAGGCCTTCGATGCCGCGCACCAGGGTGAGCCGCATGCGCTCGCCGTCCGGCGTGTCGACGATCTGGAGCAGCCCATCGGCAAGCGGCGTCGAGACACGGAAGGCCTCCGGCGCATGGTGATGCCCGCCTTCCGCGATGGGGAGATCCACGATCGCGTCCGAATGATCGAACTGCACGGTCACGGCCTCAAGCGGCGTGATGTGGGCATGGAGTTCGCTCTCCAGCCGCGCCACGATGACGTTGGCATCAGACACGGTCAGCGTCCTGTCCACCGCGATGGTGACATCCGCCCGCAGCTTGTGACCCAGCCAGCGGGCCTTGGCGTCCACCACCCCACGGACGCCGGGCACATGCTCGGCGGCATGCCGGATCTCGTCCGTGACGCCCGGCTCGATGCCGTCGAGGCTGCGGGTGATGACGGCCCGGGCGGACTGCCAGACGATGCCGAAGATGGCGATGGTAATCAGGAGGCCAATGATCGGATCCGCCAGTGGGAAGCCTGCCCAGACGCCGGCAGCGCCCAGCACCACCGCAAGGCTCGTCAGGCCGTCGGTCCGCGCATGGTACCCGTCCGCGATCAGGGCCGCGCTGTTCATCTCCCGGCCGACCTTGATCCGGAAGATGGCCACCGCCTCATTGCCGATAAATCCGACGACACCCGCCACCGCGACAGCCACGAGCTGTGTGATGGGTTGAGGGTTCATCAGCCGGTCGATGGCCTCCCGAGCCGCGACGATGGCGCTGAAGAGAATGATGAGGACAATCACCATTCCGGCGAGGTCCTCCACCCGCCCGAGACCGTAATTGAACGTGGCGGTTGGCTTCCTGCGCACGAGCACGAAGGCGATCCAGAGCGGAATGGCGGTGGTCGCATCGCCGATGTTGTGGATGGTGTCGGCCAGCAGCGCCACGCTGCCGGACATGAAGACCACGATCAGTTGCAGGATCGCGGTGATGGCGAGGATGACGAAGGACCACTTGATGGCCCAGATGCCGCGCTCCGAGGAGGACAGGCTCGGATCGATGACGCCGTGGGTGTGGCCATGGCCGCCCGCGCCACCGTGGTGATCGTGTCCATGGGCAATGCCCCGGCCGCCGAAGCCGAGCCAGTCCTTGATCGCGGTCAGCATGACGTCCTCACAGGTACTTGGTGATTTCCTTGAACTCGTCGATGGCGCGGCGCTGGTCGCGCCCGAGGCTGCCGACCGCATCCTCGAGGCAATGGTCGAGATGGTCCTGGATCAGGGTCTTCTTGGCTTGGCAGATCGCCTTTTCCACCGCGTGAAGCTGCTGCGCGACGTCCAGGCAGGAACGGCCGGCCTCGATCATCTCGACGATGCTCCGGAGATGTCCCTCGGCCCGCTTCAGCCGCTTGACGATCTCGGGATGAGTGGTGTGGCGATGGGTCTCTTCGGTCATGCTTGTACCTATCCCCCTGGAGAGGATACTGCAAGGGCGATGACCACGTTGATTCCCTTGCGGCAACCCTCCATTAAGACTGAGCCGGATAACTGTCAGGCATGAAGTTCCGGGCGCTCACGACAGGCTTGCGCATCATCATCGCGATCGCGGTGGTGCTTGGCATTGCCTTGCCTCCTGCCGCAAGCTCCGCGTCGCATGACCCTGTGGCGGCGGTCGTCGCCGAAGCTCTCCGCCACGCGGAGCTTGCGGCACAGGTCGAGGCGCATGGCCATGCGCACGATGATGGCGTCGGCGAGGAGCAGGATCCGGATCATTCCCATGGCCACAATCCGGGCGATCATTCCCACGAGACCCCCGATGTGCCGCCAGGCGATATCGTCATCATGCGCTCCGTGGTGAGGGACTGGACGGCATCGCGCGTGTTCCTCTACAACCCCGGTGAGAATTCCCAGCTCGACCGCCCTCCACGGCCGATCTCCGTCGCATGACCGCGGCCGCCTCGGCGGCATCCTCAACGACGAGATCGGAGTTCCCATGAGAGGACCCATTCCCATGGGCCCGTCAGCCTCGCCATTGGCGCGCTGGCGTTCGGCCCTTCCGTATCTGCTGGCCCTTCTGGCCGTCCTCTTTCTGTGCGGCGGCGCCTTCGCCCATGCCGTGGCGGCGGGAGACAAGGGCTACATCCAGGAGATCACCGGCATCAACCTGATGCCGTTCATCTATCTCGGGGCCAAGCACATGGTCACGGGATACGACCACATCCTGTTCCTGTTCGGCGTGATATTCTTCCTCTACCGGATGAAGCACATCGGTATCTATGTCAGCCTGTTCGCCATCGGCCATTCGACGACCATGCTGCTCGGCGTGTACTTCAACGTCGGCATCAACAGCTACATCATCGACGCCATCATCGGTCTGTCGGTGGTCTACAAGGCGCTGGACAACATGGGCGCCTTCCAGAGGTGGTTCGGCTTCCAGCCGGACACCAAGCTCGCCACCCTGATCTTCGGTTTCTTCCATGGTTTCGGCCTGTCGACGAAGATCATCGAGTACGACATCTCACCCGACGGCCTGGTCCCGAACCTCCTCGCCTTTAATGTCGGCGTCGAGATCGGCCAGCTCCTGGCGCTCGGTGCCATCCTCATCGTCATGGGCGTCTGGCGGAAGACACCCAGCTTTTTCCGCCATGCCTACACCGCCAACGTCGTCATGATGACCGCCGGGTTCGTGCTGATCGGCTATCAGCTCGCCGGCTGGTTCGTTTCCTGATCCAATCGAAGGACCGAACATATGTACAACACCGACATGCCCACGCGCGCCGAGCTGCCCACCTCGAAGCAGCTCCTGCGCTCCACACTCATCGCGATCGTTGCCGCGGCGGCGATCCTGGTGACCATCGTCCTCCCGGCGGAGTACGCCATCGATCCCACCGGCGTCGGCCGGGCGCTCGGGCTCACGGAGATGGGCGAGATCAAGACGCAGCTCGCGGACGAGGCCGAGCAAGACAGGCTCAAGGACCAGCAGGGGGCGGCCTCCCCCACCGTCCCGGGACCGCGCTCCAGCCTGACGGAAAGGATCTTCGCCGAATTCCT
>NCHM01000723.1 GCA_002257205.1 Rhizobiales bacterium 24-66-13 | reverse complement strand
CGCCTCGCCGACGCCCAGCATGTCGGCTCCGGTGGTCGGCCAGCCGGCTCCGGCTCAAGCGCCGGCCGCGAGCAAGCCGCAGACCGCCGCGAACACGCCGATTCCCGCCTTGCCCGCGGTGCCGCCCCAGGGCCCGACGGGCGCGGGAACGGCGACGCCGGGCGATGGCGTTTCCGCCGGAACCGCCTCGGTCCTCTCGCGCACCGCGCCGCCGGCCAATTGAAACCCGCTTAAGCCAAGCCGACTAGCCTAAGCGGGGCTGATGTGCCTAAGCGAGACCGACCTGTGAAAGCGCCGCCGCCTGCCGCGCCGCGACGCCCTCCAGGCTGAAATCGGCCATCGCCTCTTCAAACAGGCGATGGAAGTTCAGCTCGGCTTTCAGGTGCAGGAACACCGCGCCGAGGCCGATGGCCGCGCGATCCATGAACACGAATTCGCGCGGCACCGTCACCGGCCCGAGCTGCTTCAGCGCCGTATGCACGCGGAACGCCTCGCGCCGCCCATATTCGCCCGGCGCCACGCCGTCGGCGATGGTGCGCACGCGGTCGTCCATGAGCGGCCCATAAATGAAGCGTGCCCAGATGTTCAGCACGTCGATCAATTCGCGCTTGAGGCCCTTGAACCCCCAGGTCTCATAGGCGTGTACCACCCGCGCCTCGTCATTCGCCAGCAGGCCGCGATAAAGATCCATCACCCCCGCCACGAAGGCCGGAGGGAAGATGCGGACGCAGCCGTAATCCAGCAGATTGATGCCGCCCGGCGTGCCGGCCTCGTCGGTAAAGACGGTGTAATTGCCGAGATGCGGGTCGCCGTGGATCACCCCGAACCGGCTGAACGGCAGCCACCAGGCGGTGAACATGGCGCGCGCCAATTGATTGCGCTCCTCCAGCGCATGCTCGGTGAAGCCGAGGATCTTTTGCCCCTCCAGCCAGTGCAGGGTCAGAAGGCGCCCGGTGGAGAGATCGTTGCGCACGCTCGGCACGCGCACATGGTCCTGCCCGTCCAGCATCAGGGCATAAAGCGCGGCGTGCTTGGCCTCGCGGCGATAATCCAGCTCCTCGCGCACCCGCGCGCCAATCTCCCCGGCAATCTCGCGGGTGTCGATGGCGGGGTCCATGCGGCGATGGAGCGAGAACAGAAGATCCAGCTGGCTGAGGTCGGCTTCCACCGCCGCCTGCATGTCGGGATATTGCAGCTTGCAGGCCAATTCTTCGCCGTCGAGCGCCACCGCGCGATGCACCTGCCCGAGCGAGGCGGCGGCGGCCGGCTTGTGCTCGAA
>NCHM01000722.1 GCA_002257205.1 Rhizobiales bacterium 24-66-13 | reverse complement strand
GGACATGGTGCTGCTGCATGGCGGCTCGCCCAAAGGCGCCGAAAAGATCGCGTCCCTCTGGGCCGACAGCCGCAAGGTGCCGCAGGTGGCCTTCAAGCCTGATTGGACGAAGCACGCCAAGGCCGCTCCCTTCAAGCGCAATGACCAGATGCTGAACGTGGTGCCAATCGGCGTCGTGATCTTCCCCGGCACCGGCATTCAGGACAATCTGGCCGACAAGGCCCGCAAGATGGGCATCCCGGTCTATCGGTTCGGATCCGGCGGCGCCTAAGCGTCGCCGCAACCCTGCATCTTGAATGTGATGGCAATTCCTCTATTTTGCTATCAATGCTATCAATATTACTGGAGGCGCCATCATGCCCGCAGTGACGATCCGGAATCTCTCCGAGGCAACGCACCGCGCCTTGAAGGTGCGCGCGGCGCAGCATGGCCGCAGCACCGAAGCCGAGATGCGCGACATCCTTGAGACCGCTGTTCGCCCTGACACGCGCCTTCGGCTCGGCACGGCGCTCGCGGAGCGCAGCCGCCGCCTCGGCCTCACCAATGAGGACATCGACGCCCTCAGCCCGGCGCGCGACAGGACGCCCGCCGAGCCCATGAGCTTCGAATGATCCTTCTCGACACCAATGTCATATCGGAGGCGATGAAGCCCACGCCCGACGACACCGTGCGGGCGTGGCTCGACGAGCAGGCGGCCGAGACGCTCTATCTCTCCAGCGTCACGATTGCCGAACTGTTGTACGGCATCGATGCGCTGCCCGCGGGCAAGCGCAAGGACCGGCTCACCGAGGCCGTGGACGGGGTGATGGAGCTGTTCGCCGACCGAGTCTTGTCTTTCGATATCGCTGCCGCACGACGCTATGCCGACCTCGCCGTGAAGGCGCGTGCGGCCGGCAAGGGCTTTCCGACGCCCGACGGCTATATCGCCGCAATCGCAGCCTCCCGGGGCTTCACTGTGGCCACGCGCGATACCAGCGCGTTCGACGCCGCCGGTGTGGCGGTCATCAATCCGTGGAACGTGGAACGCTGACGACCTGCCACAGTCAGCACGTGTTGAACCTGACAACGCTGCGGAAGCGACCTGCGCAGTAACCCGCCATCACGGTCTCCTGACCGGACGACCATCCCCGCTTCACGACGCTGATCCTTGGGTCCAGCCGATGGCCTGACGCCATCAACCCATGATATGTGGAACGGCCCGCGGTGCAAGGATGCCCTTCAGTCGATTTCACCACATGAGGACGGTGCGGTCATATGTCCGGCCTTTCTGCGCGGCACATGAC
>NCHM01000081.1 GCA_002257205.1 Rhizobiales bacterium 24-66-13 | reverse complement strand
TTTGCTCTTGCATCATTTTCATGTGCTCCCTCATGAGCTTCTGCCGCTCAGCGGGAGTCTTCGCCTGCTGAGCCTGGCCCATCATCATTTGCATCTGCTGGAAACGCTGCTGCATTTGTTCTGGAGTGGTATGTTGAGCCGCGTAGGCTGCGGGAATGGCGAGCGCCATGAATGCGGCGGCAGCAAGAAGACGGTAGCGTTTCATGGTCGACCTTCCTTTGTTGACTGCGGTAACGTTGGCTAGGTACGTAGCTCATTTGCTTCCGATCAAAGCGAAACGAGAGTACGGCAAGAAGAAGGCATCGAGAAAAACGAGCTCACTCCTATCCCTCTACGCCGCCCGGCAAAAGCCTGTGTAAATTTAAGCCCGCAACATCACAGCATAATGAAGCTCCCTTTGCATTTCGAACGAGTCCACAAAGAAATGACATGCGATTGCCTATAAAGACGTCACTCGCCGAGCGAACCGGGGGAGCTTGGTCGGCGTCCCACCTTAAGGCAGCCTTAAGGGTCCGTTGGTCGCCGCGCATGACCCGTTCACCCCATCAGCGTCCGTCCGCTACGGTAGAGGACGTAAGCCGCGACCGCGAAGATCAGGACGGCGAAGATGCGGTTGAGCGGGTTCTTGCGAGCCGACAGGCGATTGGCCAGCGTCATGCCCAGAAGGCCGCCGACAATACCGCCAGCAATGAACTCGCTGGCCACCGGCCTGTCGGCGAGACCAGAGACGGCGAGGTTGATCGCCGTCGCAAGACCGAAGCTGCCCACGGCGGGAAGCGAGGAGCCGACCGCCTTGATCATCGGCATACCGGTGGCGAGCATCAGGCCGGGCATGATCAGGAAGCCTCCGCCGATCCCGAAGAAGCCGGACGCTATGCCGGCGGCGAAGGAGACCGCGCCAGTGATGAGAGGCAGGTCCGCAAGTCCGCCGGCCGTTCCGACGCGGCGTTCTCGCGGCGCGACTGCAGCATCATCGCGCCGACGGCCAGCATGACGAGGCCGAACAGAAAGAGAAGCCGGTCGCCGTCGACAAGCTGGACACCTCCAAAAACCCGGGCAACTCAGCGCTTGATATGATTCACTGGGCCATGAAGCCGAGGGGGCGGTCATGGCGAAGGGAATGCCGGGTTTTTTCGATATCGACGAGCGGTTGAAGGACCTTTCGGCCACCCGGGTCTCCGGCCATGCCGAGCGGATGGCGGCGGTCGAGATGGTCAAGGGCATCACCTCGGCGTCAGGCACGCGGCGCGTGACGGTCGGGGCCGATCGTGGCTTCGACGCCCGCGACTTCGTCGAGGACATGCGCGAACTCGGCGCCACACCGCACGTCGCGCAGAACACGTCGGGGCGCCGATCGGCGATCGACGGGCGCACGACACGCCATCCCGGCTACGCGCTCAGCATGAGGGTTCGAAAACGCATCGAGGAGGTGTTCGGCTGGGTCAAGGCGGCGGCCGGGCAGAGAAAGACCAAATTCCGAGGGCTCCCGAAGGTGCGTTTCGCCTTCACCTTCGCCGTGGCCGCCTACAATCTCGTCCGATTGCCCAAGCTGCTCACCGAATGAACGAGGAAAGGGGCAGAAGGCCACGGCTCGGACGGCAAAGCCAGCCAGATACCCGGCCGAGCCTCCAGCCAAAACCGACGATCACGAAAAACAACGCCGGCACACAGGGGCTATTTCATCACCCTGCTAGAGCGCGATCCGATCAAATTGACTCAATTTGATCGGTGAATCGCCCTCTCACTTGAGGATAGAGAACGCGTTGTCCGATCAGCTTGCGATGCAAGCTGATCGGCGCGTGCTCTGGGCGTCTAGCCCCGCCGCTCGCGCCAGCCGAGCCAGACGAGGGCGAGGACCGCGAGGGCGAGCCAGGGCAGGAGCACGGCGTTCATGATCTGCCAGCCGAGAAGATACAGCATGGCGCCGGCGCCGAGCGATGTCGCCACCCCGATGATGAAGATCACGAGGTCGTTGGCCGCCTGCGCCCGCGCGCGCTCTTCCGGCGCGTAGCATCGCGTGAGCAGCGTGGTGCCGCCAATGAACAGGAAGTTCCAGCCCACGCCCAGCAGAACCAGCGCCGAAGCGAAGGCGAGAAATTCCGTGCCCGACAGGGCGACGAGAACATGACCCGCCAGCAGGAACGCACCGGCCAGCATCACCTTGAGCACCCCGAAGCGGGAGATCAGCGCGCCGGTGAAGAAGGACGGCAGGAACATGCCCAGCACATGCAGCTGGATCACCGTCGCGGCGGCCGAAAGGTCGTGGTGATGGTGCAGCATGGCGAGCGGGGTCGCCGTCATGGCGAGGATCATCACGCCATAGCCCGTGGCCGCGCCGAACAGGGCCACGAGATAGCCGGGCTGCCGGATGATCGCGCCTAAGGGGCGCCCGCCGCTCGATGCGCTCCGCGCGGGCCGCGGCATGTCCACGCCCAGCAGGAGACCCGCCGCCAGCAGCGAAACGACGGCGAGAATCAGGAACGAGCCGGCATATTCCGCCGCCAGCAAGGGGCCGCCGAAGCGCCCGAGGATCGGTCCGGCGATGGCGGCCACCACCCCGCCCGCAAGAACGAATGAGATGGCGCGGGGGCGAAAAGCGTCGGTGGCCACCTCCGCCGCGGCAAAGCGATAGAATTGCGCGAAGGCCTGGTAGGTGCCGACGAGGCCGGTCCCGAGGCAGAGCAGCGGCAGCGACGCATAAAAGATCCCGAGCGCCCCCAGGAGGCCCCCGAGGGTTCCCAGCACGGCGCCCGCCACGAAGCCGATCCTTCGCCCCACGCGGGCCATCCACAGGGATGCCGGGGCGATGCCGATCGCCGTCCCGAGGAACATGGCCGCCACCGGCAGCGTGGCGAACTCCGGCGCGGGGGTGATGGCGGCGCCGGCGAGGCCAGCGACCGTCATCACCATGACGGACGCCGTCTGGAACAGCGCCTGGGCGGCGGAGAGCAGCGCGACCTGCCGGATCATACGGCTTCGCGGCATCGCCTGCGCAATGGCGGGTGCCGTCATCAGAACACCAGGACCTTGTCGGCCGAAACGGTGACGGCCGAGAGTTCATCCGTGGTGCTGCGCCGCGCGCCCGGCGTCACATCGGCATCGCAGAGGCCCCGGGCGTCCATGCAGGTGCCGCACAGAAGCACCTCGCCATTGCCGGCTAGGACCCGCTTCAGCATGCGCTCCGCATTGTAATAGCCGTCCGGCGTCTTCTGGCCAGCCTTCGCGGCGGCGACGGCATCCGCCATGAGGAACACGGTGACCCGATTCCCCGCATCCTGCTTGAGGATGCCGGCGGCGAGGCGCAGGCCGTTATAGACGCGTTCCGTGCCGTAGGGCGGATCGTTGAGGATGAACAGCGCGTGCATGTCCGACTCCGCCGGTTCCCCACGATGCCCTTGCGGCATAGGCAGGATCATTATACGTTCAATCTATCTCTTGAATGATGTATCGTTACCATCATGTGCAAGTCAACGGATCCCAAACGCGCCCTGTTTGCCGAGTTGGCCACGGTGGCGCGCGCCCTCGGCCACGAGCACCGCGTGGAGTTGCTGGAGCACCTCGCCCAGGGCGAGCGCAGCGTGGAGGCGCTGGCGCGGCTGACCGGGCTCTCCATGGCCAATGCCTCCCAGCACCTGCAGCAGTTGCGTCGCGCGGGCCTGTTGGATGCCCGCCGCGACGGCAAATTCATCCTCTACCGGCTGGCGGACGACGGGGTCGTCCAGCTCATGTCGGTGCTGCGGCAGACGGCGGAACGCAATGTCGCATCCGTCGGTGCTCTGCTTGCGCGCTATTTCGACGGGCGGGACGGGCTTGAGCCCGTCGGTCGCGCTGCCCTTGTGGACCGCGCGCAGGCGGGCCTCGTCACGGTGATCGACGTGCGGCCTCGCGAGGAGTTCGACCTCGGCCACGTGCCTGGAGCCGTCAGCGTCCCGCTCGAGGAACTCGATGCCCGCCTCGCCGAGTTCGATCCAGCGACGGAAATCGTCGCTTATTGCCGTGGCGCCTATTGCCTGCTCGCTGTGGAGGCTGTCGCACGCCTGCGCGCCAGGGGCTTCTCGGCCCGGCGCATGGAAGACGGCATGCCGGAATGGCGCGCCGCGGGACTGCCGGTCGCGTCGGGCTGACGCGACGCTCTCCCCCGAAGTCCAAACCAAAAAATGGGAGAAACGCCAATGTTCAAAATGCTATCGGGCGTGCTTGCCTTGGGGCTCCTCGCGGCCGTGCCTGCGGCGCCGGCAGTCGCCCTGGACCTTCCCGGCCCGCTGGTGTCGAGCGAATGGCTCGCAGCCCACCAGGACGAGGTCCTCGTCCTCGACGTGCGCAATGACGACACCAGCTACAAGGAAGGCGGCCACCTCATCGGCGCGGTGCCTCTCGACTTCCGCAAGGCCCGTGGCACCACCACCGAACGCGGCGTGGAAATCACCGACATGAACCTCCCGCCCGAGGCGTTCTCGGCGCTCATGCGATCGGCCGGGGTGAACGACGATACGCCGCTCGTGCTCACCCACCGCGGGCGGGGCCCGGACGATGCGGGCTATGCGGCCTACGTCTACTGGCAGCTCAAATATTATGGCCACGACAAGGTCGCCATCCTCGACGGCGGCACGACGAAATGGGTGGCTGAGAACCGCGAGGTGTGGGGCGAGGACGAGGCGGCGCAGACGGGGAATTTCAACGCCCGGCCTGCGCGGCGTGAATTCCTTGCCGACACGGCCCAAATGGAGGCGCTCCAGAAGCGCAAGGATGCAGGCATTCTCGACGCCCGGTTCTTCAGCTTCTATGTGGGCCTGGAGAAGCGTCCGAACATCGCGAAAGCGGGCCACATTCCCGGCGCGACCCTCTTTCCGTTCGATGCAAACTTCGCTCCCAACGGCACCTATCGCCCGAAGGAGGAACTCGCCCGCGCCTATATGGCCGTCGGCCTCGGCCCGCAGCAGGCGGTGGGGGCCTATTGCAACACGGCCCATGTCTCCGCCATCTCGTGGTTCGTGATGCACGAACTGCTCGGCTACCGGGACGTCATGCTCTATGACGGCTCCATGCTGGCCTGGAGCAAGCACGGCCTGCCGGTTGAGACGCAGCTCAGATAACGAGGCGGACGGAGCCGATACCCTTAGGGCTTTCCGACCTCTCCCTCGAACTGAAGCGACCTGCGGCAAGGCCCGTCGCGCCACGGCAACCTGACACCCGCCGTATGAGGCAGGTGCGCGCAGCATGACGGGCGAGGGCGCATGAGCCCTTGTCGGCGCCGATCGGGTTCGTCAAGTTGCGAGCCATGATGCATGCTCCGGCTCAAGACACCGATAAGCGCCCCTCGATTCCGAGAACCGTCTGGGCGCTCGGGTTCGTGAGCCTGTTCATGGATATCTCCTCGGAGATGATCCATGCGCTGCTGCCGCTCTTCCTCACCGCGACCCTCGGGGCCAGCGTGGCCGTGGTGGGCCTCATCGAGGGGGTGGGGGAATCCACCGCCGCCATCGTGAAGGTCTTTTCCGGGTACCTGTCCGACCGCATCGGCCGGCGCAAGCCGCTGATCCTCATCGGCTATGGATTGGGCGCCGCGTCGAAGCCGTTCTTCGCCCTCGCCGGCGCACCGGCCATGGTGTTTGCCGCGCGCTTCGCCGACCGCATCGGCAAGGGGATCCGCGGCGCGCCGCGGGACGCGCTGGTGGCCGATGTCACGCCACCCTCCATCCGCGGGCGCGCCTATGGGGTGCGCCAGGCGCTCGATACGGTCGGGGGGTTCCTCGGACCGCTCCTCGCCATCGCGCTGATGGCGCTGTTCGCCGACGACATGCGAACGGTGTTCTGGTTCGCCCTCATCCCCGGCGCGCTCGCGGTGGCGTGCGTCATCCTGGGGGTCGAGGATCTGGGGGTCGAGGATCGCGCCATCGGGGAGGAGGGCGCCACCGGCCGTCCGCCGCCGGTGCGCCTCGCCGATCTCCGGCAGTTCGACGGCGCGTTCTGGGGCGTCGTCGCCATCGGCGTGGTGTTCACCCTTGCGCGGTTCAGCGAAGCCTTCCTCGTGCTGAAGGCGCACGACGAGGGCCTGCCGCTGGCCCTCGCGCCGCTTGTTCTCGTGGCCATGAACGTCGTCTATTCGCTCGGCGCCTATCCCGCCGGTGCCTGGTCCGACCAGGCCTCGCCCACGCGCCTGCTGCTGGTGGGGCTGGCGGTCCTCATCGGCGCGGACCTGATGCTGGCCTTCGCGCCGGGGCTGTCGGGCGCCTTTCTCGGCATCGCCTTGTGGGGCGCGCATATGGCGCTCACGCAGGGCCTGCTCGCCAAGCTGGTTGCCCAGCACGCGCCCGCGACGCTGCGGGGCTCCGCCTTCGGCCTGTTCAATCTCGCCACCGGCATCGCCATGCTGGTGGCGAGCGTCGTCGCGGGGGTGCTGTGGGAGCGGATCGGCTCCGCGGCGACCTTTGCCGCAGGGGCTGGTTTCGCGGTCCTCGCAGCCCTGCTGGTGACGGTGTCCGCCCTGACGCGCCGGGCGGGGCGCGACGAGCCTTCTCCTGGCGGCGCGCGCCTCTCCTGAGACGCCGCCGTCGCCCTGAAGGTGCTTGGCGGGCGGCGTGCTTGCGCCAACAGGCCCGCCGAGGCCACAGCGAGGAGGATACGTGTTCGCATCATCCCGACAATCTCACCGTAAGCATACGCTGAGTGCCGCTGGATTGTCGCGTGCGCGCGTGGCAGCGGGCGGCTATGATGACTGCGGGCTCAGGCGGCCTGCGCGGCAGCAGGTTCTTGGGTGCTGCGTTTCCACTCCCAGGGCAGGAGTTCGTGCAAGCGGTTCTGTGGGATTGAGGCGATGCGCGCGAAGACATCGGCCAGCCAGGCGTGCGGGTCGATGTCGTTGAGGCGCGCCGTCATGATGAGCGCATACATGACGGCGGCCCTGTCAGCGCCGCGATCGGAACCGGCGAACATCCATGCCTTTCTTCCAAGGGCCAGACCACGCAGAGCTCGTTCCGCCGCATTGTTCGTAAGGCAGATTCTGCCGTCCTCGGCAAAGCGGGCGAAGTCGCACCAGCGCTTGAGCATATAGTCGACCGGCTTGGCGACGGAGGAAGAGCGCGAGAGTTTGGAGCGCTGCTCGCGCAACCAGGTTTCCAGATCGGCCAGTAGCGGCACACTCCTCTCCTGCCGGACGGCCAAGCGCTCGGCGGCGGCGAGGCCATTGATATCGCGCTCGATGTCGAACAGGACATCGATGCGCTTGACCGCCTCCAGCGCGATCGGCGAGATGGCCGCGGCCGTTCGTCCTCGACGGGCATTCTTCGCGATGTCGGCCAGTTCGAAGAACTGCCTCCTCGCGTGCGCCCAGCAAAGCGCCGGCGTGATCGGCGCCGGCTTGCGCACCGCATCGTGGAGCGCGTTGAAGCCACTGTAGGCGTCGGCCTGAAGAATGCCGGTGAAGCTTTGCAGATGCCGAGACGGATGTTCGCCACGCCGGTCGCGCGAGGCGTAATAGATGGCCGCCGGCGGCGAGGTCCCGCCGAAGGGCCGGTCGTCACGGACATAGCTCCAAACGCGCCCGGTGACCGTCTTGCCCTTTGCTAAAATCGGCACGGTCGTGTCGTCGCCGTGGAGCCGCTCGGCCGCCAGGACATGCGCTTCGATCAATCGGTAGAGCGGCATCGCCGCGAACACGCCGGCCCCGACCTGGTCGGCCAGCGTCGAAACGCCGAGATCGATGTCCTCGCATTTGAAGCGAGCGCTCTGGCGGTTCAACGGAATGTGCTGCCCGAACTTGTCGAACAGGATCGTCGCCAGAAGCTTCGGGCCGATGAAGCCGCGCGGAGTGGCATGGAACGGCGCCGGGGGCTGGGTAATCGTTTCGCAGTCGCGACAGGTGAACTTCTCGCGCACCGTCTCGATCACCTTCCACTGGCGCGGGATCACTTCCAGCGTCTCGGTGACGTCCTCGCCGAGCTTTGACAGTTTTGAGGATCCACAGCACGGGCAGTCCGTCGGGGCCTCGATGACGACGCGCTCGCGCTGAATGTTTTCGGGGAAGGGTTTGCGCACCGGTCGCTTGCGCTGGAAGGACCGAACCGTCTGTGCATGGGCCGCCGCCTTTTCGGCCGCAAGCTCATCCTCCGTCGCCGCCGCCTCGAGTTCTTCCAGCTGCAATTCCAACTGGTCGAGCAGCCGCGCCTTGCGCGCCGCGTGCGGCGCGTAGATCGTGCGCCGCAGCTTCTCGATCTCCAGCTTGAGATGAGCGATCAGCGCTTCATGGCTGGACAGGTCCGCCTGCGCATTGGCTGCCTCGGCTTTGGCGGCAGCCGCCTCCATCTGCGCGGACGCAGCAACGACCTCGGCCTCCACGCGCGCGGCACGCTCGGCCATGATCATCGCATGGGCGCTGGCAAGGTCCGAAGGGAGGGCGACGGGCTTCAATCTCACAGGCGAAGTGAATCATATTCGCCAGCAATTTCAAGGATAAAACCTCACCCGACCGAGGTCGGACGCCAGGTTTCCTGGGGATTGCGCCAGTCGATGCCGGACAGAAGATAACCGAGTTGCGCCGCCGAGATCGTCACCGCGCCATCGGCTGGGCTTGGCCACAAAAACCGGCCCCGCTCCAGCCGTTTCGTGAACAGGCAGGCCCCTTGGCCGTCGTGCCAGATCACCTTCAACAGGTCGCCGCGGCGGCCGCGGAAGCAGAACAGATGGCCGCCCAGCGGATCGCGCTTCAGCACCTCCTGGACCTGCAACGACAAAGACGGGAAGCCTTTGCGCATATCGGTGTGGCCTGTCGCCAGCCACACCCGCACACCGCTCGGAACCGGGATCATCGACGGTCCAGAACGTCGAGGACACGCGACAAAGCATCGCCGTCAAATCCGGCTCCAACCCGCACGCATCGGTCGCCCCCGAGAACAATCTCGATCAGAACAGAGCCGGCGGCGGCAGCCATTTCGGCCGGCGCCTCGCCGCGCGCCCTCGCCGCGTCGCCTCCATCGGAAACCGCGATCGGTAGAAACTTGCCCGGTTCGCTGACCCGCCCCACAACACCGAATTCGCGACGCCATCGATACACTTGGGAGCGATCAACATCGTGGCGGCGCGCCACCTCGGTCACCGTGGTCTCCGACGCGAGCGTTTCCGAAACAATCTGCTCCCTCAAAGCCATCGGCCAAGTTCGTCGCCGACCAACCCCGGTAATGATCTCCATCCGCTGAACGGTCACGTGGCTATCCTCGCTGCTTGCACCGTGGCGAAACACTCACACCACGAAAAACAGCGGATTAATCGCCTCCCAACAAGGCGGCCCACGGCGTAAGCTTACATCTCACCGGTGCCAGCCGACTTGGCCTGGGGGTGTCTATACGGCTGATGCCCCCCGCCGGGAACAGCCTGTCGTTCACAGGATGGCCATGCAACCGCGGGGCTAACGCCACAAGTATTTGATGAGCGCGGCGATCCCGAGCACGACAAGGACGAGGATGAGGAGCCCGACCAGTCCCATCCCCCACATGCCGCCGTCCATCATGCCATCGTAGTTCATCGTCGTGTCCTCCTCATTCGAGTGATGCGCGGCGCAGGCGCAGGGCATTGGCGATGACGCTCACCGAGGAGAGCGCCATGGCCGCCGCGGCGATGATCGGCGACAGCAGGAGGCCGAACGCCGGATAGAGCACACCGGCGGCGATCGGCACGCCGGCCGCATTGTAGATGAAGGCGAAGAACAGGTTCTGGCGGATGTTGCTCATGGTGGCGTGGCTCAGCTGGCGCGCCCGCACGATCCCCTGGAGATCGCCCTTGAGCAGGGTCACGCCGGCGCTCTCGATGGCCACGTCGGTGCCCGTTCCCATGGCAACGCCCACATCGGCCGCCGCAAGCGCGGGCGCATCGTTCACGCCGTCGCCGGCCATGGCGACGATCCGGCCCTCCTTGCGCAGCCGCGCCACCACCTTCGCCTTGTCCTGAGGCAGGATCTCGGCCTCCACCTCGTCGATGCCGAGCCTGCGCGCGACCGCCTGCGCGGTGGTCTTGTTGTCGCCGGTCAGCATGACGACCCGGACGCCCACCGCCTTGAGCGTCTGAACCGCGGCGGGGGTCGTGGGCTTGATCGGGTCGGCGATGGCGATGAGGCCGCCGAGGCGCCCATCGACGGCGACGAAGATGACGGTGGCGCCGTCCCCGCGCAGCCCCTCGGCCTCCGCCGCGAGGGCGGAGGGGTCGACGCCTTCCTCCGCCATGATGTGGTGGCTGCCGATGACGAGCTTGCGGCCGTCCACCGTTCCGGTGACACCCTTGCCCACCGGGCTGTTGAAATCCTGAGCCTCGCCGAGCGGCACGGCCTGAACAATCTGCATGTCGAGCGGCGCAACCTGCTCGACGCCGCGGCCGACGGCGAGACCTACGACCTGATCGTCTGCACTGGCGTGCTGCATCACATGGAGCGGCCGGACCACGGCTTGCAGGCGCTGGCATCGGCGCTGTCGCCGAACGGCGTGCTGTTCGCCATGGTCTATGCCAGTGCGCGCCGTGCCGGCGTCTATTTCCTCCAGGACATGTTTCGCCGGCTCGGCGTCGACCAGAACGCCGAGGGCATCGCCTTCGTGCGCCAGACGCTGCGCGAGCTGCCGCCGCATCATTATGCGCACTGGTTTCTGCCGGCGCCGGACGTGGCGATCGACGACGCCGAGCTGGTCGACATCTTTCTGCATCCACAGGACCGCGCCTATGGCGTGCACGAGGTGCTGGATCTGGTCACCGGCGCCGGGCTGGTGTTTCAGGGCTGGGAGGACAACGGGCTCTACAGCCCCGAGATTCACATCGACCCGGCCTCGGCGCTGTGGCCGCGCCTTGCCGGCTTGAGCGAGCCGGAGCAATGGAGCGTCGTCGACGACTTCGGCCTGCAAAACGTCAAGCATACGTTCATGGCGCGGCGGCCGGCCGATAAACCGCGCTGGCGGATCGATTTCGCCGGCAAGGACTGGCTGCATTATCGGCCGCTGCGGCATCCGGCGCTGGCCGCGCTCGGCGGCGGCCGCTTCCGCCGCGGCCGTTTCGAATTCAGCCGCACGCCGCTCGAACAGGCGCTGTTGCAACTGGCCGACGGCGAAACCACCATCGGCGCCATCGCCCGC
>NCHM01000080.1 GCA_002257205.1 Rhizobiales bacterium 24-66-13 | reverse complement strand
GCGGGCGCGGATGTGGCGGCGCTCCTGAACATCCCGGTGCTGCTGGTGCTCGATGTCTCCGGCCAGTCGCAGACCGCCGCCGCCGTGGCGCGGGGATTTGCCACCCACGACCCGCGCGTGCGCATCGGCGGGCTGATCCTCAACCGGGTCGGCAGCGAACGTCATACCCGCCTCGTCACCCAGTCCATGGCGCCGCTCGGCCTTCCCGTGCTCGGCGCCATTCCGCGCACCGACACCCTGGTTCTGCCCGAGCGCCATCTCGGCCTGGTCCAGGCGGGGGAGCATGACGACCTCGCCGCGCGCTTCTCCGCGCTCGCCGACATGGCGGAGGCGCATTGCGACCTCGACGCCATCCTCGCGCTCGCCGCCCCGCTCGCCGCCCTGCCCCAGCATGATGGCGCGCCGAACCTACCGCCACCGGGCCAGCGGATCGCGCTTGCCCAGGATGCCGCCTTCAGCTTCGTCTATGCGCACCTGCTGCAGTCCTGGCGGGCGCAGGGCGCGGAAATCCTCCCCTTCTCCCCCCTCGCCGACGAGGCGCCCGACCCGAGCTGCGATGTCTGCTGGCTGCCCGGTGGCTATCCCGAGCTCAATGCCGGCACGCTGGCGGCGGCGACGCGTTTCAAGGCGGGCGTGCGCGCGTTCGCGCAGGCAAAGCCGGTGCATGGGGAATGCGGAGGCTATATGGCCCTCGGCGCGGCCCTCACCGACGCGTCTGGGACGGCGCATGAGATGCTGGGCCTGCTCGACCTTGAGACCAGCTTCGCCAAACGCAAGATGAACCTCGGCTATCGCGAGGCGCGCCTGGTCGCGCCCTCCCCCCTTGGCCTAGAAGGCGCGCGGGTGCGCGGGCATGAATTCCATTATGCCACCATCCTCACCCGTGGCGCAGACGCGCCCCTGGCCGAACTGAGCGATTCCCAGGGCCAGTCGCTCGGCCCATCGGGCAGCCGGCGCGGAACGGTCACCGGCGCCTTCTTCCACGCCATTGCACCCGCTCCGTAGGCGCACGCACCGCACAGACCTCCGGGTGAAGATTTGCGCGCACCGCATGTCTAAGCGCACAGCTTCGGCGTTATAGTTCCCATTGTGAGAGCCGGAACGGCCGAGCGAGGAAACGCAGATCCCAAAGGGAGTGCCACATGCGGTGCCAGATGAAGGACGACGATTTTCGCCAGGCCATCCTGGAAATTGTCGGTGCGAAGGCAGGCCAGGCAATCATCATCCAGGTGGTCGGCGGCACGACCATCACCGGCTATGCCCCGCTGAGCGTCGGCCGCGATTATTTGCGTTGCCAGATCGCCGGCGGCGAGAACCAGAAGGAACAGATCGTCCCCCTTCATTCCATCACCTGCGTGCGCTGACCGGCGCATCGCCCTCGAATCCGCCGTGCCCGAGGCCGCACCGCATAAGGTGCGGCGGCTCGGACATATTTGCTTGTTTCACGACCCGTATCCTCAGGAGCATCCCATGCCCGCTCTCGCCCCCATCCCCGGCAACACGCCCGCCTTCCCCTTGATGCGGGAACAGATCCTTGTCGGCGGACAGTGGATCGATGCCGACGGTGGCAGCACCCTCACCGTCGAGAACCCGGCCACCGGCGACCTGCTCGGCACCGTCCCGCATGCCGGCGCCGCCGAGACGCGGCGCGCCATCGAGGCCGCGTCCAAGGCCCTGCCGGCCTGGCGCGCCAAGACCGCCGCCGAGCGCGCGACCCTGCTGCACAAGCTCGCCGACCTGATCCTCGCCAACCAGGAGGAGCTCGCCTCCATCCTCACCAGCGAGCAGGGCAAGCCGCTGGCCGAGGCGCGCGGCGAAGTTGGCGCCTCCGCCGCTTATGTGCGCTGGTTCGCGGAAGAAGCCCGCCGCCTCTATGGCGACGTGATCCCCTCCCCCTGGCCCGGCCGCCGCATCCTCGTCACGAAGGAGCCGGTGGGCGTGGTCGCCGCCATCACCCCGTGGAATTTCCCCTCCTCCATGCTCTCGCGCAAGATCGGCGCGGCGCTGGCGGCCGGCTGCACCGTGGTGTGCAAGCCCTCCGAGCTGACCCCCTATTCGGGCCTGGCCTGGGGCGTGCTGGCGGAGAAGGCCGGCATTCCGGCGGGCGTCATCAACATCGTGACCGGCGACGCGAAGGCCATCGGCGCCGAGATGACCTCGAACCCGATCGTCAAGAAGATCACTTTCACCGGCTCCACCCCGGTCGGCAAGCTGCTGATGAAGCAGTCCGCCGATACCATGAAGAAGATCTCCATGGAACTCGGCGGTAACGCGCCGTTCCTGGTGTTCGACGATGCCGACCTCGACGCGGCGGTGGAGAATGCCATCGCCTCCAAGTATCGCAACGCCGGCCAGACCTGCGTGTGCGCGAACCGCTTCTATGTCCAGGCCGGCATCTATGACGCCTTCATCGAGAAGTTCGTCGCCGCCTCCAAGAAGCTGAAGGTGGGCAACGGCTTCGACGACGGGGTCGTGGCCGGCCCGCTGATCGAGGAGAAGGCGGTCGCCAAGGTGGAGCGCCTGCTGAAGGATGCCGTGGACAAGGGTGGCAAGGTGGTCACCGGCGGCAAGCGCAGCGCGCTCGGCGGCACCTTCTTCGAACCCACCGTGATCGCTAACGCCACCGCCGACATGGCGTTCGCCCGCGAGGAGATTTTCGGGCCCATGGCGCCGGTGTTCAAGTTCGAGACCGAGGAAGAGGCCGTGCGCCTCGCCAATGCCACCGAATACGGCCTCGCCTGCTATTTCTTCACCAAGGATCTCGGCCGCGCGTTCCGGGTGGCCGAGGCGCTGGAATATGGCCAGGTGGGCATCAATGCCGGCGTCATCACCTCGGAGGTCGCCCCGTTCGGCGGCTATAAGGAGAGCGGCGTCGGCCGCGAGGGCTCCAAGTACGGCTGCGATGAATATCTGAACATCAAGTACATGTGCCTCGCCGGCCTGTGAGGGCGGCACGTATCAGGCAAGATGAGACGTTCAGAAAAATGAGACGGGGCGCTTCGGCGCCCCTTTTCTTTGTCTGCGTCCGTCGGCAGCATCCCGGCGCACCGCGCATGAGGATGGCGCCGGGAGGCGGGGCCGTGCTTTGGTGATGCGGCAATGTCCCCGCCGGAAACCGCCATGCTGCCCCTGCGCTCCCTTCCCGTGCTGCTTCTGCTCTGCCTGTCCGCGGGCCTGTCACACCCCGCCGCCGGCGCACCGCTTGCGGTGGAGGTGCGCAACGAGAGCGAGCCGGTGCTGTGCGCGGAGAAGGACAATGTCGCGCTCACCTTCTCCTCTGCCGAAGTGCGCCGGTTCCGCATCCAGGCGGCGCACCCGGCCTATCTCGGCGCCTTGGTCGCCGACCGGACCGAGCCCAATTGGACCGCCTGCGACATGAGCGGCGATCCCTCCTTTCCGGCCGCGCCGAAGCGCGTCACCTTCTTCGAGACGCCGGACCTGTGGCTGACAGGCTATACGTTTCCCGCGTTCTGGCGCCCCGCAAGCGTGCCGGTGCGGGTGGGGGACAAGGTGACCGAGGGGCTGCACATGGTGCAGCTCTGGGTCCGCAAGGATGAGCGCGTCGAGGAGGTGCTGGTGGTCTATCCGCCCGACGGCTATTGGCGCGCCCGCCCGCTCGCCCCCGCCCATCTGGCGAATACCGCCTATGGCTCGTCGTTCCTGCTCGGGCCGGTGGAGACGGAGGGCCGGCCGCTGGTGAAGCTGAAGGAGATCGCTTTCGAACCGGCGACGCGCACCTTCGTGCTGTCCTTTGCCGGCGGCGGTGCGGCACGGCTCGCCATGTCGGGCTTGGATCGCGACGAGATGGTGCTGGACGTGACCTTCGACGCCGCAGTGGTGGGCAAGCCGTTCGCCGCCCTGCGCTCCATGTATGTCACCGCCTTCAACGCCGACGTGGCGCGGGTGGCCTGGCGCGCGCCGGGCCTGAAGGGCTGGGGCGAGGGCGACATTATGGATTTCAAGGGCGGCCCGGTGCTGGACCTGTGGGCCGGGCGGCTCGTGCCCTCGCGCCACAACACCAGCGCGCCGGACATGGTGTTCGGCCCGTTTTCCGGCCAATAACGCGGCGGTCCGGCAGGCGCGGGGAAACTCGCCGGACCGCCCTCGTTGAGACCCTGGCCCCGGCACGCCCGGCGGTATCACCGCGCGTGCCGCAGACAGGAGGTCGCAAGGAAGTCAAAGGGAAAGAGCCTTGGCGCGCGACCGGAGAGGGGCGCGCTCACATGGCCTTGGGCAAGATCGCGATATCGCGCACGGTGCCCTTCACGCCCTCGATCTTGGCGGCGGCCATGCCCTTTCCGGTGGCGAGGTCGACCTTGTAGAGCGTGTCGCCGGCCATCAGCCATGCCGCATTGGTGCCGTCGGCGGCGGTGACGATATCGAAAGCCGCCCCCTTGCCCGCCATGCCCAGCATGCCGACGGTGTTGAGCACGCCATCGTTCGGCGGGGCCTGCTTCAGCACCGTGCCGCTGGAATCGATGTCATAAAGGGCGGTCTCCTTCGCCCCCTTGACCGCATTGGTATAGGCGCCGGCGATCACCGTCGGGGTCTTGTCCTTCATGGAATCGGTGCCGGCGAACTTGAGATTGCCGTCGCGGGTCACCTTGCCGTCGTCCACATTGGCGCGCAGGTTCATGCCGTCCGAGCCGATGATGCGCAGGCGATCCGCGACCGGATTGAAGTCCACAGTCGCCATCACGCCGTCATTGAGCTTGGACTCGAGCTTTGACTTGAGCGTCGCCTTGCCGGTGGCCGTATCCACGGTCACCACCGAGCCGTCATCGATCACGGCGTAGAGCATGCCGTCGGCGGGACGCACGTCGATGCCCAGGACCTTGCCGGAGATGCCGGCGATCTTCCAGGTCTTCTCGACTTTCTTGGCGCCGGTGTCGACGATGGCGATCTGATCGTCGCCCACCAGTGAGGCGACGGTCTCCGCTTGCACGGCGGACACGGCGACGGTGGCGAGCAAGGATGCGATGAGGGTCTGTCTCAGCATGTGATCATCTCCCAGGGCTGCCGGCTCATCCGCCGGTCGAAGGGGGTACACACGGGAATGGCGGGCGGATGCGGGGCGGACGAAAAAAATTATCGGGCGCGAAAACTGCTCCCGCGCATCCGCCCGCATGGGTTAGGTGTAGATGCCTTTGGGAAAGCGGCACGGAGAACGGCACGCATGGCGGCTTCGGCACCGGACACGGCGGCGGAGGGGTACGACATCAACGTCGCCCTTGGCGCCTGCGCGCGCGCCGAGCGGGCCGCCCTCAATGAGATCTATGCCCGCGAAGCCGCGCAGATGCTCGGGGTCGCCCGTCGCATGCTGCGCCGGCAGGCGCTGGCGGAAGAAGCGGTGCACGACACGTTCGTGCTGATCTGGCGACAGGCAGGCGGTTTCGACCCCGCGCGCGGCACCGGTCGCACCTGGATCTACGCCATTCTGCGCAACCGCTGCCTCAATATCCTGCGCGGCGAGAAACGCACCGACCTGATCGCCGATTACGAGCCGTTCAATCTGGTGAGCGAGGACGAGGGGCCGGAAGACGCGCTGCTGCGCCTCTGCGAGAACAGCCGCCTGCGCGCCTGCCTCGACCGCCTCGACCCCGCCCGGCGCACGGTCATCGTGCTGGCCTATGCGAACGGCCTGACCCATGGCGAACTCGCCGGCCGCTTCGCGGTGCCACTCGGGACGATGAAATCCTGGATCCGGCGCTCCCTTCTGGTGCTGAAGGAGTGTCTGGCATGAGCGGGCAGGCTTTCCCCCCGGAGGAATTCGACCGCCTCGCCGCCGAGCACGTGCTGGGGTTGCTGGACGCGCCGGAAGAGACCTTGGCCGAGCACCTGCTCGCCAGCGATCCCCAATTCCGCGCCAGGGTGGAGGATTGGCGGCAGCGCTTCGCCGAGCTGGATTCCACCGCCGCGCCGGTGGAAGCGCCGGAAGCCCTGCTGGCCCGCATCTCCGCCACCCTCGACGCCACGCCCGCCGCGCCCGACCTGCCGCCGGCGGTGGACCGGGCACGATCCGAGGCGTTCGCGCCCACTTCCGCGTCCCCCGCCTCCGCGTCCGGAGCATTGCCGCCGCGCCCGCCGCTCCCCGCGCCCCCGCTTGTGCCGGACCCCGCCTCCGCCCTCTCCGCGCTCTGGCGCAGCCTGCGCTTCTGGCGGTTCGCCGGCCTTGCTGGCGCGGCGGCAAGCGTATTGCTGGTGGCCGGCATCGTGCTTGGTCCGCTCGGCCGCGGCCCGGCGCCCACGTTCGTGGCGGTTCTCATGGGGCCGCAGGGCCAGCCCGCCGCCGTGGTCAATGCCTTCGCCGATGGCACGGCGGAATTGATTCCAATCCAGAATATCGAGGTGCCCGAGGACCGCGCCCTGGAGGTGTGGACCTTATGGGATCCGGCGCGCGGGCCGGTCTCCATCGGCCTCAGCGACCGCACGCGCACCATCCGGCTCAATCTGCGCGACCTGCCGCGCACGGCACCGAACCAATTGTTCGAGATTTCGCTGGAGCCGCGCACCGGCTCGCCCACCGGCCGCCCCACCGGCCCGGTGCTGATGAAGGGGACCACCAGCCTCGCGCTGTGACGGGCGGCGGCGCTCGTGCGGCGCCCGTCCTCAGCCGCGCGGGCGGGGATTGGGCCGCCGCGCCCGCGCCTTGGTCGCGCCGCCGGAGCGCTTTGCTTTTCCGGCCGGGGCTTTGCCAGGGGATTTTTGTGTCGCTTCGGTCTTTGCTGCGGCTTTCTTTTCCGCGCCCTTCTTCTCGGGCTTGGCCTTTGCTCCCGCCGTAGCGGCGGCTTGCCGCGCCGCTTTTGCCTGTGCGGGAGCCCCCCGGCTGGGCGCCCGGCTGGCGGGCGCACCGGGCAAGGCGTCGCTTTTGCTGGCCTTGGCTGCTGGCGGCTTGGTGTTCGGCGACTTGGTGTCTCGCGACTTGGTTGCTGCCGGCTTGGCTGCTTCCGGCTTAGCTGCTGCCGGCTTGGCCGTGCGGCCCGCCCCGAGCTTGGCCGCCGCGCCGTCGTTGGTCTCTTGCGGAGCGCGCGCCCAGTCGCGCTCGGGAATGCCGATGTCGCTGCGCTTCAAGAGATAGTCGAGCCCGCCGACGCGATACCAGCGATAGCCATAGCCTTCGAGATAGATGCAGTGGCGGCCCCGCGCGTCGGCATCGCTGTGGCTATCGGCGAGCACATCCACCAGCCGCGAACCCTCCGCGCCATGCTGTACGTCCACTTCCACCTCCAGCGGCGAGCGCGAGAGGTTGAGCACCGTGAGCACCGAATTGTTGCGCCAATCGTAGCGGAGCGCGAGCACAGCCGGATTGCCGGTGTCCAATATGGTGAAATCGCCCCAGCCGATTTCCGGCATTTCCATGCGCATGCGGATCATGCGCTCCATCCAATTGAGGAAGGAATTGGGATCGCGCCGCTGCTCCGCGACATTCACATGGGCATAGCCGTAGGGTCCCTCGCTGATCACCGGCAGCAACGGCGTGTCGCTCTTGGTGAAGCCGCCCTGCGGCTCGGTGGACCATTGCATGGGCGTGCGCGCGCCGTTGCGCTCGGGCAGGGAGAGGTCGTCGCCCATGGCGATCTCGTCGCCATAGCGCAGCACCGGGGTGCCGGGCAGCGAGAACATCAGGCAATAGGCGAGTTCCAGCCGCTCCCGGTCCCCATCCAGCATCGGCGCGAGCCGGCGGCGGATTCCCCGGTCGTAGAGCTGCATATATTTCTCCGGCCCGAAGGCGGCGAAGACTTCGGCCTGCTCGTCGTTGGAAAGGCGGCCGAGGTCCAGCTCGTCGTGATTGCGCAGGAACTGGCCCCATTGGGCGGTGGCGGGACGCGCCTTGGTGGCCAGCAGCGCGGTTTTCAGCGGGCCGGCATCGGCGGCGGCGAGGGCGTAGAAAGAGGATTGGTTGACCTGGAAATTGAACATCATGTGCATGCGGTCGCCATCGCGGCCGAAATAGTCGAAATTCACTTCCGGCAGCACATTGGCCTCGGCGAGCACGATGCAATCGCCCTTCCGCCATTGCAGGAATTCGCGGAAGGTGCGCAGCAGATCGAAGCGTTCCTTTGGCTTGGTCACGTCGGCACCCTTCTCGGCGATCACGAACGGCACCGCATCCATACGGAAGCCGCTGACCCCGAGCTCGATCCAAAATCCCATGATCTTCAGGATTTCCGCCACCACCTGCGGGTTCTGCGTATTGAGATCCGGCTGGAAATCGTAGAAGCGGTGGAAATAATAGGCGCCGGCTTCCTTGCTGCGGGTCCAGGTGCTTTTCTGCACGCCGGGAAACACCATGCCCGTGTCGGCATTCTTCGGCTTGGTCTTGGACCAGACATACCAGTCCCGATACATGGAATTGGGGTCGGCGCACGCCTGCTTGAACCAGGGATGTTCGTCGGACGTGTGGTTCACGACGAGGTCGATCAGCACCCGCATGCCACGCTGCTTGGCGGCGTGGGTGAATTCCACGAAATCCCCGAGCGTGCCGTAGCGTTCATCGACGCTATAATAATCGCTGATGTCGTAGCCGTCGTCACGGCACGGGGATTTCTGGAACGGCGCCAGCCACACCGCCGTCACGCCGAGCCCGTGCAGATAATCCAGGCGCCGCATCAGGCCGGGAAAATCGCCGACCCCGTCGCCGTTGGAATCCATGAAGGTGCCGACATTGAGGGAATAAAGAACCGCGTTCTTGTACCAAAGGTCGTTGATCATGCGCGCGGGCTCCCGGGGCGCCCTGTGCGCCACACGGGCAACCGCCTCACGGCGCGGATGGTTCCCCGCGCGGGGCCTTTCGGCGCACGCCATTGCCCTCGCGGCCGGTCGGTGCTAAGAACGCGCCCTTCTCACGGACGGCAACGCCGATCCAGCCGACCGGGCCGAGAGCCCGGAGGTCCCCGCCCGACAGCGCTGTGCGCCCTCGGGCGTGTTCTGCGTTGCGCCTGTTCTTGGGAAAAGCCCTTCGGCGATGAGCCGGAGATACCCGGACGGACCCATGTTCGACAGCCTTTCCGACCGCCTCGGCGGCATACTCGACAAGCTCAAGCGGCGTGGCTCCCTCACCGAGGCCGACGTCTCCGAAGCCATGCGCGAGGTTCGGCGCGCTTTGCTCGAAGCCGACGTGGCGCTCGACGTGGTGCGTGAATTCATCGACAAGGTGCGCGCCCGGGCGGTCGGGGCGGAGGTCATCAAGTCGGTGACGCCTGGCCAGATGGTCGTCAAGATCGTCCATGACGAGCTGGTGGCGGTGCTGGGTTCGGATGCCGATCCGATCGATCTGCATGCCGCGGCGCCCGTCCCAATGCTGATGGTCGGCCTCCAGGGCTCGGGCAAGACCACCACCACCGCCAAGATCGCCAAGCGCCTCACCGAGCGCGGCAAGCGGCGCGTGCTGATGGCGTCCCTCGACACGCGCCGTCCCGCCGCTATGGAGCAGCTCGCCACCCTCGGCACCCAAGTCGGCGTCGCCACCTTGCCGATCGTGCCGGGCCAGAGCGCGGTGCAGATCGCCAAGCGCGCCATCGAGGCGGCGAAGTTCGGCAATTACGACGTCGTCATGCTCGACACCGCCGGCCGCGTCACGCTCGACGAAGCGTTGATGGCCGAGGTGGCCGAGGTGAAGGCCGCGACCAACCCGCACGAAATCCTGCTGGTGGCCGACAGCCTCACCGGCCAGGACGCGGTCAACACCGCGAAAGCCTTCGACGGCCGGGTCGGCATCACCGGCATCGTCCTGACCCGCGCCGACGGCGACGGGCGCGGCGGCGCGGCGCTTTCCATGCGCGCGGTCACCGGCAAGCCCATCAAGCTGCTCGGCACCGGCGAAAAGATGGACGCGCTGGAGGATTTCGATCCCCGCCGCGTGGCCGGCCGCATCCTCGGCATGGGCGACGTGGTCGCCCTGGTCGAGAAAGCCGCCGAGAATATCGACATCGAGAAGGCGAAGGCGGTCGCCGAGAAGATGCGCAAGGGCGCATTCGACCTCGAAGACCTGCGCGACCAGCTCGCCCAGATGCAGAAGATGGGCGGCATGAGCGGCGTGCTCGGCATGCTGCCCGGCATCGCCAAGGTGAAGAACCAGATCGCCTCAGCCAATCTCGACGACAAGGTCTTCAAGCGCCAGACCGCGATCATCAATTCCATGACCCGCCAGGAGCGGCGCAACCCGAAGGTGCTCGACGCCTCGCGCAAGCGGCGGGTGGCGGCCGGCTCCGGCACCAAGGTGGAAGAGATCAACCGCCTGTTGAAGATGCACCGCCAGATGGCCGACATGATGAAGGCCATGGGCGGGGCTGCCGGCAAGCGCGGCCCCATGGCGGGCCTTGCCAATATGTTCGGCATCGGCGGCGGCGGCCCCTCCCCCGAGATGCTCCAGCAGATGGCCGAGAAGATGCCCGGCGGCATGCCCGGTGCCGGCGGTGGCGGCGGGCTACCGCCGAACTTCCCCGGCTTCAGCGGCGGCGGTCTGCCCGCCAAGTTCCCCGGTCTTCCCAAGGGTCCCGGCCTGCCGGGGCTTGGGGGATCGAAGAAGAAATGACTGGGTTCCTAAACTGGCTATGCCAACATACGCAGATTGATCTCGGTAATCTTGCGGTTGGCTTAGGTACAGTTATTGTCGCATTCGTGACACTAAAAGTATCCGTTTCCAATATTGAAATGGAAGCGAATCATAGAATAGGATCATTTAGAGTTGATTGGATAGAAAATTTGCGCAGGAATGTTTCAAAATTTATTGGAATAGCTCATAAAATTATTAACGAAAGTATTTCTACAAAAGAAGAAGATCTAAGCTCATCTATTTTGGATGAACTTGTTGCCGAGATGAATGAATTAGAAGCGTACATAAATTTGATGTTGAATATAAATGAAGAAAGCCATATTAATTTGAGCAAATCGATCGGGAAAGTTTGTGAAAAATTGAATTACTATTCAGTTCACTATGAAACCGAAACGATACAGCTTGCAGATCCAGACCTAAAATCAATATCTGACATCACAAGGTCAATATTGAAATCAGAGTGGGATCGAGCATCCTCAGAAATCAAAAGACAGAAGTAACGAAAGGAAAACCAAAATGTCCCTGAAGATCCGGCTCGCCCGTGGCGGCGCCAAGAAGCGTCCTTATTAT
>NCHM01000079.1 GCA_002257205.1 Rhizobiales bacterium 24-66-13 | reverse complement strand
TAATGAGATCGCCGCGCCCCTGGCGGATGCGGCTTTGCTGGTGAACACCACGTCGCTCGGCATGAAGGGCCATCCGCCGCTGGAGCTCGATTTTTCGCCTCTGAAAACCGACGCGGTGGTGACCGACGCGGTCTATGTGCCGCTGGAGACGCCCTTGCTGAAGGCAGCGCGGGCGCGCGGCCATCGCATCGTGGATGGGCTCGGCATGCTGCTGCACCAGGGCGTGCCCGGCTTCGAGCGCTGGTTCGGCGTGCGCCCGCAGGTGGATGCGCCCTTGCGCGACCTCATCGTCGCGGACCTGCGCGCCAAGGGCCAATTGGAGGCCTGATCTTATGTGGATTCTCGGGCTCACCGGCTCCATCGGCATGGGAAAATCCGCCACCGCCGGCCTGTTCCGGGCGGAAGGCGTGCCGGTGTATGACGCCGATGCCGCCGTGCATGCGCTTTATCGCGGGGAGGCCGTCGCGCCGGTGGAAGCCGCCTTTCCCGGCGTGACGCGGGACGGTGTCATCGATCGCCCGGCCCTGTCCGCCCGCGTGCTGGGCGATGCGGCGGCGATGAAGCGGCTGGAAGCGATCGTCCATCCCCTGGTGCGGGCGCAGGAGATGGCGTTTCTCGCCAAGGCCCGTGCCGCCGGGGCGCGGCTGGTGGTGCTGGATATTCCTTTGCTGTTCGAGACCGGCGGCGAACGGCGGGTGCATGCGGTCGCGGTGGTGAGTGCGCCGGCGGCGGTGCAAAAGAGGCGGGTGCTGGAGCGCTCCGGCATGACGCCGGAGCGGTTTGAGGCCATTCTGGCCAAGCAGCTGCCTGATTCGCTAAAGCGCACCCGCGCTCATTTCCTGATCGATACTGGGCGCGGGTTCGACAGCGCCCGGCATCAGGTGCGCGGCATCGTGCGCGCACTGAGCGGGCCGGGCCGGCGGCCGCAGGTGCGGGATTGAACGGAAAAGACCATGCGGGAAATCGTCCTCGACACCGAAACCACCGGCCTCGACGCCAATAAGGACGACCGGCTGGTGGAAATCGGCTGCGTGGAGATGGTCAACCGCATCCTCACGGGCACGGTGTTCCACGTCTATATCAATCCGGAACGCGACATGCCGACGGAGGCGTTCAACGTCCATGGCCTGTCCGCGGACTTCCTGTCCGACAAGCCGAAATTCGCCGAGGTGGCGGACGCGTTTTTGGACTTCATCGCCGACGACACGCTGGTGATCCATAATGCGGCGTTCGACATCGGCTTTCTGAATGCCGAACTGACCCGCTCCGGCCGGACCGTCATCGCCCGCGACCGGGTGATCGATACGCTCGCTTTGGCCCGCCGCAAGCATCCCGGCGCCCAGAACAGCCTCGACGTGCTGATGAATCGCTATGGCATCGACAGCTCGCGCCGGGTCAAGCATGGCGCCTTGCTGGATGCCGAGTTGCTGGCGGAAGTTTATAGTGAATTGCTGGGCGGCCGGCAGGCCATGCTGGTCGGGCTGGTGGAGGAAAGCGGCAATGCCGCGCCGCGCCTGGTGGCCGACACGGTGATCGCCGCCCGCGCCCGCCCGGTGCCGCTGGCGCCCCGCCTGACGCAGGAAGAGCACGCGATCCATCGCGCCTTCATCGCGCAGATGGGCGACAAAGCCTTGTGGGCGCAATATCTCGTGGATGAAGTGCGGGCCGAAGAGGCCGCGCAGGGCTGAAGCTCCCGGCCTCCGGCAGCGTGCGAACCCCCTCACCCGGCCGTTGCACGGCCGACCTCTCCCCCACGGGGAGAGGTGGAGCGTTCTCGAAGGGAAGTTTTGGGAGTGCCTTGAATCGTCGGTAATCCCCCTCTCCCCGCCGGGGAGAGGGTTGGGGTGAGGGGCCGCCGCGATCAGCGAAAGCCCGCACCCCGCGTGGAAAAACCTCAGGCCTGGCCGACCGGCTGGAGGCGCTGGGCTTCGGCCATCATGCGCTGCTGGTACAGGCTGGCGAAGTCCACGGGATCGATCATCAGGGGCGGGAAGCCGCCGTTGCGCACCGCGTCCGCCACGATCTGGCGGGCGAACGGGAACAGCAGGCGCGGGCATTCGATCAGCACCACCGGCTGGAGGCTCTGCTCGGGAATGCCCTGGATGCGGAAGATGCCGCCATAGGTGAGGTCGAAGGCGAACATGGTGTTGCCCTGGACCGAGGCCTTGCCGTCCACCTTCAGCTCGACTTCGAACTCATTGTTCGCGAGCGGGCGGGCGTTGACATTGATCTGCACGCTCACGTCCGGCTGGCCGGTCGGGCTGGCCAGTGAATTCGGGGCGTTGGGATTCTCGAACGAGAGATCCTTGATATATTGTGCGAGGACATTGAGCGAAGGCGCCACATTGTCCGCCGGGCTGCCATTTTGAGTCGCCATGCTCGTCTCCCTTGAGGCTGGTCCTCGTCCCCATGCGAGGTGGCGGGTCGCTAGCATGCCTCAGGACCAGGGGCAAGGACACCAGCGGGGATGCACCATAGGCAACCCCGCTTATGACATGAGGAAGACCAGCATGAGCGAAACCGAAATCCGGGCATCGGCGCCGGCGGCGGCCCCAGGCAAGCCCCTCTCCCCGGCGGCGCAGCGCGCCTTAGCCGAGGCGGCGGAACGGCGCGCGGCGATCGACGCGGTGTCGAAGTCCATGCCGAAGGAGCTGAACGGGCGCGGCGGCACCGAGCCCGTGCGCTACGGGGATTGGGAAGTCGGCGGCATCGCCTCCGACTTCTGAGGCCGCAGATCCAGCGCGCGGCGGCTCCTCAGTGCACGATGGCGAGGCCGATCAGGCCCGCCACGCCCACCACGATGCGCCACCAGCCGAACACGGCATAGCCGTGGCGCGAGACGAAATCGAGCAGCGAGCGCACCACCAGCACGGCGGCGCAGAAGGCCGCGACGAAGCCGATGAGGATCAATAGCCCGTCATCCAGCGAGAGGATGTTGCGGTTCTTGTAGAGGTCATAGGCGAAGGCGCCGAACATGGTCGGCAGGGCCAGGAAGAAGGAGAATTCCGCCGCCGCCCGTTTGTCCACGCCCATCAGCATGGCGCCAACGATGGTCGAACCCGAGCGCGACATGCCGGGGATCATGGCCAGGCACTGGAAGAAGCCGATCTTCAGCGCCAGCGGGAGCGGAAAGCCCATGGCGTTGTTATAGCGCGGCTCCGGCACGATGCGATCCACGAACAGCAGCACGATGCCGCCGAAAATCAGCGTGAAGCAGATCAGCATGGGGCTTTCAAACAGCACCGCCTTGATGAAGCCGTGCAGCGCCGCTCCGATCACCGCCGCCGGCAAGAACGCGATCAGCACGCCGAGCACGAAGCGCCGGGCGCCGGGGCTGGTGGGCAGCGCCAGCGCCACTTTCAGGAAACGCTGGAAATAGACCGTGAGGATCGCCAGTACCGCACCGAGCTGGATCAGCACCTCGAACGTCTTTCCCGTGCTCTCGAAGCCCAGGAAATGCCCGGCCAGCAGCAAATGGGCCGTGGAGGACACGGGAATGAATTCGGTGAATCCTTCCAGAAGGCCGAGGAGCAGGGCTTCGAGCATTGTGCCGAGGGTCATGGCGCGGGAGTCCGGGCGTGAAGGGGGAATGGCCAGGGGCCATGAAGCGGCGGCATCCTGAAATTTTCGCTTAACCGGTGCAATGCAAAAGCACCCGCGGGCGCTTACGCGAACCTTGCGTCAGGGGCTTGGTTTGGTTCACCATGTGGCCCTATTGCCACAGCGCGGGCGGCCATTCGGTCTTGCGGCACTGCGAGAACCGATCTAGACCGGAGTCAGCCGCAGCGGCGAAAACCCCCCAGACATGCATCTGCACCATCATCCTTTTTGCCCTCATTCGCGTTTCGTGCGCCTCCTGCTTGCCGAATACGGCATCGAGCCGGAGCTGGTGGAAGTGCGCGTGTGGGAGCGCAAGCCCGAGTTCCTCACGCTGAACCCCGCCGGCGAAACGCCGG
This sequence comes from Rhizobiales bacterium 24-66-13, assembly GCA_002257205.1. Taxonomy (GTDB): domain Bacteria; phylum Pseudomonadota; class Alphaproteobacteria; order Rhizobiales; family Xanthobacteraceae; genus NCEH01. Next base: position 7,290 of record NCHM01000079.1, on the reverse strand, counting down.
TGATGGTGGAGCAGCAGGCCCCTTCCGTCCCGGGCGCCAGCATCATCGCGGAATATCTCGACGAGACGCGCGGCCTTGCCCTCGCCGACCGCCGCCTGCTGCCGGAGGACCCGGCCGGGCGCGTGGAAGTGCGGCGCCTGGTGGCCTGGTTCCACGACAAGCTGTTCCTGGAAAGCACCGAGCATCTGGTGCGCGAGCGCATTTACAAGCGCTATATGAAATCCGACCAGGGCGGCGGCCCGCCCGATGCCCAGGCGCTGCGTGCGGCGCGCAGCAATCTGCGCTACCATCTCAAATATATCGGCTGGCTGGCGAAGGGCCGCAATTGGCTGGCCGGCGAGCGCATGAGCCATGCGGACCTTGCCGCCGCGGCCCATCTCTCGGTGGCCGATTATCTGGGCGACGTGCCGTGGGACGAGGACGAGGATGCCAAGGCTTGGTACGCGCGGCTGAAATCGCGCCCGACCTTTCGCGCCCTGCTGAACGATTCCATTCCCGGCATGCCGGCCTCCAGCACCTATGCGGACCTGGATTTCTGAGCGGACCGGCGGTGCGTGAAAATCCCCCTCTCCCGCGTGCGGGGGAGGGCTGGGGAGGGGGAATTCTCCTTCCCTCGCCGCCATGCCGCCCCTCATGACCGGCGCCTTCCCCCTCCCGACCCTCCCCCGCAAGCGGGAGAGGGCATCGACGGTGGTGGATACGCCACCGGATCGGGCCGCCCTCAAGGACCATCTGCGCGCGCTCGCCCTTATCGAGGGGTTCGACGCCTTCGGCATCGCCGATCCCGCTGCGGCCTCCGCCGCCGGGCCGCGCCTGCGCGCCTGGGTGGCCGAGGGAAACCATGGCGACATGGGATGGATGGCCGAGACCCTCGATCGCCGCGCCGACGCGCGCACCTTGTGGGGCGAGGTGCGTACGATCATCATGCTGGGCCTGAACTATGGGCCGGACGAGGATCCGCGCGTGGCGCTGGCCCAGCGCACGGGCGGGGTCATTTCGGTCTATGCGCGGGGCGAGGATTATCACGAGCTGATCAAGGCGAAGCTGAAGCGCATCGCCCGCGCCTTGCTGGCCAAGGCGGGGACCGGGGACGTGAAAGTGTTCGTGGACACCGCGCCGCTGATGGAAAAGCCGCTGGCCCAGGCGGCCGGCCTCGGCTGGCAGGGCAAGCACACCAATCTGGTATCGCGGGCGCGCGGCTCCTGGCTGTTCCTCGGCGCCATCGCCACCACGCTCGATCTGCCGGTGGACGCGCCCGAGGGCGACCATTGCGGGAACTGCCGCGCCTGCCTCGATGCCTGCCCGACGGCGGCTTTCCCCGCACCCTATCGCATCGATGCCCGGCGCTGCATTTCCTATCTCACCATCGAACACGCCGGCCCGATCCCGCGCGATCTGCGCCCGCTCATGGGCAATCGCATCTATGGTTGCGACGATTGCCTCGCCGCCTGCCCCTGGAACAAGTTCGCCCTGGCCGGACGCGAGATGAAGCTTGCCGCGCGGGACGAAAATCGTGCGCCCGCCTTGGCGGATCTGGTCGCTCTGGACGACACGGCGTTCCGCGCGCGCTTCGCGAAAAGTCCCATCAAGCGCACCGGCCGCGTGCGCATGGTGCGCAATGTGCTGATTGCCATGGGCAATTCGAACCATCCCGGATTCGTGCCGCAGATCCTGCCTCTGCTGGAGGATGACGCGCCGCTGGTGCGCGGGGCGGCGGTGTGGGCGCTCTCGCGCCTGATGCCGGCGGCGGACTTCGCGCGGATCGCGGCACGGCGCGTGCCCGACCCCGACGGCGATGTCCGGGCGGAATGGGATGCCGCGCTCTCCTGAGTGCGGGGCGGGCGGCGGAACGGCCGCTTTCACCCTTGCCGGATGCGCGCGGCTGCGTCATGACCGAAGGCATGAGCACGCTGCTGGCGGTGGGATTGGGATATTGCGGCCGCGCCCTCCTGGCGCGCGACGGGCTGCCGTTCTCGCGCGTGATCGGCACCAGCCGCTCGCGCGAAGGGGCGCAGGCGCTTGCCGCGCTGTCGCGGCCGGGGCTTGCGGTCACGGGCCTGCCGTTCGACGGCGTGCATCTCTCGGCCAATCTGGAACAGGCGTTGCGCACGGCCAATGTGCTGCTGCTCTCGGCGCCGCCCGGCGAGGCGGGCGATCCGGTTCTGGCTGTGGGGCGCGCGGCGCTGATGGCCAATGCCCATCTGCGCTCGGTGATCTATCTGACGACGCTCGGGGTTTACGGCGACCACAAGGGCGCCTGGGTGGATGAACGCGCCAAGCCGAAGCCGGGGTCCGTGCGCCTGGAGCGGCGCCTTGCGGCCGAGGCCGAATGGCTGCGGTTCGGCGGCGCGCGCGACGTGCCGGTGGCGATCCTGCGCCTCGCCGGTATCTATGGGCCGGGCCGCAACGCTTTGGTTCAGGTGGCGCGTGGCGAAGCCCGGCGCATCGACAAGCCGGACCAGGTGTTCAACCGCATCCATGTGGACGATATCAGCGCCAGCATCCGCAATGCGGTGAAGCGACGGTTCCACGGCGTTGTGAACGTCACCGACGATCTCCCCACCGCGCCCGCAGAGCCGATCCTCGCCGCCGCGACCCTGCTGGGGGTGGAGCCCCCGCCGGCCATTCCCTTCGACGAGGCGGCACGGGACATGACGCCCATGGCGCTGTCCTTCTGGGCGGCCAACAAGCGGGTCGACAATGGCCGGCTGAAGCACGAGCTGGGCGTGACCCTGACCTATCCCACCTATCGCCAAGGCCTTGCCGCGCTCTATGCCGCCGGCGAAGGGCGCGACCTGAAATAGCTGGCCCGTCGCGGGTCTATGGATCCTGTTCCAGCCAGGATTTCAGCTTTTCCAGCTGGCGCGGACCCTCGACGGACAAGGCGCGCGCAGGGCCAAGCTGCGCCGCCGCGTCGGCGGCGTGCTCCACCTGTCGGGCAAGGTCGGCGGCGCCGGCAAGGCCGAACTGGCCGAGCAGGCCGGCGAGCGCATGGGCTTCGCGCCGCAGCGCCGCCCCGTCGCCTGCCGCGACCAGTGCGCTCCAGGCCTCGAACCGCCGCGCGGCATTCTCCACGAACCGCTCGGCAAGGCCCTGGAAGGCGGCCGGGCTCACCGCATTGCGCAGGGCCGCGACACCGGACAGGTCGAGACCGTCCACACCCGCCGCAACGGGGCTATCGCGGGGGACCGGCGGCGGGACGGGTTCCGGCGCCAGAGAAGCAGGGGGCGGGGCGTCGCGGCTTTCTGACGGGCCGGCCGGATCTAACGTCGCCGGCGCGGCATCGCGGTGCGGGTCCGCATGGACGGTGGCCGCCGGTGCGATCTCGGCCGCGGCGATGTCGCTGCGCTCCAGCAGGATCAGCATCCAATCGTCCTGCGGATCGGGACCGAGACGGGCCGAGATGCGCGCGGCGGTCCGGCCGGCGGCGGCCGGCAAGGACAAGGCGGCGCGGCTCTGCACTTCCCCCACCAGCCAGTCCGGGCAACTGCCGCCGCTCGCCAGTTCCGCCGGGTCCAGCCCGTCGGTGGCGAGCAGCAGGCGTTCCCCCGGGGCGAGGGTCAGGCGCATGTCCTCATAGCGCGGCCGGTCGGCGAAACCGAGCAGCGGCCCTTCGCAGGCCACTGCCCGCGCCGAGGTGGCGCTGAGGATCATGGGATGGGGATGGCCGGCCGAGGCGATCTCGATGGTCCCGTCCGCCAGCAGGTCCACCACCAAGGCGGTGGCGATGGCGGCATCGAAGGCCGGCTCGCCGAAGATCAGGTCCGACCACCGGGCAAGGAACCGCCCCGGCGAGAGGTTCGGGTCGAGATCCAGCGCGCGCACCATGGCGGCATGGGCGATGGCGCCGGCCTTGGCATCGATGCCATGGCCCATCACGTCCACCATCACGATGCGCTCGCGCCCCGGACGCGGCAGATGCACCACGAGATCGCCGCCGCCGATGTCGGCGGTTTCGTGCAGCAGCGCCAGGGCGAACGGGCCGAGCGCCTGCGGCAGGTTGGGCTGCACCAATTGGCTGAGGGTGGTGCCGAAATAACGGAACAGCCGCAGCCGCTGGCGCAGCGCGCGGGTGAGCGCGAGCTGAATGGTTTCCAGCAGGGCTTCCGGCATCACCGGCTTGGTGAGAAAGGTATCGATGCCAAGCTCCAGGGCGCGGGTGCGCACGCTGGAATCCGCCGTGATCATGACGATGGGGATGGGCGGCCGGTCGCGATCTTCCTCCAGCGCCGCCACCAGCGCCGTTCCCGGCTCGGAGCCGAGATGGAAATCGGTGAGGATCAGGTCCACCTTGGTTTCGCGCGCCAGCAGCAGTGCGCTGCGCAGGTCGCGCGCGGCGATCACGCGATAATGCGGCTCCAGCAGGCCGAGATAGGTCTCGAGGAGAATTTCCTCGTCCTCCACCACCAGAACCTGCGGGCGCCGGCGCGCCAGCTGGCGGCGCAGGAGGAAGCGGTTGGGCGGGCCGGGCTCATAGCGCACTTGGTCGAGGAAATGCCGGGCCAGCGGCAGGCCGCGCCCGGATTCGGCATCGGGCGCCATGCGGGTGAGGCTCGCCGCCTCCCAGGCCGCCGCGAAGCCGAGGAACGGGCCGCCGTCATCCTCGAGATCGAGAGTGAGCAGGATGCCTTCCAGGCGGACCCGCACGATGAGTTCGCGCGCCGGCGGGCGGGCGTGCTGCACGGCATTGGTGGCGAGCTCCACCAGCGCCAGCACCACCTCGTCGCTGATGTCCGCGCCGATGCGCAATTGCGCCAGCTCGCGCCGCAACGCCTTGCGGATCCAAGAGATGCTCTCCAGCGTGGCCGGCTTGCGCGCCTCGAACAATTCCAACGCCCGTCCCCTCCCGTTCCATCCCGTGTCGCCTCGCGGCGCGGCTCCCCGACCGTGTCAGGCGAGGGCGTCCAGCTCCTCGTCCGAGAGCGCGCCGGGCACGATCGTGACGGGAATGGGAAAGCGCGCCGCATGCGGCCCGGCGGCGGCGGCGACCAAAGGTCCCGGCCCGTCCGATCCGGTTCCGGCGGCGAGCACGAGGATGGCGATATCGCGGTCCTCGCCGATCAGGTCCAGCAAAGCGGCGCTCTTGCCGCCTTCGCGGATCACGGTTTCCGCCTCGATGCCGGCGAGCTGGCGGGCGCGGGCGACATAATCGTCCAGATGGGCCTGCATGGCCTCGGTGGCTTCCGCGCGCATGAGGTCGGCGATGCCGAGCCATTGCTGACGCGCGCCCTCCAGTTCCAGGATGCCCAGCATCACCACCCCGGCGGCGGTGCGCGCGGCGCGGCGGCTGGCGTAATAGACCGCGCGGTCGCATTCCGGGGTTTCGTCGATCACCACCAGGAACTTGCGGCGGTGCCCCGGCTCGTTGATCTGCCGCTTGGGATTGGTGTTGGTGATGGGATGCATGATCCGGCCCTTTCCCGCTCGCCGCGATGCTGCCACGCGCGGCCTTTGCCATCGACAAAAAACCGCGCCGGCGCAACCGGTGCCGTGTTTCCCCGATGTCTTTCCCTGCGGCCGGGCTTGTACTACTCCTCCTGCCGTCGCACGGGGCGGCACGGGAGACGCGCATGTCGGTTTTGACCCTCGACCAGGCCCAGACCATCCTGTCCACGGCGCTGCGCCAGGCAGTGGCCCAGAATCTCAGCCCGCTTGCCATCGTGGTGCTGGACGGGCGCGGCGCGCTCAAGGCGTTCGCGGCCCAGGACGGCACCAGCCTGAAGCGCGGCGAGATCGCCATCGGTAAGGCGCGCGGCGCACTGGCGCTGGGCATGGGCTCGCGCTCGCTGTTCCGCCGCGCCAAGGAGCAGCCCTTCTTCATCGCCGCCGCCGGCGAAGTGGTGGGCGACCTCATCCCGGTGCCGGGCGGCGTGCTGATTCGCGATGCCGAAGGCGCCATCTGCGGCGTGGTCGGCATTTCCGGCGACACCTCGGACAATGACGAGGCCTGCGCCGTCGCCGGCATCGAGGCGGCGAGCTTCCGCGCCGATCCCGGCCAAGACTGAGCATGGGTCCTGGACTGTGAGCATGGGCGCAGGACCGAGTGGGGGCGAAGACACCGGGGCGCAGGCGCAGGCCCTGCGTCCCGCCGCGTTCCTGGATCGCGACGGCGTGCTGAACGTCGATATCGGCTATGCCTTCCGCCCGGCGGACCTGCGCCTGATGCCGGGCGCGGGGGAAGCGGTGGCGCGGCTGAATGCGGCCGGCTATCTGGTGTTCGTGGTCACCAACCAGTCCGGCATCGCGCGCGGGCTCTATACGCTTGAGCAGGCGCAGGCGTTCAACGCGGCGTTGGCGCAGGCGCTGTCCTGCCAGGGCGGCCATGTGGACCGCTTCTATCTTGCGCCCCACCACCCGGACGGCAGCGTCGCGGAATATGCCCTGGACCATTTCGACCGCAAGCCCAATCCCGGCATGATCCTGCGCGCGCTCGAAGAATGGCCGGTGGATCGGGCCCGCTCCTTCCTCATCGGCGACAAAGACACCGACATGGAAGCCGCCCGGCGTGCGGCTCTGCCGGGGCATCTCTATGCGGGGGGAAATCTGGACGATCTGGTGCGGGAAATTATCGGCGGGAAATAATCGGAAATTCTGCCCCAAAGCCGGGGCGAGGCGGCGTCCGGCCCCGCCAAGGGCGCGCAAACCCTGTATTTCCGGTAAAATGTTTCACGTGAAACATTTGCGCGCCGCGGACGAAGGGCGGATCCGTGGCCGATCGCGCCGCCTTTCCGGCCGATGAAACCGCCTGTTCGCCCGAACGTGCGCGCCGAAGTTCGGCAAACCGGTTTTTTCCGCCGCTCCGGCGAGAGCGCGCCACCTCGAAGGCGTCACCTCGGAGGCGCCTCATCGAAGGCGCCCCGCGATATGTCAGGAGCGATGCGTCGGAAGCGATCCGCCGCTCAGAGGATCTTCGCACCCTCTTCGAACGGCAGGCGCGGCAGGCGGGGCATGACCTTCGTCGGGTCGCCATGGCCGAGGGCGGTGATGAAATTGGTCTTCACCTTTCCGTCCGGGAAAAATTCCGCATCCAGCTTGGCCGCGTCGAAGCCCGACATGGGGCCCACGTCCAGACCCACCGCGCGGGCGGCGAGCATGAAATAGGCGCCTTGCAGTGCAGAGTTGCGGAAGGCGTGGGGCTCGACCATGCCGGGATTGTTCACGAACAGATCCTTGAAGCCCGGCGCATGGGGGAACAGCTGGGGGATCTTCTCGTAGAATTCCAGGTCATAGCCGATGATGGCGATGACCGGTGCGGCGAGCGCCTTGAGGTTGCCTTCGGACAGGGCCGGC
>NCHM01000721.1 GCA_002257205.1 Rhizobiales bacterium 24-66-13 | reverse complement strand
CGCGCCCATCGACCGGCATCCCTCCAGCCGCCAGAAAATGGCGGTGCGCACCGGCGGACGCGAGGCCGTGACCCATTGGGAGGTGCGGGCAACCTTCCTCGATAGCGCTGGAGCGCCGGTGGCGAGCCTGGTGGAATGCCAGCTGGAGACCGGGCGCACCCACCAGATTCGCGTCCACATGGCCCATGTCGGGCACCCGCTTCTGGGGGACGAGGTCTATGGGCAGGGCTTCCGCACCAAGGCGGCGCGGCTTGCGCCGGACGCGCGCGCCGCGCTGCTCGCCCTCGACCGGCAGGCGCTGCACGCCACCCGGCTTGGATTCGCGCACCCGGCCGGCGGGGAGACGCTGACCTTCGACAGCCCGCTTCCATCCGAATTGGCATTGCTTCTGGAGAAGCTCTCGACGTCGTGACGGGATCGAACCTAGCCCTCGTGCGTTAGACCCTATATGGTTCGCGGTTGCGGTCGGCGAAAGCGGCCGCGCATGTGGTCGCTTGCGCTTGAGGGCCACGACATCAAGGAGGCCGCCCATGGCCCGGTCACAACATGTGCCCATTCCCTCGGCTGAGGGGGGGCTTACACGCTATCTCGAGGAAATCCGCCGGTTCCCCATGCTGGAGCCGCAGCAGGAATACATGCTCGCCAAAAGCTGGCGCGAGCACGGAGATCGCGATGCCGCCCACAAGCTGGTGACCAGCCATCTGCGCCTCGTGGCGAAGATCGCCATGGGCTACCGGGGCTATGGCCTGCCCATATCCGAAGTGATTTCCGAAGGCAATGTCGGCCTCATGCAGGCGGTGAAGCGGTTCGAGCCCGAAAAGGGCTTCCGCCTCGCCACCTATGCCATGTGGTGGATCCGCGCCTCGATCCAGGAATATATCCTGCGCTCGTGGAGCCTCGTGAAAATGGGCACCACGGCCGCGCAGAAGAAGCTGTTCTTCAACCTGCGCAAGGCCAAGAGCCAGATTTCCGCCCTGGAAGAGGGCGATCTGCGTCCCGACCAGGTGAAGCACATCGCCACCAAGCTCGGCGTCACCGAGCAGGACGTGGTGGACATGAACCGCCGGCTCTCGGGCGATGCCTCCCTCAACGCGCCGCTGCGCGAGGAAGGGGAGGGCGGAGGCGAATGGCAGGACTGGCTGGTGGATGACCACCTGGACCAGGAAAGCGTGTTCGCCGAAAGCGAGGAGATGGAGAATCGGCGCGGCGCCCTCGCCGGCGCGCTGAGCGTGCTCAACGAGCGCGAGCGCCGCATCTTCGAGGCGCGCCGCCTCTCCGAGGACCCGGTGACGCT
>NCHM01000720.1 GCA_002257205.1 Rhizobiales bacterium 24-66-13 | reverse complement strand
TATGGTATCGGCTCGGTGGAGACCTATTCCTCCATGACCTTCAAGCTGGAGGTGGGGGAGCGCATCAACCAGCGCCAGCTCATCGCCGATCTTGTCGCCCTGCAATACAAGCGCATCCAGTCCGATTTCGCGCGCGGCACGTTCCGGGTGCGCGGCGATAATATCGAGATCTTCCCCGCCCATTACGAGGATCGCGCCTGGCGGGTGTCGCTGTTCGGCGACGAGGTGGAGAGCATCGCCGAGTTCGACCCGCTCACCGGCCACAAGACCGGCGACATGAAGTCGATCAAGGTCTACGCCTCCTCCCATTACGTCACCCCGCGCCCGACGCTGATCCAGGCCATTTCCGGCATCAAGGCCGAGCTGAAGACCCGGCTCGACGAATTGTACAAGATGGGCCGCCTGCTGGAGGCCCAGCGGCTGGAACAGCGCACCCGCTACGATCTGGAGATGATGGAGGCCACCGGCGCCTGCGCGGGCATCGAGAATTATTCCCGCTGGCTCACCGGCAGGAAGCCCGGCGAGCCACCGCCGACCCTGTTCGAATATGTGCCCGACAATGCCCTCGTCTTCATCGACGAGAGCCATGTGACCATTCCGCAGATCGGCGCCATGTATCGCGGCGACTTTCGCCGCAAGGCGACGCTGGCGGAATACGGCTTCCGCCTGCCGAGCTGCATGGACAACCGGCCGCTGCGGTTCGAGGAATGGGAGGCCATGCGCCCGCAGACCGTGCATGTCTCCGCCACCCCCGGCCCGTGGGAGATGGACCGCACCGGCGGCGTGTTCGTGGAACAGGTGATCCGCCCCACCGGCCTCATCGACCCGCCGGTGGAAATCCGCCCCGCGCGCACCCAGGTGGATGACCTCCTCGGCGAGGTGCGGGCCGTGGCGGCGCAGGGCTATCGCACCCTCGTCACCGTGCTCACCAAGCGCATGGCCGAGGACCTCACCGAATATCTCCACGAAAACGGCATCCGCGTGCGCTACATGCATTCGGATATCGACACCATCGAGCGCATCGAGATCATCCGCGACCTGCGGCTCGGCGCGTTCGACGTGCTGATCGGCATCAATCTGCTGCGCGAGGGGCTGGATATTCCCGAGTGCGGGCTGGTGGCCATTCTCGATGCCGACAAGGAAGGGTTTCTGCGCTCGGAAACCTCCCTGGTGCAGACCATCGGCCGCGCCGCCCGCAATGTGGATGGCCGCGTCATCCTCTACGCCGATCACGAAACCGGCTCCATGCAGCGCGCCATGGCGGAGACCACCCGCCGGCGCGAGAAGCAGGTGGC
>NCHM01000719.1 GCA_002257205.1 Rhizobiales bacterium 24-66-13 | reverse complement strand
GCGTTGGGCGGGGTCCAGGCGGGCTTTATGAGCGTCGCGTACCAGGTGGGGATCTGCGGATAGGTGGTGACCCCGCCGACGAAGCTCACCAGCGCCACCAGCGCAAGGCAGGCGAGAAGCCGCAGGAGCGAGCGCAAGAGCGGGGAAGTTCCGGCCGGAGCGGCGAGCATGGGCACTCCATGGGCACGGCCGCGCGCGGCCGGAAAGGCGAAGAAACTCGCGGGCGGAACGCCATCCGTCAAGGGCGCACATGACGCGGGGAAACGCGGGGAAACGGGTGAGGGGGAGGCTGCGGAAACGGCCAAGCTTTGCGATCATTGCCGAAAACGCGGGTCCGCCATGCATCAAAGAACCCGGAGCGGGCGCTTTCCTGCTTGAATATTGCTGCACTGCAGCGCAAAGGGCTGTCAAAGCACCGTCATCTTCGGCCCCGCGCCGCAAACGAGTTCGCCATGTCCCCTCCTTCGACCGCGCCATCGCACCGCCGCCTGAATGCCGCCGATTATCGCACCCTGGTGCTCTCGGCGCTGGGCGGCGCGCTGGAATTCTATGATTTCATCATCTTCGTGTTCTTCGTCACCGTGCTCGGGCATTTGTTCTTTCCGCCCGGCATTCCCGACTGGCTGGTGCAGCTTCAGGCGTTCGGCATCTTCGCCGCCGGCTATCTGGCGCGCCCGCTGGGCGGCATCGTGCTCGCCCATTTCGGCGATACGCTCGGCCGCAAGCGCATGTTCACCCTCTCCATCTTCCTGATGGCGCTCTCCACCCTCGGCATCGCCTTCTTGCCGAGCTACCAGAGCATCGGGATTGCCGCCCCGGTGCTGCTGCTCGCCATGCGGGTGCTGCAAGGTGCCGCCATCGGCGGTGAAGTGCCGGGCGCCTGGGTATTCGTGTCCGAGCATGTGCCCGCCGGCCGGGTGGGCCTGGCCTGCGGCATCCTCACCTGCGGGTTGACCTCGGGCATCCTCTTGGGCTCGCTGGTGGCCACCGCCATCAATCGCGGCTTCAGCCCGGCGGACATCCACGACTGGGCCTGGCGCATCCCGTTCCTGCTGGGCGGCGTATTCGGCTTCTGTGCGGTCTATCTGCGCTCCTGGCTGGAAGAGACGCCCATCTTCAAGGAGATGAAGGTGCGCAAGGCGCTCGCCGCCGAGCTGCCGGTGAAGCTGGTGATGCGCCGCTACGCGCCGCAGGTTCTGTTGTCCATGGCGCTCACCTGGATGCTCTCCGCCGCCATCGTGGTGGTGATCCTGATGACGCCGACCCTGCTCCAGACCCGCTATGGCATCAGCGCCGCCG